>JBPYFB010000410.1:0-9912 GCA_051986465.1 Rugosimonospora sp.
GGTGGCCACCAGCACGGTGAGGTCGGCCGGGTCGAGCATGCCGTCGAGCTCGTCGAGGATCGCGCGCAGCATCGCCTGCCGGGGCTGCGGCCGGGTCACGTCGCACACGCTCACCGCGACCCGCTGCCCGGGTCGCACGATCTCCCGCAGTGGCGGGCCGGATACCGGTCGGCGTAGCGCCTCGCGCAGGACGGCCGCGGGCTCCTCGGCCGCGGCGGCGTGTGCCGGGGCCACCACTGTGGTGCGGGCGGCCGGGAGGTCGACCGGCAGGCCGGTGCGCCCGTATGCCAAGCGGACGGTGCGGGACAGTTCAGGCATGGGAGCTCCTGCCTTTGCGTACGTGACGTACCTGACCTTGCCGAAGCGTCGGACGTAGGTGTCGCGTTTGATGGTTACAGTGCAGTTATGACGGCTCCAGGTGGCGCGTTCGCCCTTCCTTCGCGTCGGCCCGCGGAGCGGCTGGGTGTGGCGGTCGTGAGCGAGCTGGTGGAGCTTATTGTCACCGCAGAGATTGCCGAGGGCGAGTTGCTGCCACCGGAGGGTCCGCTCAGCGAGCATTTCGGCGTGAGCCGCACGGTCATCCGCGAGTCGGCCAAGCGGCTTGAGGAGAAGGGCCTCGTCGTCGTGGCGCAGGGCCGCGGCACCCAGGTCGCCCGCTCCGGCTCCTGGAACATGCTCGACCCGGTCGTCCTCTCCGCACTCATCGACAACGACGAGTCCCTGGGCATCCTGGACGAACTGACGATCGTGCGCGGCAGCCTCGAATCCGCGATGGCGGGTACGGTGGCGACCCGGCGTAGCGCCGAGGAGTTGACCCGCGTCGAGCACACGCTGGAAGCGATGCGCGAGATGCAGCATGACAGCGACTCCTTCCGGCAGGCGGACGTGGTCTTCCACCTGACGATCATGGAGCTGTCCCGGAACCGGCTGGCCGAGAACATCGCCAAGCGCCTGTACCTGCGGGCGCTGGAGAGCAGCCGGTACCAGGGGATGGGGTACCAGGACGCCTTCAGGTCCACCCTGCAGGAGCATGCTCTGGTGGTGGAGGCCATCTCCCGCCAGGACGCCCCGGCCGCGGAACAGGCGATGCGCGACCACATATTCAACTCGTGGCAGCGCCGGCGGTTCCAGGCGCGGCGCGAGGAGCCTGAACCGTAGGACCGGTACCGCGCAAACCGCAGCACGGTCCCGCCCGCCCCCTTCAGGACCCCGGAACGAGGCGCAGGCCGGCACGGTCGGGACGCACGTGCGGCCCGGCGGTCGCCGCGACCGGGTTCGCCGCGTCCACCGGACTGATGTGGTTCTCGTCGACCCGGATGCCGAGGCCCGGCGCCTCGCCGAGGACGATCCCACCGTCCTCGAACTCCTGGTCGACGGCGAGTCCGGTCGGAAACGAGAGGTCCTGGACCTCGAAGGCCAAGTGGTTCGGCACCGCGACGGCGGCGTGGGCGAGCGGATTTCCGTGGTACGCCACCGGACTGACCGGCAGGTCGCGGGCGTGCGCCACCGCGGCGACGCGGAGGAAGTGGGTGATGCCCCAGACGTTGGCCACCTGGACGATGTCCAGCGCGTCGGCGTCCAGGAGCGGCCGGTACTGTTCGAGGCCGGTGAGATTCTCGCCGGCGGCCACCGCCGCTCGGATGCCCCGCCGGACGGAGGCGAGCCCGGCCGCGTCCCATCGGCGTACCGGCTCCTCGACCCAGGTGAGGTCGATGGTGCGTTCCAGGGCCGCGACGAAGCGTACGGCCTGGGACCGGTTCCACGACTCGTTGGCGTCGAACATGAGCGCGGGGTGCGCCGAGTTGGGCCGGAGGAGGTCTCGCAGCATCTCCAGCCGGCGCAGGTCGTGCGCGACGTCGAGGCCACCCTTGAGCTTGGCAGCCACAAAACCCCGCTGAGCGAATCGCTCGTACAGGCCTGCGAGGGCGCCGTCGTCGAGGGCGATGTCCAACCCCGAGGCGTAGCCGGGGACGAACCGGTCCGCGCCGCCCAGGGTTCGCCACAGCGGCTCGCCGGCCATCTTCGCCTTGAGGTCCCACAGCGCCATGTCGATCGCGCCGATCGCCCCGAACGTCGCGCCCGAGTGGCCGGTCTTGAAGACGCGGTCCAGCATCCGGTCGTAGAGCGCTGTCACGGCGCGCGGATCGGCACCCTCCACAACGCCGAAGACACGGGCGATGTCGCCGTGTGCGCCAAGACCCACGCCCTCCAGTCCGCCGTCGGTCTCGAGAATCAACACCGGCACATCGGTACGCGGCTCCGGCATCACCCCGTTTGCGTCGCCGATCAACCGTCCCCAGTCGTGTTGTACGGTAAGGCTGCGGTAGCCGGTGACCTTCACGGACACTTCCTTCCGGCAGAGTCGGGGTTCATTCCTTGGTGCCGCCCGCCGTCATGCCGGCGACGAGGAAGCGCTGCGAGAAGAGGAAGACGACCAGCACCGGCAGCACGGAGATGACGGTCGCGAGGGCGAGCGTCGGCAGCTGCACCGACTGAGTGCCGGCGGAGCTCGGATTGAAGGCCGGGGTCGAGGCGAGCAGGGAGGTCAGTCCGACCTGGATCGGGTACCCGTCGCTTGCGGGCAGCATCACGAAGGGCAGGAAGAAGTTGTTCCAGCTCTGCACGAAGCTGAAGAACGCGACCAGCGCGACGATCGGCGTGGCCAGCGGCAGCGCGATCCGCCTGAACACCTGAAACTCACCACACCCGTCGATGCGGGCGGCGGCGAGCAGGTCACGCGGGAGGCTCGTGGAGAAGTAGATGTAGGTGAGGTACACGCCGAACGGGAAGAACGACATCGGCAGGATCACGGACAGCGGGTTGCCGATCAGGCCGACGACGTTGAGCTCGAGGAAGATCGGCAGTACCAGCGCCGTGTTCGGGATGAGCATGACGATCAGCGTGAGCACGAGGAGCAGCCGCCGGAACCGGAACTCGGTCAGCGCCATCGCGTACCCCGCCGGGATACTGGCGACGAGCGTGATGACAAGCGCGCCCAAGGCGTAAAGCGCGGAGTTGCCCACCCACGTGGTCACCGCGCCGTCCTGGAAGCCGAACAGTTGGTGCCAGTTGGCGCGCAGGTCGCCGACGCTGCCGGGCAGGAACGGGTTGCCGACGACGAGCCCGTGCGCCGACTTCGTGGTGGCCAGCAACAGCCAGACGATCGGAATGACGAAGAACAGCACAAACACCGCGAGTATGGCAGCGAGGATGGTACGGCCGCTCCATCCGGTGATACCGGTGCGGCTCACGTCGACGCGGCGCATCTGCGTTGTCACCATGGTCAGTCCGACTCGAACAGGCCGCCACGCGTCACGAATACGGCCGACAGCGCGAGGGCGGTAACGAGGAGCAGCAGCGAGATGGCGGCCGCGCCGTTGAAGTCATTCTGCGCGAACGCGTACTGGTAGGCCAGCTGGTTGAGTGAGTAGTCGTTGGGCACGACCGCGTTGCTGGCCTGTGAGAGGAGCTGCGGTTCGACGAACAGTTGCGTACCGGCGGCGAGCGACATGATCCCCATGTACGAGATCCACTTGCGGAGCAGGGGCAGCTGGATGCGCCAGGCGATCTGCACCCCGCTCGCGCCGTCGATGCGGGCAGCCTCGATAACGTCTTGGCTGATGTTGTTGAGGGCGCCGTACATGATGACGATCCAGCCACCGGCACCCGTCCAGAACGCGATGATCGCGAAAATCGGGGGTAGGTGTGCCGGCACGATGACTTGGACGAAGCTGTTGAGGCCCAACAGGTGCAGCAGGGCGGCGACCGGGCTCGCGGTCGGGTCCAGCACGAACAGCCACAGCATCACGCTGGAGGCCCCCGCCAGGGCTCCCGGTAGGTAGAAGACGAGCCGCAGTGCCCGGCTGAGCCAGCGCAACCGGACCGCGTGCACGACGATGGCCAGGAACGACACCAGCACGACGAGGGCGACCAGCCAGATCGCCAGGTACAGCGCGACGTGCGCGAGGGCCGGCAGGAACCGGAAGTCTCGGGCCACCTTGCTGAAGTTGGCGATGCCGGCAAAGCCGCCATCGCCGTTGGTGAACGCGAGATACACGGCGTACAGGGCGGGCAGGATCCCGAACGCGAGGGTCAGCACGGTATAGGCGGCAACGAATACATAGCTCGTCGCGCCGCGGGTACCGCCATCCCGCCGCACGACGTGGCGGCCGGACGGAGCCAGGGCCGGATCACCGACCCTGGCCGCGCTCGGAACCGTCACCGTCACCTGACCGTGTAGCCGTTGACCCGGGCCTGGTTCTTGATGGCGGTTTCCCATTCGGGCAGCAGATCGACCAGGCTCTTGCCGCCGGCGATCGCCGGGGTCATCGTCTTGGCCCAGATCGCCTCCTGGCTGAAGACGCCGGAGCCCCACCCGGGCCAGATCTCCGTCCCGGCCTTGACCACCGCCTGCAGGTCGGTCGCGTAGTACCCGCTCGCCTCCTGCTTCTTGATCCACTTGTCCGCGGCCGGGGCGTAGGCCGGGAAGCCGGGAGCGAGGTTCACCTGGTAGTCGTCCGCCGTCGTGACGAACTCGACGAACTTCTCGGCCGCCTTGAGGTTCTTCGAGTGGCTGCTGATGAACCAGGTACCGCCGCCGACGTTGCCGGTCACGGGGCTGTCGCCCGGCCACGGCAGCGGGGCGGCGACGCCGAGTTGGCCAGCGGGGACATTGAGCGACTGCGGGTTGTTGAAGATGGCGCCGGCGTACCAGGCCGGGCCGGGCATGAGGAGCACCTTGTTGGCGTAGGTCTTCACGAACTCCGGAGTGAACACGCTGACGTTGGGCGTGGTGCGGTTCTTTATCAGCGTGTCGAGCATCCCGGCGGCGCGCTTGCACTCCGCACTGTTCGTGTTGACGGTCACCGAGGCCGGGCCGGTGATGTCATTCGCCTGGCACTTGCTGCCCCAGAAGTAGACCTCCGGTGTCCACGGATCGCCGACCGTACCGATGATGTAGCCGGGGTGCTCGCGGGCAACCCGCACACCCAGCGCCTGGTAGTCCTGCCACGTCGCCGGAACGGCGTAGCCGAACTGGTCGAGCAGCTTCTTGTTGTACCAGAGCACCACCTGCGCGAGATCGTTGCGCAGACAGTAGACCTTACCGTCCACTGTGCACGGATTCAGCGCGCCCGCGGTGAAGTTGTCCAGCGTGCTCTTCGGCACCAGCCCGTCGTTCAGCACGGCCGCGAATGCCTGCTTGCCATTGCTCTTCTGGCTCGCCCACGCCGCGTCGTTGTTCTGGGTGGAGAAGACCACGTCCGGCCAACCGCTGTTCGCCCGATCGAAGAGCTGCATCTTGGTGCGGAACGAATTGGAGCCGTTCGCCGAGCCGTCGTAGGTGACGACCTTGAGCGGCACGCCGGCGTTGGCCTTCTTGAAGGCGTCAACGGCCGGCGAGCGGTCGGCGTCCACCCACACCGTGATGGTGGCCTTGTCGTCCTGGGTCACCTCGGGGAAGCCGTAGGATCCCGACGACGACGCGCTCTTGCCGCAGCCGGCCAGCGCGAGAGCGGCCGCCAAAGTGCCCAACGCAGTGCCCGCACCCACCCATCGGGTACCGCGGGCCAAGCGGGTGAGGTTTGCCATATCGGTGTCCCTTTATGTCTAGTCGATCTCCGTGGGTATTGGCGTCTGGCCAGGACTATAAGAGCATACGTATGATGTTTGCAACGATCAATTGTTGACGATCGAGAGCTGCGACGCGCGGCGGCCGCGCGGGGGTGGTTGCCGCGCGGCCGCCCCGGTACCGACCGGCCAGGGCTACGGACCGGTCAGCTGCGCAGGCTCCACCGCTGGTTGGAGCCGCCGTTGCAGGACCAGATAATGATCTTCGTAGCGTTGGCGGTACCCGCGCCGTTCGCGTCGAGGCACTTCCCCGACTGCGCTCCGGTGATGGTGCCGTTGGAGTTCACGGTCCACTGCTGGTTCGCCTGACCGTTGCAGTCCCAGATGATCACGGCAGTGCCGTCGCTGGTCCCCTGCGCGTTGGCGTCCAAGCACTTGTTGCCATACACCATCAACTGCCTACCCGACGTGTACGTCCACCGCTGGTTGCTGTTCCCGTTGCAGTCCCACAACTGCACCTGGGTACCGTTGCTCGTGCTCGCGTTCGGCACATCCACGCACCGGCCCGACGCCGCACCCACGATCTCCACGTTCTGCTGACCACCGCTGGGCGGCGGGCTGCTGGCCGGCGCGCTGCCCGGTGGCGCGCTGGCGGGCGTGCTGGGCGCCGGACCGCTCTGGAACTGAGTGAAGAAGCTCCACACCAGATCCTTCGTCCAGGTCTGCCAGCCGTCACACGTGCACCCGTCCCGCGGACCCGGGTCGTGGCCCGCGCCGTCGAACGCGGCCCAAACGACCGGGTACCCGGGCCGGCAGCCGGAGTAGGTGGTGACGATGTGGGTGAGGCTGCCGTTCGCCGGCTCGGGCGGGTTCTGCGGGGTGCAACCGTTGTTCCGGACGAACGTGTCGCGCAGCGCCCGCCCGTTCGCGATCGGCAGAGTGGTGTCCCGGATGCCGTGCAGGCCGATGTACGCGACGGGCTGGGTTCCGCCGCTGCACCCGCTGAGGTTGGCTCCGGAGTACACCGCGACCGCGCGGAAGACCGTCGGCCGGGCGCAGGCGAGCGCGTACGTCATCGCGCCGCCGTAGCTGAAGCCCGCGGAGAAGACCTGCGTGGTGTCGACGCACAGGCCCGCCTCGAACTGCCTGAGCATGTCGTCGACGAACGTGACGTCCTGGCCACCGGAGTTCGCCCAGCCGTTGTTGATGCCCTGCGGCGCGACGAAGATGGTGCCGTTGCCGGCATTGTCGGCCAGCCGCCGCAGGCCGTAATAGGACCAGTTGTATCCGTCGGTGCCGCCGGAGTCGACGTCGTTCGCGGTACCGCCGACCCAGTGGAACCCGAAGACCAACCGGTACGCGTGGTTGCTGTCGTAGTTGGCCGGGACTCGCAGGATGTAGCTGCGAGTCTGGCCACCGGACTGTATCGAGTGTGTACCGCTCGCCAGGGTCGGCGCTTGGCCACAGCCGGCCGTGGCCGCGTACGCGGACGACGTGGCTCCACCCTTCAGCGCTGCCCCGGTAGCCGCCAGCAATACGACAGCGCTGACGGCCGCGGCACCGAGCAGGTATCTGTACCTCATCGCAGGCTCCACTGTTGGTTGGAGCCGCCGTTGCAGGACCAGAGGATGATCTTCGTACCGTTCGCGGTCGCCGCACCGTTGGCGTCGACGCACAGCCCCGACTGCACACCCGTGATGGTGCCGTTGGAGTTGAGGTTCCACTGCTGGTTCGCCTGGCCGTTGCAGTCCCAGATGATCACAGTGGTGCCGTTGCTCGTACCCTGACCGTTGGCGTCCAGGCACTTGTTGCCATACACCATCAACTGCTTGCCCGACGTGTACGTCCACCGCTGGTTGCTGTTGCCGTTGCAGTCCCACAACTGCACCTGGGTACCGTTGCTCGTGCTCGCGTTCGGCACGTCGATGCACCGGCCAGACTGCTGACCGACAATCTCCACGTTCTGCTGACCGGGCGACGAGCTCGCCGGCGGCGGGCTCGACGGTGGGGTCGAGCTCTGGATGCCGGCGGCCGAGATCACGGCCTGCGCGCCGGACGGCCAGTTTCCGTTCGTGACAGTGGTGTTCCCGCTGACGACGCTGCCGCGGTCGCCGTTGGTTATGTTGATCGACCCGTTGCTGGTCCAGTTGTTGGTGATGGTGAAGTTGCCGGTGTTGTTGTTGCCGTTGGCGTTGGCGGTCGCCCAGGTGCCGATGCTGGAGAACACGTTGTTGGTCGCGGTGTAGTAGCGCGAGCCCTCGTCGAAGTAGAGGCCGAAGTAGCCGTTGGTCCGCAGGCAGTAGTTGCCGCTGATCATCGCGTTCGGGTTCGCCGACAGCGTGTAGATGCAGCCGCCATCGTTCATCTGCTGCATGACGTCGTGCACGTAGTTGCCGGTGATCTGGTTGTTGGTTTCGGTGGTGGCGGTGGTGTACCGCGGCTGGTAGTTGTACAGGCCGCGGTTGGCGTAGTCGTTGCTGCCACCGGCGTCGTTGGCGCCCCAGCCGTAGCCGACCGCGATGCCGGAGTACGGCATGTTGTAGACCTCGTTGTGGGAGATCGTGGCGTTGGTGACGTAGGTGGCCAGGAACGAGACGATGCCCCGGTAATCCAGCCCGACGTCGTGCACCAGGTTGTTGCTGAAGGTGATGTCCCGGTTGGTCATCCTGGTGTCGCTCGGGTGGTGCGCGTCGGCCTGCACCCCGCCGGCCACGATCGCGCCCCCGGAGTCCTTGGTGAACGTGGACCCGGTGACGGTGATGGAGCTGGCGCCCAACCCGACGCCGCTGGCGTGCGCGTTGGCGTCGTTGCCGATGCCCAGCGCGACCTGGCCCAGGTTGACGAACTGGTCAGCGCTGAAGGTGATGGTGTTCGCCGCGGACACCTGCACCGCGGCCGGCATCTGGTTCCAGTGCGGCCGGACGGCCTCGAACTGGGTGCACCCGGAGGTGCATGAGCCGAACGACGGCCAGGACCAGTTGCCGGAGATGTAGGCGCCGGTCTGCTGGTCGACGTAGCCCTGGCTGCTGCTGGGGCCGAGCCAGCTGGTACCGCTGAAGGTGACCCCGGAGAACGAGATGTTGTGCGCCGGGGCGTCATAGGTGCCGCCAATGTCCACAAGGGACTGAAGCACGGGCAGCTCAACGTCGGCGCTGCTCATGCTCTGCCCGGACAGCGGGATGTAGGACAGGATTCCGGTGCCGGTGTTGAGGTACCACTCGCCGGGCGAGTCGAGGAACTCGAACGCGTTCTCCAGGTACATCGGTCCGGCCCGGAACGGGCTCGTCAGCGTGTCGTACCCGGAGGCGTTGTTGATCCACGCCGGCTGCTGCATCGTCAGGAAGTTCCCGCTGATGCTCTGCACCGGCGAGTACCGGTCAGTGAACGAGTTGACGCCCTCCACCTCGACCCGGCTCTGGTTGGCCAGGTTGTTCAGGTAGCTCAGAGCGGAGTTGGTGAACGACAGACCGTTGCCGTTGGCGGTGAAGTCGGACCGGTTCACCTGGGTGCGTGCCCGGGTCGCCTGCACGCCGTTGACGTACAGCTGTCGCGTGTCGATGCCCGCGCCGACGTTGGCCTGCCAGATGTTCTTTCCGGAATCGGCCAGCGACCAACCGGTCACCGCCTTCGCACCGCTGACGACGGGGTGCGCCGACGGGGCAGCCTGCCAGATCACGTTGTGACCGTTGGTTCCGGAGTCCGCCGCGGTCAACCGCAACGGCGCGGACAGCCGGTACACACCGTCGGCCAACTGGACGGCGATGTCGCCGGACATCCCGCCCACCATGGACCGCACCGCCGTCTGCGCACCGGACAGAGAACAGGGCTGGCTGCTCGAGCACGTGCTGCCGCTGCCGGACGGCGACGCGAACAGCGTGGTGGTGGCCGCCGAGGCGGGCAGCACGGAGGCCGCGATGACGGCCACTGTCGCCGCCGCCGCGGTCGCCAGCGCTGCGCCGGCCACCAGCGGTTTCCGTAGGGCTTGGGGGCGTAGGGACATGGCGTCTCCTTGGGGATGTGATCAGGCGGGCTCTCATCCGGGACGGAAAGTCGGGCGCACCTCGAGCCCGCGCGAACCCCGACGATTGCTACTTCGACACGTGCCAGGCGCGCAGCGCGGTCATCAGGTCGCGGACACTGCGGCGATGACGAGACCCACGAACGTGTCTGGAACATAGGTCATACGTGTGATGTTTGTCAAGTGGTGCTCATCGATGCCGCTCGGCGGGGTGACCGGCGATCAGCAATGCGTGGAACGCCGCTTTCCAGGGCGCCCCTCCGGTGAGAGAACACTGTTGGTTCCCTACCGGAGAGGCACCCTGGCTCAGCTGGGCGCGGGCTAGT
>JBPYFB010000411.1:0-12354 GCA_051986465.1 Rugosimonospora sp.
CGATCACCGTGGCCAACCACTTCAACGCCTGGCAGAGCCTGGGTCTGAGCCTCGGCTCCATGAACTACCAGATCCTTGCGACCGAGGGCTACCAGAGCAGCGGCAGCTCCAACGTCACCGTCAGCGAGGGCTCCGGCGGCTCCACCGGCGGCGGCCAGCCGTCGACCGGGCCGACCAACGGTGGCGGCGGCGGTAGCGGCTGCACCGCGACACTCTCCGCCGGCTCAAAGGGGAGCAACTGGTACAACCTCAACGTCGCGGTCAGCGGCTCCAACACCTGGACCGTGACCGTGAACATGGTGTCGCCCGCGGTCGTCTACTCCACCTGGAACGTCAACGCCACCTGGCCCAGCCAGTACGTCATGACCGCCAAACCCAACGGCAGCGGCAATAACTGGGGCTTTACGGTCTCGCCCAACGGCCAATGGACATGGCCCTCGGTCTCCTGTAGTCCGAGTTAGCGCTTTCCATCGCACCCCCACCTGTGGCGCGGCGGCCCACCGGCCGCCGCGCCATGGTGCGTCCTCAGCCGTCGCTGGGTTCGTACCGGGACTCGTGCGCCTTACGCGAGCCGCAGACGTCCGCCAGCCCGCACCGTACCGGCCGGCGGTCCTCGTCCAGCCGCACCGTGACGTGCTCGCCGGGGATCGAACGGGCGATCACCCGGCCGCTGCCCTCGGGCGTATCGACGCGGTCGCCGAGCCACGGGCCTTCCGAGATGCCCGCGGCGTACAGCGGGTGCTCGTACTTCAGGCAGCACATCAGCCGGCCGCAGGCCCCGGAGATGCGCAGCGGGTTGAGCGGCAGGTCCTGGTCCTTCGCCATCCGAATGGTGACCGGTTCGAAGTCGGTGAGGAACGTGGCACAGCACAGGTCGCGCCCGCACGAGCCGATCCCGCCCTGTACCCGCGCCGAGTCCCGCGCCGACAGCTGGCGCAGCTCCACCCGGCAATGCAGGGTGGCGCCGAGGTCGCGGACGAGCGAGCGGAAGTCGACGCGGTGCGGTGCGGTGAAGTAGATGGTGGTACGCCCACCCGAGGCGCCCGGGCTCTCCAGGACGTGGTCCACGGCGACCACCTTCATCGGCAGCTCGTGCTCGCGGATCAGCTTCTTCGCGGCCACCTTCGCCTCAGCCTTGCGCTTGCGCATCAGCGCGTCGCGGCGCAGGTCGTCCTCGGCGGCGATGCCGGCGAGGCGCGGGAAGCCGTCGGTCTCCTCGGCGACCCACTGCGGCGCCCATACGCACTCGGCGACCTCCGTACCGTCATCGGTGGGTACGAGCACCTTGTCGCCGACGGCCACCTGAAACTCGCCGGGGTTCAGGTAATAGAGGCGGCCGTATCGGTTGAAGCTGACCGCGCACAGCATTCCCATCTGGACACCTTAGCTCTCGCGGGGAACCACCTGATATGCCATCGAACCGGTCAACCTGGCAGTGCCAGGTGTCCAGCACCCGATGCGGGCGCCGGCGCGGGCCGGTACCGGAGCTCCGCCAGTTGCCCCGCCCACCGCGAGTGCAGCGCCTCGCCCTCGTCGAGCGCGGTAGCGGCGGCACCCAGCACGCGCGCGCCGATGGTGGCCGCGGCCCGGATCGCCGCGTCGGGACGGCCACCGGCCGGCCGCGACCCGCCGGCGAGTACCGCGCTGGCCAGCCCCGCGACGCCGGAGTCGAGCGCACCGACCGGCAGGGCGCGCAGCGTGGCCGCCTCGGCCGAGCCGAGACACTCGGCGACCGCGACCGCCACGGCGTCCCGGGTCGCGGCGAGCCACTCCGCCACATCGTCCACATAGGACGATGTGGCCACGAGCCTGGCGGCCATCGAATCCGGCCCGTCCGCGAGGTGCCCGGCGAGCGCATGCCATTGCGCACCGAACGCCTCGGCGGCCTCGCCCCGCCAGCCCGCCGTGCCCGGCATCAGATCAGGTCCGTCCACATAGGAATGTGTGAGTGAGCGGAGCGGCTCGGTCGCCGGCCGCAGCGAGCCGGGCGTGGCGGCGCACAGGTGGCTGACGAGATCGCCGGGGAGAGCGCCGAGTCGCCGCAGCAGCGGCCAGATCGGGTGTCCGGCCGGCGCGCCACCCGCGACCAGCGCGCCGTCGACGCGCTCCAGCAGGTCCTGTGCTGGTGCCGCCAGCCTCGCGAGCAGATCCATCACGTCACCCCCGCAGATCCCTGAGCGTGCCTGCGGTGTGCGGACTCCTCGGCCGCGCGGTACCCGTCGGCCGCGAGGCGCAGCCGGTCAGCCATATCCGTGAGGCGTGCGCCGTGCGCGGCCGCCTCCCGTTCGCGGGCCGCGAGCGCCGCCACCCATTGCTCGTGCAGATCGCGCCCGAGCGCGAAGAGCGCACCCGGCCCGTCACCGGCGAACGCCCGCGCCCCGGGATCGGCGTGTGCCAGCCGTACCGGCGCGCCGGCCACGGCTGTCGCGAGGCGGTCCACGCGACCGGCGACCTCCTCCAGTTCCATCAGGCCTCCCCGAGTGGCTGGTACCGGCCGAACGTCTCCGCGTGCAGCTTGGTGCGCGCCCACGAGGCCGCGTCGGCGGCGGCGGTTACCGCGTCGCGGATCGAGCGGGACAGTTGGGCGCTGCTGCGACCGGTGAGCGGGCCGGTCACGGTCACGTCGCGGATCGTCCCGTCCGCGCGCACCACCACCTCGACGAGGCCGTCCGGCGAGCTGACCGTCACCTCGACGCCGCGTATCGCCGTCTCGAACTGTGCGAGCAGCGCGTCAACCCGCTGGTAGCGCTCGACCGCCTCCTCGATGAACGTCTCGTCGATCTCGCGTGCCACTGGCCACCCTCCCCGGACCCGACGAGCCACGGTACGGCACCAGACGGTAGCGGTGGAACCCCTGTGCGCAACCCTGTGGATAAGTGGGGAGGTTTAGCCCTGTCCATGGTTCGCTCCGCGGCCCGCCCCTATGCGCCGTCTTCCCTCGCGCCCTCGAAACCCCGGACTTCGTCCGGCGAGGCCGCTCAGTCCAGACCGACGCGGCGGGCCGCTGCGCTCACCCGCGCCAAAGCGTGAGCATCATGGCCTCGACCGCGATGCGCGGCTTGACGTTCAGGTCGATCGCGCTCCGGCAGGCGAGTACGGCCTCCAGCCGGCGCAGCGTGCTCTCCGCGCTCCACCGGGCGGCGGCCTGGCCCGCGGTCTCGCCAGCGTCCACGTGTACCGGCGCCACCGCCGCGCCCAGCTTGCGTACGAGTACGTCGCGGTAGAAGCCGGCGAGGTCGACCAGGGCGCGGTCGAGGGCGTCGCGCTGAGCCCGGGTGGCGCGCGAGCGTTGCCGCCGCTCCAGATCCTTGACGGCCGCGGCGATGCCCCGGGTCGCGCCACTGGTGCCCCGGCCGGTACCGCCGGCGCCCAGCGCGGTCTGCAGGTCGTCCTTCTCCCGCGCGTCGGTCTCGGCGACCGCGGCGACCGCCTCGGACTCGGCCGCCTCGATGAGTGCGTTCGCCGCGTCGAAGCAGGCGCCGATCCCGGTCAGCCGCCTCGGCACGGCGAGTACCGCGTCCCGCCGGGCGCGTGCGTCCGGGTCGCGGGCCAGGCGGCGGGCGCGACCGACGTGGCCCTGCGCGGCCGCGGCCGCCCACAGCGCCTGGTCCCGGGCGACCGCGTCGCGATCGACCAGTACGGAGGCGACCGCTTCGGCTGAGGGCTGGCGCAGTGTGACCAGCCGGCACCGGGAGCGGATCGTCACGGAGACGTCGTCGGGGTGGGCGGAGGGCGTACAGAGCAGGAAGACGGTACGCGGCGGCGGCTCCTCGATCGCCTTCAGCAGAGCGTTGCCGGCGGCCTCGGTGAGCCGGTCCGCGTCCTCGATCAGGAGCACCTGCCACCGCCCCTGCGTCGGCGAGCTCTGCGCCCGCAGGACCAGCGCCCGCATCTCGCTGACGCCGATCGTCAGCCCCTCCGGTACCACGAAACGCACATCAGCGTGAGTGCCCGCGAGCGTCGTGTGGCAGGCCGGGCATTGACCGCAGCCCTGGTTGGCGCATTGCAGCGCGGCGGCGAAGGCCCGGGCCGCGACCGATCGCCCCGAGCCCGGCGGGCCGGTGAACAACCAGGCATGTGTCATGGCGCCCACGGCGACCTCGTCGCCGGCGACGACCGCGGCCGCCGCCGCGGCGGCCCGCCGCAGCGTGGTCACCGCCTCGTCCTGGCCGACGAGAGCGCGGAACACCGCCATCAGGCGCGAGTCTCCACAGTGGACAGTGGCTTCGGGGAGTGGCCGCCGCCGCCACCGGTGCGGCTGTTGCCCGGCCGGCGGCTGCGCGGGGTGGGCCGCTCCTCCTCGAGGCTCGGGTGGGTGGGCGGAGCCGGCGGGGCGCCGGGGTCGCCGCCGTCGTGGGCGCCCGGGAGCATCTGGTCGACCCGCTCGGCGACCAGCCCGGCTACCACGTCGGCGGGCTGCGACGCGTCCAGGACGAGGTACCGGTTCGGGTCGGCGCTGGCCAGATCGAGGAAGGCGTACCGGACGCGGTCGTGGAACGGCAGCGCCTCGCTCTCCAGCCGATCGTTGCCCTCGCCGCGCTGGTCGACCCGGCGCAGCCCCTGTGCCGGCTCGATGTCCAGCAGTACCACCAGGTCTGGCTTGAGCCCGCCGGTGGCCCACTTGGACAGCCACTTCACGTCCTCGACCGGCAGCGTACGGCCGGCGCCCTGGTACGCGAGCGACGAGTCGACGTACCGGTCGCTGATCACGACGGCACCGCGGGCCAGCGCGGGACGCACCACGCTCGCGACGTGGTGCGCGCGGTCGGCCGCGTACAGCAGCGCCTCCGCCCGGGGTGCCAGGGCGTTGGGGCCGCCGTGCAGGAGCAGGCTGCGGATCTGCGCGCCGACGTCGGTCGCGCCCGGCTCGCGGGTGACCACCACGTCGTGCTCCTGCCCGCGCAGTCGCTCGGCGAGCAGCAGGACCTGGGTCGACTTACCGGCTCCCTCGCCGCCCTCGAAGACGATGAACAGCCCGGCCGACACCCGGTGGTCCACCTTGCCGAGCGGGCGGCCGCGCACCGAACCCCAGATGTCGGCGAGCAGCGGCACGCCACGCTTGTCGTCCATCTGCCGGAACGCCATGATCCCGGTGACAGTCCCGAAGACGCCGGCGGCGAGCAGCAGCGGCCTGGTCGTCGAGACGTCGAGCAGGCCGAGCAGCCGGCGGGAACCGCCGACGCCGACCACGACGCTGGACACCGAGATCGTCAGCAGCAGCACCACCTGCGTCGCGGTCTGGATGAACGCGAACACCCGGCCGCGCACGTCGTCGGTGACCTCGCTGTAGAGCAGCGTGGTGCCGGACAGGAAGGCCATGCCGGCGCCCACGCCGACGCCGACCGCCGCGACGACGGCGATGGACAGGTGCCAGGCGAAGGCGAGGACGGTCACGGATACCGCGGCGAGCACGATGGACATGCCGAACCAGCGGCGCCGGGACAGCGCGCCGACGAGGCGCGGGCCGCCGACGATGCCGATACCGAGACCGACAAAGAGGATCGCGAAGAGGATGTAGAAGGTCGAGTCACCGCCGGAGAGCGAGCGGGCATAGAACTGGGCGGTACCGATGACCACGCCGGCGCCCGCGAAAGCGCCGAGGATGCCGAGCACCAGGCCACGGACGAGTGGGGTACGCGCGACGTACGACCAGCCGTTGACGAACTCGCGCAGCAGGGCGGGGCGCTTCGCCGGGCGCTCCACGGCCCGCCCGCTGATCTCGTGGATGCCGAAGAGCACCACGAGCGCGGTGGCGAGGAACGTCAGCGCGTCGAAGTACAGCGCGAGGTGGGTGGCGTTGACCGGGCTGCGGCCGGTCGAGCGGTACAGCGCGGTGACGATCGTGTTCGCCCCGGCGAGCAGCAGGCCGGCGACGACCGGGGTGACCCCGTACGTGGTGGCGAGCGTGAGCTGGTTGGCGGTCTCCAGACGCGCCTTGGGCAGCAGGTTCGGTACGGATGCCTCCTTCGCGGGCGCCCATACCATCTGCACGCTCTCGATGACGAACGTGGCAACCGCCGCCCAACCGACGACGAACTTCGCGTCATTTGTGACGAGCGTGGCCGCCGGTATCGAGGCGAAGAACACGAACCGGGTCAGGTCACAGACGACCATCGTGTACCGGCGGTCCCACCGGTCCGCGATCACGCCCGCGAGCGGCCCGAGGATCATCGCCGGCAGCATGCGTACCGCGATCACCGAGCCGAACGCGACGCCCTTGGCCGCGGAGCCGCTGACCTGCTGCGAGGCGAGCGTGGAGGTGGCCAGCAGGCCGAGCCAGTCACCGAGTGAGGACAGCCCCAGGACGAGCCAGAGGCGGCGGAAAGCGCGTAT
This sequence comes from Rugosimonospora sp., assembly GCA_051986465.1. GTDB lineage: Bacteria > Actinomycetota > Actinomycetes > Mycobacteriales > Micromonosporaceae > DATEJJ01. Next base: position 6,334 of record JBPYFB010000411.1, read on the forward strand.
GCCGAGAGTTGCCCGGAGTGCGGCGACACCCGACAGGTCAACAGTGGCCTTCGCGCTGGGCGTCGGCATTTCTGGCAGACCGGTTGGTCCCGACTTCGTACTAATGGCCGCCACCTCCGCCCCGTTGGCCGCTCTGAAATAGAGAATCCCCGAACACCGAGCACCTCGCCAAGTAAGGTGAGCGTCACCCGGCTGCCCCGTCCCCCGCAGCCGTCGAACCCCCGAACGCAACCACTCTAACCGCGCCCCCGATCACCTGAGGGGTTGCGGTCCGTGTCGGAAGCCTCAGATCTTCAGCTCACACTCAGAAAAATCATATGCGAGCGCCTTTCGCGTTTTCTCCCGAACTCGTTACTGTGAGGTGTGTTGCCTCCGATGACAGGCGCGCAGCGGCTGCGGTCCCGGCTCGACCGAGCCACCGGCGACCTCGATCCGCCGTTCGCGGTCGTCGACCTCGCGGCCTTTGACGCCAACGCGGCGGCACTCGCCAAGCGCGCCGCCGGTACGCCACTGCGCGTGGCGAGCAAGTCGGTGCGCTGCCGGACGCTGCTGCGGCGGGCACTCGCCAGCCCCGGCTGGGCAGGGATCATGGCGTTCACCCTCCCCGAAGCGGTCTGGCTGGTCGAGGACGGAATCAGCGACGACGTGCTGGTCGCGTACCCGACGGCGCACCGGGCGGCGCTGCGGGCCATCGGTACCGACGCCCACCTGGCCGCGAGCATCGCCCTGATGGTCGACAGCGTCGAGCAGCTGGACTTCATCGACGCGACGATCGCCCCCGACCAGCGCGAAGCGCTCCGGCTCTGCCTCGACCTCGACGCGTCCTGGCGGCTGGCCGGCGGCCGGGTACACGTCGGAGTGCGGCGCAGCCCGGTACACCGGCCGGAGCAGGCCGCCCGGCTGGCCCGCGCGATCGGCGAGCGGAAGGGGTACCGGCTGGTCGGGCTCATGTCCTATGAGGCGCAGATCGCCGGGGTCGGCGACGCGCCGCCCGGAGCCGTCGCGCGCGGCGCGGTGATCCACGCGATGCAGCGCGCGTCACAGGCCGAGCTGCGCCGCCGCCGGGGCGCGGCCGTGGCGGCGATACGCGCGCTCGTGGAGCTGGAGTTCGTCAACGGCGGCGGTACCGGCAGCGTGGCCGCGACCGCGGCGGACCCGGCGGTCACCGAGGTCACCGCGGGCTCCGGCCTGTACGGGCCGAGCCTGTTCGACGGATACCGGGCCTGGCACCCCGAGCCGTCCGCGTTCTTCGCGCTGCCGGTGGTGCGCCGCCCGGGGCCGGGACTCGCGACCGTACTGGGCGGCGGCTGGATCGCCTCCGGCCAGAGCCACCGCAGCCGGCAGCCGATCCCGTGGCTGCCCACCGGCCTGCGACTGCTGGCGGCTGAGGGCGCCGGCGAGGTACAGACCCCGGTGGCCGGTACGGTCGCCGACCAGCTCCGCATCGGCGACCGGGTCTGGTTCCGGCACGCCAAGGCGGGCGAGCTGTGCGAGCACGTGGAAGTGCTGAACCTGGTCGAGGGCGACCAGGTTGTCGCGACCGAACCGACCTACCGCGGCGAGCACCGGGCGTTTTTGTAGCGCCGCCCGCAGCTAGCGTTCGGGCAGGGTGTTCACGTGCCGGTGCAGGTACTCGCGGATCAGGGCCTTCGCCTCGGCCAGTACGGCCGGGTCCCCCTCGGGGTCGCGCCGGAAGGCCAGCTTGATCAGGGCGTCCGCGGCCTCGACGGCGATAGCCAGGGCGAAGTCCAGGTGCGGACCGGCCGCCGCGCCGAGATGGTCGACGAGCAGGCCGGCCAGGCGCTCCGCGATGATCGTGTTGTTGTCCCGTTCCGCGTCGAGCAGGTGCACGTCGACGACGTCGCCGAAGTGCAGCGTGCGGAAGCCGGGGATCTCGCGGTGCATCGCGATGTACTCGTCGATGCTCGCGTCGACCGCTTCCCACCAATGGCCGAAGGTCTGCTCGGAGAACCGGGTGCCTAATCGCTGGAGGTACGCGTCCAAGTTACGTAAGGTCAGCGCCTGTACGATGGCCCGCTTGTCAGGAAAGAACTGATAAACCGAGCCAATCGCGACACCGGCCCGTTCGGCGAGCAAGGTCGTGGTCAGCGCCTCGTACCCGATCTCATCGACGAGCTCGGCACAGGCATCCAACATCCGCTGTACCCGGGCCACGCTGCGCCCCTGCACCGGTACCCGGCGCAGCGGTCCCACCGGGGACACCGATTGTGTGGTCACGAGACCGCTACTCCTCTCGCGGCTAACGGAGCTCCGAGCCCGTTGGCGTCAAATCTACTCAAAGTAACGAGCACGGCCCGAACTCGGAGCGGTACACCTCTTGACACCAGGGAAAAGCGAGGCATATTCGCATTATCCCTGGTACCAGAGCGCGACGAGGAGTACTACGGCGATGAGCGAGACCCACGTCTGGCGGAACTGGGCGGGCAACGAGCGCGCGCAGGCTGTCAGGGTAGTACGCCCGATCACGACCGGCGAAGTCGCCGAGGCGGTCCGCGCCGCCGCCGCAGACGGCCTCACCGTCAAGCCGGTCGGCGCCGGCCACTCGTTCACCGCGGCGGCGGTGACCGATGGCGTACGCCTGGACCTGTCCGGGCTCTGCGACCTGGTATCCGTGAACGTGGCGGAGCGGCTGATCACCGTGCAGGCCGGCATGCGGCTGGGGGTACTCAACCGGACGCTCGCCGAGCACGGGCTGGCCATGCCCACCCTCGGCGACATCGACGCGCAGAGCGTCTCGGGGGCGATCTCCACCGGTACCCACGGCACCGGCGCGCGGCTGGGCTGCCTGTCCACGTTCGTGGCGGCGCTGACGCTGGTCACCGGCGCGGGTACGGTGCTGCGTTGCTCGGCCGAGGAGAACCCGGATGTCTTCGCGGCAGCCCGGGTGGGCGTCGGTGCCGTCGGCGTACTGACCGAGGTGACGCTGCGCTGCGTGGACGCGTTCACGCTGCGCGCGGAGGAGCGGCCCGAACGGATGGCCGACGTACTGGCCGGCCTCGACGAGCACGTCGACGGCAACGACCACTTCGAGATGTACTGGTTCCCGTACACGGACCGGGTGCAGACCAAGCGCAACAACCGGGTACCCGCGAACGACCGGCCACTGGGCCGCCTGCGGGGCTGGCTCGACGACGAGTTCCTGTCCAACACCGTGCTGGCCGGCGCGTGCCGGGTCGGCCGGGCCGTGCCGGCGGCGGTACCCACGATCACCAAGATCGAGGCGCGGGCGCTGTCCCCGCGCGTGTACACCGCGCCGTCGCACGAGGTCTTCTGCACGCCGCGCCGGGTGCGCTTCGTCGAGATGGAGTACGGGCTGCCGCGCGCGGTGCTGTCCGAGGCGTTCGCCGCGCTGCGGGCCATCGTGGACTCGCTGCCGTTCAAGGTCGTCTTCCCGGTGGAGATACGGGTATCGGCCGCCGACGACATCTGGCTGTCGCACGGGTACGGGCGGGACAGCGCGTACATCGCGATCCATCAGTACGTGGGGATGCCCTTCGAGCCGTACTTCCGGGCGTTCGAGAAGGTCGCGGTATCCATGGGCGGCCGGCCGCACTGGGGCAAGATGCACTGGCGCACCGCCGAGGACCTGCACCCGGCGTACCCGCGCTTCGACGACTTCCTCGCCGTACGCGACAAGCTCGACCCCGGCCGCGTCTTCGCCAACCGGTACACGAAACAGGTCTTCGGGTCTTAGGTCTTCTTCTTGGGCGCGGCCTTCTTCGCGGCCTTGGTGGCCTTCTTGACGGGGGCCGCCTTGGTCGCTGTCCCGGTCGCCTTCGCCGCCGCCTTCTTGGCCGGCGCCTTCTTCGCCGCCTTGGTCGCCTTCTTGCGCGGCGGCGTGGGCCCCTTGGCGCGCTTCTCCGCGAGCATCTCCGAGGCGGCCTCGATCGTCATCGTCTCCGGGGTCTGACCGCGGCGCAGCGACGCGTTGGACTCCCCGTCGGTCACGTACGGCCCGAACCGGCCGTCCTTGATGACCAGCGCCTTTTCGGTCAGCGGGTCGTTGCCCAGCTCGCGCAGCGGTGGCGCGGGGGCCCGGCGCTGGCGGGTCTTCGGCGCGGCCAGCAGCGCCAGCGCCTCGTCCATGGTGACCGTGAACAGCTGATCCTCGGACTCCAGTGAGCGGAAGTCGTCGCCGCGCTTGACGTAGGGCCCGTACCGGCCGGCACCGGCGAACACCTCGGCGCCCTCCGGATCCTTGCCGATCAGCCGGGGCAGCGACAGCAGGCGCAGCGCCTCGGTCAGGCTCACCGAATCGGGCGTCTGGCTGCGCAGCAGGGAGGCGCGCTGCTCGCCACTCGCGACGTACGGGCCGAACCGCCCGGACTTGACCACCACCGGCTCGCCGGTGTCCGGGTTCTCGCCCAGCTTGCGCTCGCCACCGCCGCCGAGGAACAGCTCGCCGACCTTCTCCATGGACAACTCGTCCGGCGCGATCCCCTCCGGCAGTGCCACCCGGTCCTCGTCGCCCGGCTCCTGGCCAGGCAGGGTGCGCTGCAGGTACGGGCCGTACCGGCCGACGCGTACGACCACGTCGCGCCCGGAGTCGTCGCGGAACAGCGGGATTGAGTTGACGCCACGCGCGTCGATCTCCCCGAGGTTCTCGGTGACCATCTTCTTCAGGCCGCCCGAGCGCGCCACCGAGCCCTCGTCGCCGGTACCGCCGAAGTAGAACGCGGTCAGGAAGTCGACCGCCGCCGCCTCGCCCTCGGCAATGTCGTCGAGCTCGTCCTCCATCGAGGCGGTGAACTGGTAGTCCACCAGGCGCGGGAAGTGCTGCTCGAGCAGGTTGGTCACGGCGAACGCGATGAACGAGGGGACCAGGGCCTGGCCGCGCTTGAAGACGTACCCGCGGTCCTGGATGGTGCCCATGATCGCCGCGTACGTGGACGGGCGCCCGATGCCCAGTTCCTCCAGCGCCTTGACCAGCGACGCCTCGGTGTACCGGGCGGGCGGCTGGGTGGTGTGGCCGACCGGGTTGAGCGCGTCGGCCCGCAGCGGCTGGTCCTTGGTCAGGGTGGGCAGGCGCCGCTCGGCATCCTCCGCCTCGGCCTCCTCGTCGTCGGAGGACTCGACGTACGCCTTCAGGAAGCCCGGGTCGGTGATCGTCTTGCCGGTCGCGCCGAAGTCGCACTCCTCCTGGTTGGTGGAGACCGCGCGGATACGTACCGATACCGAGGAGCCGACCGCGTCGGTCATCTGCGAGGCGATGGTCCGCCGCCAGATCAGCTCGTAGAGCTTGAACTCCTCGGTGGACAGCTCGTTCGCCACCTCACCGGGGGTGCGGAAGTTGTCGCCGGCGGGGCGGATCGCCTCGTGCGCCTCCTGCGCGTTCTTGACCTTGCTGGTGTACCGGCGGGGCTGCGGCGGTACGAACCGGTCGCCGTACAGGTCCCGTACCTGGCGGCGGGCCGCGTCAATGGCCGACTCGGAGAGGTTCACCGAGTCGGTACGCATATAGGTGATGTAGCCGTTCTCGTACAGCCGCTGGGCCGTGCGCATCGTCTGCGCGGAGGAGAAGCGCAGCTTGCGGGCCGCCTCCTGCTGGAGGGTCGAGGTGATGAACGGCGCGTACGGCCGGCGCCGGTACGGCTTCTCCTCAACCCGGATGACCTTGAACGGCCGGCCGTCCAGCCGCGCGGCGAGTCCGCGGGCGGCACCCTCGTCGAGGTGCACCACACCGCCCCGGGCCACCCCGGTCGTGGGCTCGAAGTCCTTGCCGGTGGCGACCCGGTCGCCGTCGAGGGCGACCAGGTTGGCGGTGAACGTGCGTGGGCCCTCCTTGGCGGCGGCCGCGTCGACGGCCAGCAGCGCCTGGATGTCCCAGTAGTCGGCGGAGCGGAACGCCATGCGCTGCCGCTCACGCTCGACGACGATGCGGGTCGCGACCGACTGGACCCGGCCGGCCGAGAGCTTCGGCATGACCTTCTTCCAGAGGACCGGCGACACCTCGTAGCCGTAGAGGCGGTCGAGGATGCGCCGCGCCTCCTGGGCGTCGAC
>JBPYFB010000412.1:0-7077 GCA_051986465.1 Rugosimonospora sp.
GACCTACAACTACCAGGGCGTCATGCTGGTCGGCGCGAACCCGGCGCCCTCGCCGTTCACCACGGACTGGGACCCGTTCAACATCCCGCGCATCCGGTCCTGGTCGGGCCGGATCGCCTTCGACGAGGACTACTGGATGCCCCGGCTGGCCGGCTCGCGGTACATCTCGGACGGCGACCCGACGCGCATCTCGTTCCCCCGCTCGGCCGCGACAACGCTCGCCCCGGCGTACGCGGCCCGCGCCAACCCGTACTGAGCCGTCAGCCGCTGGCGTGGGCGGTGTTGTCGACCCAGTGCTGGGCGAGGTCGGTATCGCCGTCGACGCTGATGCCGGTGGCTTCGCCGTCGGTGAGCGGGAGTCGCCGAGTCAAGGTCAGTAGCAGCGATCCGGCCGGGCCGGTCACCGTCACATCGGCCTGCCGGGTTCCCGGCTGCCACGTTGCCCCGTCCGGCCGCCGTTGCACGAGCCAGGCGCCCGCGCCGTCCGCGGTGTCGGTGGCCAGCCACTGCAGGGTCTGCCCGGTGCCCCGGAGCGCGTGGGCGGACTCGGCGCGCTGCATCTCCCAGGTGGGGGAGGTGAGCATCGCGAGGTGGTTGCTGATGAGCGCGGCTGCGACCTCAGGTTCGATGTCGGTCGGCCGGTCCGCCGCGTTGGCGGCGTCAAAGCCGTGCACGACCGCCTCGTTGAGGAGGCTGGACATCCAGAAGCGCGTCCCGGACCGCCCGTCCCCCGCGGCGTTGAACACCGGCGCGTCGAGCGCGTCATCGGAGCACGCGCTCGCGAACCGCTGCGCGGACTCCGCCAGCCACGCCGGCCACTCGCCGGGGTCGGCGGGGAGTACGGCCATCTCCGTGGGCAGCTGCCTGGGGTCGGTGATGCGCCGCTCGATGATCTCCGCTACCCAGTTCTGCGTCTGGCCCACGTGCTGGACCAGCTCGGTCATGGTCCACTCCGGGGTGGTCGGCACGGCGGCGTCCGGTCCGGCCGCGGCGGCTGACTCCGCCAGACGCCGGGTGTGTTCGACGATTGCGCGCCGGGCATCTTCCGCGTTCAGCTCGGTCATTGGAGTGTCCCTTCCGTAGGTTCGTGATGCCGGGTATGACTCGGCGTGCCGGTCGAACTCATCGGTGACCGGTGCGGCCGGCGCGCCAAGGCCGACTCCCGATCAGAACATGCAACGGGCTTCGATCTTGCTCCGGGGGTACGCCCGGTGCGGCCGGCCTGCCCAAACGAATCCGTGTTGCGCGGAGCGGGCAACGTGAGTGACCATCGCGCGGTGTTCGGCACGCTGATGTGGCGCGAGCGGAGAGGACGTTTCACCCGTGACGATCAGAATTGTGATGGACTGCGATACGGGCACGGATGACGCGTTCGCCATCATGCTCGCGGCGCTCCACCCAGGTATCGACCTCATGGCCGTCTCGACCGTCAACGGCAACGTGGCCCTACCCAACACGACCGAGAACACCCTGCGGGTGCTCGACCACATCGGCGCGCGGGTACCGGTGTACGCGGGTGCGGCGCGTCCGTTCATGCGACCCGACTTCCCGATCCCGCGGGACATCCTGAACGCGGACAACCCCGAGTTCCAGGTCGCGTACCTCGACCTGCCGCCGTCGGTCACGCCGGCCCAGGACGTCTCGGCCGTACGCATGCTCATCGACACGTTCATGGATCCGGCGAACGAGGACGTGGTACTGGTCGCGACGGGCCCGCTGACCAATGTTGCTTTGGCGCTCATCGCCGAACCGCGGCTCGCTTCGCGCATCCGGCGCCTGGTGCTGATGGGCGGAGCGCGGTTGAGTGGCAACGTGAGCGCGACGGCCGAGTTCAACATCTGGGTCGACCCCGAGGCGGCGCGTACCGTGTTCTCGGCCGGCCTTCGCGACATCGTGGTCGTACCGCTGGACGCGACCCACAGCGCGCCGCTGACGCTTGTGGACTGTGACGCGTTCGACGCACTGGGAACGCCGGCCGGCTCCGTGGCCGCGACGCTTCTGCGGCACCGCATCAAGCAGGACCAGACGCCGGAGCGCCACAAGAGCGAGCCGTCGGCGCCGGTACACGATCCGCTGTGTATTGCGTATCTGCTCCGGCCGGACGTCATCACCTCCTCGGGTCTCTTCCCGGTATCGGTGGAGACCGCGGGTGAACAGACGCTCGGGCAGATGATTGTGGATACCCGCCCGTGGGCGCCGGACCCGGCGAACGCGACCGTTGCCTTTACGGCCTCCGCCGAGGTGTTCCGCGAGGTGCTTCTGGAAGCCTTCGCGGTACAGGCAGCGGCGCGCTGAACCCCGGGCCCGGCACGGCTCAACGCCTCACGGAAGGAACTTCACCTCCGGGAAGGCGGGGCTCGGGCCGTCGAGCAGGTGCCCCCGGTGCCGCAGGTGCAGGTCGAAGAAGGCGAGCGGGTAGGCCTGTTGGATGCGTACCGCCCGGGCGGGGTCGAGGGTACCGATCCAGCCCCGCAGCTCGTCCTCGCTCATCCCGATGACCGCGGCCACCTGCGGTACCAGCCACTGGACATCGCAGTACGACGAATGGATGGCGCCGTCGGCCTGAATGTTGAGCCGCCAGCCGCGCAGGTGCGACCAGAACTCGGCGACGCTTGGCTCCGCGGCCCGGGTGAACTCGGCGGTCATCAGCATGAATGGTCGATCGAGCTCGGCGGGCACCGGCGGGTTCGACTGCATCGGGCCGTCGAAGCTGAGGCCGGCCCGGATCCGCCGGTCCTCGCCCATCACGAGAGCCGTCGCCGTCGCACCCTTCGACCAGCCGAACATGCCGATGCGATGCATGTCGAGGGCCGCGCCCAGGCCGGCTGGCAGCCGCCGGTGGTCGGCGTCGGGATTGCGCCCGGCGGCCAGGTCTTCGAGACGGTCGAGCACGAACTGGATGTCGCGGGCAAAGTCCCATGGGGTCAACGCCGGGGTATCCAGTGGAACGACGACCCGGCCGTCGGGGAACTCGCTGAACGCGTCGTACGTGTGGTCCACCGTGACCACCACGTACCCGTGGCTGGCGAGTTCCTGTACCACGATGGTCGTGTCGGAACGGTGATCGTGCGCGCCGTGCGAGAACACGAGCACGGGCAACCGTTCGCTTGTCCGCCGTACCGGAGCGCCCTCGTGTCCGGACGTGAGTGGCGACAGCGCGGCGTCGGCGTCGAATCCGGCCGAGGTGAGGAGCTCGCGCAGTGGCGCTGCGGGCAGCCACGGTGCGCGCGGATACCGCCAGACGTCCCGGGCGGGGTACCAGACGCTGGCCATCACTTCGCGGTAATGCCCCGGACCGGCCACGGGATCGGGACGCGACTCGTCGACGAGGTGCAGCGAAACGGTGCCCGGCGGGTACGGCCCGGTGGGCGGCGGCAGTGTGGGCCGTGCGGGGCCGGGGTCGGCCGCGGCCGCCGAGGCGCGGCCCGCGCTGCCGAGCGGCAACGCGACGCCAGCCGCCAGCGCGGCTGCGAGCAGGCGCCGCCGCCGCATTCGTGCCGAGTGGATGAACCCTGTCATGACTCCCCCTGTCGTAGGTACATCGAGTGTATACGCTGAGCGTATAGATGCAAGACCGCATCCAGTGCGCCCGATGCGATGCGCCGGTATCAGTGCGGGTGTGCCGGCCGGCGCGCCAGAATGAGCCGGAACTGTGGGCCGCCGTCCCGGTGCCGGCCCGGAATGGTCAACGGGACGGTGCTCACGGTGAAGCCGGCCGCCGCCAGGTCGTCGCGGACGGCGGGCAGCGGGCAGGTGCGGTAGTACATGACAAACGGCGGGCGCCACACGGCATTGCGCACCCGCATGGTCAGGTCGAACCCGAGCGTGGCCCAGTACCCGAACGAGGTGCGGGGCAGCGGCGCGCCGGTCGGGATGGCGAAGAGCCCGCCGGGCCGCAGCGCGCGGTACACCCCTTGGAAGAGCGCGGGCCGTTCGGCGGGTAGGAAGTGGCCGAGCGCCCCGAAGGTGACCGCGAGGTCGAAGCCCGCGTTGAACGCAAGTGCCCGGACGTCGGCCCGTACCCACCTGGCGTCCGGATGCGCGCGGCGCGCCTCGGCGAGCATGCCGGCGCTGAAGTCGACGCCGGTGACCTGTCCTTGGCACAGCCGCTGGAGAACCAGCATGCCCGCGCCGGTACCGCAGCACACGTCCAGTCCCGCGCCGAACGGCCCGAGTTCGGACAGCGCGTTGGCGCTCGCGTCGAGAATGCTCTGCGGGGTGCGAAACGGCGTGTGGTCGAACTTCGGAGCGAGCAGGTCGTAACCGCGCTCGACCGAGGAGAGCGCCTGGACGCACAGCTCCCGTAGCGACGGGCCTTGAGGCGAGAACACCGATCGAGGGTACCCCGTCCGTGTCGATCCAATGTGGACGATGCGGCAAACACCCGGTCGACCGTACGCAGAAGATGGCGTGCCGGATGCGATGATTGCGGTATGCCTTTGCTCTTCTCGTACGGCACGCTACGCGATCCGGCGGTACAGCGGGCCAACTTCGGTCGCGAGCTGGAGGGCCGCGACGACCGGCTGCCCGGGTACACGCTGCGCCTGGCGGAGCCACATCCGACCGTGGTGGAGACGGGTGACGAGGCGGACACGGTGGCGGGTGTGGTGTTTGAGGTATCCGACGACGAACTCGTGGCGGCCGATGGGTACCGGGTCAACGACTACCACCGGAGGTTGGTGTCGCTCGCGTCCGGCGTACGGGCATGGGTGTACGTGCGCGCGCAGTCGTGATCTCGGGGTGCGGGATAGCCGTTCGCCCGGGGCGGTACGGCGCGGTTAGGGTCGCCGGGTGGAGATGACGTGGAGATGACCGGGACGCTGGCGGGGGACGTGGACTACGGCCGCCACGGGCAGGGCTACGCGACGCACCGGCGTACCGACCCGCGGATAGCCGCCCAGGTGCACGCCGCGATCGGTACCGGGCGCACCGTGATCAACGTGGGGGCGGGTGCCGGCTCGTACGAGCCGCTGGACCGGTACGTGGTGGCGGTGGAGCCGTCGGCGGCGATGCGCGCGCAGCGGCCGCGCGAGCTGGCGCCGGCACTGGACGCGGTGGCGGAGCGGTTGCCGTTCGACGCCGGCAGTTTCGACGCCGGGATGGCGATGGTCACGGTGCACCAGTGGTCGGACACGGTGGCCGGCCTGCGGGAGCTGCGCCGGGTGGTACGCGGCCCGGTGGTGGTGCTCACCTTCGACGGCGCGGCGCTGGACCGGTTCTGGCTGGCCGAGTACGCACCCGAGCTGATCGCCGCGGAACGCCGCCGCTACCCGGCGATGGAACTGATCGCCGAACACATCGGGCCGGCGTGCGAGGTGCGCGAGGTGCCGGTACCGGTCGACTGCGTGGACGGCTTCACCGAGGCGTTCTACGCCCGGCCGGAGCGCTTCCTGGACCCGGCGGTACGCGGTGCGCAGTCGGCGTGGACGTTCGTCGACGAGGGGGCGCAGGCGCGGTCGGTGGCGCGGCTGCGCGAGGACCTCGAGTCGGGTGCGTGGGAGGAGCGGTACGGGCACCTGCGCAGCCAACCGGAGTTCGTCGGGTCGCTGCGCCTGCTGGTCGGTACCGCATAACAGTCGGTCAGATACCGTACTCGCGCTTCATCCACTTCAGCAGGCGCTTGGCCCGCGCCGGGTCGTCCCGCGCCCAGGCGCGGATCTCCTCGGGGGTCATCTCGTCGAGCGGTCGGGGCAGGGTCCGCACCGTTCCGTTGTCCGGCCACTGCGTGATCTTCAGTGCGGCCGGCGGTGCGACCGGGGGTCCGGGCGAGGCGAGCCAGCTGGGTCGGGTCTTCATGAACACGATCATGGTGATCGCCAGCGCGAGCATGAGGACCAGGTACAGGAGGTAGAGCGGCGTGCTCACCACTCCGAACGCGTCGCCGGCGAATTCGGCGGCGGTGAGCAGCATCATCGCGGCCAGCGGGTAGAGGCTGTAGGGGAAGCGGCGTTGGGTTTGCGACCAGGACGATCCCGGGTAGTCCCGGCGCCGTAGGTATTCGGCCCGCCCCCGATGGAACCGGTACCCGATGATGGCGTTGGCCAGTCCCCACACAGCGAGTATGGCGGCCACGATCAGTTCATCCATCGTCGGCTCCAGGTATGGACTTGCGGCATCAGTCGGTGCGCCGCCGCCGGGCGGCGATGAGGATCGTGAACAGAATCCAGGGGATGACGATGAAGGCGGCGTAGACGATGAACTGCCTGGGCGTGATGTGCTTGAAGAACGGTTGTCCCGCCGCGGTGAAGTAGATGAAGGCCGCGATGGACCCGAGCGGGAACGCGGCGTTGAAAGCGCTTGCGAATGCGGGTAGGCGGCGCCGCAGCCGGGGTGGCCGGTCGGTGGGGTGTGCCATGAGCGGTGCCCTTCGTTGCGCGGGGTGGTCTCCAGTATCCCGCGGTTGTGGCTGGTTTGCCCGCGGACGGGTGGGGCCGCCCCGCCGTTGCGGGGCGGCCCCGGTTGCTCAGTCGAAGGGGTTGAGGAAGCTGACCGCGCTGTCGAAGTCCTTCTTGGCGGTGTGCGCCACGTCGGACCAGTTGGTGTTGTCGACGAAGCTGAACAGCTTGTCGGTAGCGTAGTCGCCGGCCCACTTGCCGGCCATGGCGCCGAGCATGCCGCAGACGGGTGCCCCGCCGCAGACGAATTCTCCGGCTGCGCCGCCGACGACGCTGGCGCCGATATCGATGCCCGCGCGGACGCCGGAGCGGATGGCCCGCTTGGTGGTACTCATATTCTTGTCGCGCCCCCACTCGTCCGTGAAGCCCTCGAGTCCGGCTATCCCCAGGCCACCGAACTTGAAGACCTTGCCGGCACCCTTGAACATCTTGCCGAGGAAGTTGCCCTTGGCTTCGGCGATGTCGGCCTTGACGTTGTAGAACCCGGCGCGCAGGTTGCGGAAGTACCGGGATTCGTCGCGGACGGTCTCGGCGCGCAGCTTCAGCATGCCGGCGACGGTCCTGCCGTAGTCCTCTGCCTGCTCGCCGCGGCGCTTGAGCCAGCCGCCCAGGAAGTCCATGGCGTTGCCGAGCATGCTGCGCGGGTTGGGAAGCAGGCGTTCTGGCCAGTTCGGGGGTTCGT
>JBPYFB010000413.1:0-15780 GCA_051986465.1 Rugosimonospora sp.
AAACCGACGTCACGACGCTGACCAACCACATCATCGACGACCAGTCGCTGATCCTCGTCGCGGTACCGGCCGTCGCCGGGCAGCTCGTCGTGCTCGGCTGGTACGCCCTGTTCCTCGCGGTGACCGCGACCGCCGCCGCGCGCCGGCCCGACGTCGGCCTGCTCAAGCTGCGCGGCCTGGCGGGACGGCGGATCTGGGGGGTGATCGGCGGCCAGAGCGCGATCGCGGTGCTGGCCGGCGCGCCGCTCGGCGCGGCGCTGGGCTGGCTGCTCGCGCGCGGGCTCGCCGGCGGCATCAGCGATCCGGGTCAGGCCCGGGAGGCGGTGACGATCGCGGTCGCCGCGGTGCTCCTCGCGATCCTCGGCGGGGTGCTGGCCGCCGCGCTCGCCGAGCGGTCCACCATGCGGGCGCAGGTACCGGATCTGCTGCGCCGCACACCCGCGCGGCGGCGCGGTTGGCGCGCTGACATCGTCGACCTCGCGCTTGTCCTGGTCGCCGTCGCCGGCCTGTACCAGGTGCACGCGAACGCGCACGGCGAGGTCGCCGGCCTGGTGGTGCTGGCACCCGGCCTGTTCGCCCTCGCCGCCGGCCTGCTCACCGCGCGGGTGCTCGTACCGGTCGCGGCGCGCGCCGTGAACGGGCAGTTGCGTGCGGGCCGGCTGCGTGGCGTGCTCACCGCGACGTACCTGGCGCGCCGGGCCGGACTCGACCGGGTCTTCGCGCTCGTCGTGATCGCGGCGACGCTGGCCGGGTACGCGGCGTGCGCGTGGGACACCGAGCACAGCGCGCGTGCCGACCGGGCGGCGCAGCAGTTGGGCGCCGACCGGGTACTCACCGTGCTGGCGAACACCCGTACCGCGCTGCTGACGGCCGTGCGTACGGCCGATCCGTCCGGCCGGTACGCCATGGCGGTCGCGCGGTCGCAGAGCGCCAGCGGGAACCAGCAGATCCTCGCGCTCGACACGACCCGGCTCGCGGCGGTCGGTCGCTGGCTGCCGGCGTACGGCCTGCCCGCTTCGGAGGTGGCGCGGCTGCTGCACCCGACGGCACCAGCGCCGGTGACGGTACGCGCCGCCGAGCTGACCCTCGACATCGCCGGGAGCGACCTGGGTGCCGATCCCGTCTACGTGGTGGTGAACGTCATCGGGCCGGACGGACAGCGGCGCTACGCCCCGTTCGGGCCGGTCTCGGCGGGCCGGCGCGGGTACACCGCGACCCTCGCCAGCTGCGCGGACGGGTGCCGGCTGGCCAGCTTCCAGCTCGCCAAGGGATACATCGCGGGCGGCGCGGCGCTCGGCCCGCCGGCACCGGGGTCGCGGGTGGTCCTCAGCCAGTTGCGCGCCGGCGGCACCGTCGTCCTCTCGGCGGCGCAGTTGCGCGACCGTGACCGGTTCCGGGCCACCAGCAATCCCGACCTGGCCGGTCCGGTCCTGGCGAGCGCCACCGACGGGCTGGAGCTGCGGCCGCCGCAGACCGACATCAGCGGCGAGAAGGGCTTCAGCGGTCAGGTGTACGTGATGGACGCGCCCGACGCGCTGCCGCTGATCACCGCCGGTACCGTCGTCACGGGCGGCCTCGCGGGGGTACCGCGGCTGGACCCGTTCGGTACCGCGCCGGTAGCGGTGCGCCTCGCCGGGCACGTCGCCGCGCTGCCCCAGCTCGGTAAGACCGGCGCGCTCACGGACCTGGAGTACGCCGACCGGCTCACCGACGACGGTGGCGGCGCGGACGACCTGCAGGTGTGGCTCGCTCCCGACGCCCCGGCCGGCCTGCTGGACCGGTTGCGCGCGGCCGGTCTGGCGATCGTCGGGCTGCGGAGCATGGCGGACGTGGGTGCGCAGATCGACGCGCAGGGACCCGTCGTGGCGCTGCGCTTCCAGGTGCTCGCCGCCGCGCTCGGGCTGCTGCTGGCCGCCGGGAGCCTGGTGCTGATGGCGACTGTGGACCGGGGCCCACGCGCCGAGGAGCTGACGGCGTTGCGCGCGCAGGGGTTGTCGGCGTCGCATACCCGCGCGGTCGCGTTCTCCGGGTACGGGCTCGTGGCGGGGCTGGGCGCCCTGGTCGGTGCGGTAGCGGCGGTCGCCGACCGGCTGCTGACCGGTACCGCCCTGCCGCTGTTCGGCGACGCCTGGGCGGTGCTGGTACCCCCGCCGACGCTGCGTCCGGTCGTGTCGCTGCTCGCGTTCGCCGGCACCGCGGCGCTGCTCGGCGCCGCGAGCCTGCTCGCCGCGTACGAGCTTCTGTACGCCGTGCGGAAGGCGTCGAGGTGATCGGCCTCATTATCGCGGCGCTGCGTGCCCGCCCCGCACAGGCCCTGACCGTCGCGCTGCTCGCGGCGTTCGTGACCGCGAGCGCGGTTGCCGTACCGGTGTACCTCGCGGCGGCCGACCGGACCGTCATCAGCAACGAGTGGAACGCGTCCACGCTCGGCGAGCGCAGCATCGGTGTGGCGACCAGTGTGGACCTGAGCAACGAGCGCGACCGGACGTTCGAGTCGACGGTACCGGCGCAGGTCGCCGGCGACGGGTTCACCGCGGTGTTCTCGGCCGAGACCGACCTGGCCTTCCCCGGCAAGGACATCTACCCGAGGCTGGTCTTCCGCGAGAACGTCTGCGCCCACCTGGTCCTGGTCGCCGGGCGCTGCCCGGTCGGCAGCGGAGAGATCATGGTGGGGCAGGCCACGGCCCGGGTGCTCGGCGTGTCGGTGGGCCAGGCCGTGCCGATGCAGAACGCGGCGCCGCTGCCGTCCGATGGTGGCGGGCAGGCCAGCGGATTCGGGCCCAACCCGGCGGAGCCACCGATGACGGTCTCCGTCGTGGGGGTGTTCCGGGTGCCGCAACCCGACGAGGACTACTGGGCCAGCCAGGACTACTTCGCGACGGGCACCCCGTTCCGCCACACCGCGGAGCCGGTCTTCACCACCCGGGGCACGCTGGAGGCGCTGGGGCATCCGAAGGAGCCCCAGTTCGTCGATGCCGTGCTGGACCGCTCCGCGGTGCGCGCCGGTACGCTCGCCGCGGTGCGGGCCGCGGTCGCCGCCCGGCAGGCCAAGCGGGCCGACGCGACCACCACGACCAGCCGCATTCCCGCGCTGCTGGACCGCATCGACCGGGACCGCGCGGCGCTGCGCCAGGTGGTACCGCTGGCCGCGATACCGCTGTTGGGGTTCGGCTGGTTCCTGCTGTACTTCGCGGTCGCGTACGCGGCGGCCGACCGGCGCGGCGAGATCGGCGTGGTGAAGATGCGCGGTACCGGCCGGGTCCGCCGGTGGGTGCTCGCGCTGGGCGACAACGCACTCGCGGTACTGGCCGGGTCCGCGATCGCCGTCGTCGCCGGCTTCGTCGTGGACGGTGCGATCTGGTGGTACGCGCCGGTGGCACTCGCCGGTGGCCTGCTCGCCGTCGTGCTCGCCGGGCGGGGCGCGTTCACCGGCCCGGTGGTAGAGCTGCTGCGCCAGGTGCCGTCGCGGGCCAGCCGGTGGCGGGCGGCAACCGCCGAGGGCGTACTGGTCGCGCTCGCCGTCGCCGCGATCGTCCAGCTGCGCAGCGCCACCGGACCGCTGACCGGGATCATGCTGCTCGCGCCCGGGCTCGTGGTGCTCGCCGTCGCGCTGCTCGCCGCCCGGCTCGTGGTACCGATCGCCGCCGGGACGGGTCACCGGGCGGTACGCCGGGGTTGGCTCGCACCCGGACTCGGCGCGCTGCAACTCGCCCGTCGCCCCGGCGGTGCCCGGTTGCTCACGATCGTCGTGGTGGCCCTGGCGGAGCTGGTGTTCGCGACCGGTGCCGCCGATGTCGCCGCCCAGGCTCGCAGTACCCGGGTCAGTGTCGCGCTCGGCGCCCCCCAGGTGCTGACCGTCGGGGCGACGCCGGTGGCGCGCCTGCTCGCGGCGGTACGGAAGGTGGACCCGCAGGGCCGGTACGCGATGGCGGTCGCCACGGTACCCGGCGCGAGCGAGAACGACCCGCCGATACTCGCGGTCGACGCGCCGCGGCTGCCCCATGTCGTCGACTGGGGGTCAGGGTACGGGCCGCTCTCCGCGGCCCAGGTCGCCGCCCGGCTGCACCCGGCATCGTCGGCGCCGGTACTCATCAACGGGCAGGAGGCCCAGCTCGACCTGACCGCCACGGGCGTCGACCCGGCCGCCAACCTGCACCTGTTCGCCGAGGTGATCACCGTTGACGACACGTTCGAGCAGCTGGCCGACTTCGGGCAGTTGCGCTCCGGGCGGCAGCGGTACGAGGCGACGATGACCCGGTGCCTGTACAGCTGCCGGCTGATCGGGCTGCGGGTGACCTCCTCCGGGGAGGCTGGCGCCGGTACCGCGTCGCTGGTGCTGCACGGCCTGACGGTGGGTACGAACGCCACGCCTGTCGACGCCGGCTTCGGCCGCTCCGGCCGGTGGCGCACCCCGCAGGCGACCGGGGACGCCCCATCGATCAGCCTCGCCGCCGGTACCGCCGGGCTCACGCTAACGCTCCAGGGCCCCGTGACGATCGACAACGGCCGGATCGCCCCGGTCGACACCCCGTACCCGCTGCCCGCCGTGTCGACCGCGGCGCTGCCCAGGCCCGCGCTCGGCCGGCTCGGGGACACCTCGCTGGCGGTGGCGCGGGCCGGCGCCGCCGGGGTACTGCCCGGGCTCGGCCGCTCGGGAATCCTCGTCGACCTGGAGTACGCCGACCGGATGGCCGCCAGTACCGCCGACGCGAGCGGCGGCGCCGTGTGGCTGTCATCGGACGCGCCCGCTGACATCCGCGACCGGCTCGCGGCGGCGGGACTCTCCGTGCTCGATTCGCAATCGGCCGCGCATGACGCGCGGTACCTGAGCCGGCAGGGGCCGGGCGAAGGGCTGCGGTACCACCTCATCGCCGCGGTGCTCGCGCTGCTGCTGGCGATCGGCGGGCTGGCGCTGGTCGCGGCCGTGGACCGGCGGCGCGGCGCGGAACTCTGGGCATTGCGGGCGCAGGGGCTGCCGGCACGTACCATCGCCCGCGCCACCCTGATCACCTACACCACGCTGGTGTTCGCGTCGGTACTGGTGGCACCGGTCGCGGCGGCGGCCGCCTGGTGGGCCACCGGCGCCCGGGTACCGATCTTCGCGGACGGGCAGAGCGTGGTACCGCCACCCGCCTGGCCCAACCCGGCCGCGGTACTGCCACCGTGGCTGGTGGGCGGCGCTGTGCTCGTCGTCGCGGGCGTGGTCATCGCGCTGCGGATCTCGCTGAGGAGGAGAGGACGGTCATGACTGGTCTCGCGGTCGCCTGCCGGCGGGTCGTGCACATCTACCGCGCCGAGGCCGGTGACGTCGTCGCGCTGGCCGGCGTGGACCTGTCGATCAGCCCGGGTGAGATGCTGGCGCTGGTGGGGCCATCCGGCTCCGGCAAGTCCACGCTCGTCGCGCTGCTGGCCGGGTTGATGCGCCCGTCCGCCGGCCGGGTCCACATCGGCTCGTACGACATGGGCAAGCTCTCCGACGCGGAGATCTCCCGGCTGCGCGGTACCGAGATCGGCGTGGTACTCCAGGGCGCCGCCCGCAACCTGCTCGGGTACGCGAACCTGCACCGCAATATCTGGCTCGCCCAGCGCCGGGCGGCCGGTACCGAAGGCATGACGCTCGACGATCCGGACCGGATCCTCGACCTCGTCGGGCTGCCGGGGCTGGGGCGTGCCCTCGTCGAGCAGTTGCCGCCGGGCGCCCGGCAGCGCGCCGCGCTCGCCGTCGGCATCGCCGCCTCGCCGGGCCTGCTGCTCGTGGACGAGCCCACCTCGCAGCTGGACAGCCGGGGGCGCGACGAGGTGCTGACCGCGCTGGAGACGGTCAACGCCGAGCGAGGTACCACGATCGTGGTGGTCACGCACGACGCGCAGGTGGGTTCGCGGCTGGGTCGGGCGGTGACGATCCGGGACGGCCGGGTGGGCGCGGAGGGGCGCGGCGGCGAGGACTTCGCGGTGGTGGCCGGCGACGGTACCGTCCAACTGCCGCCCGACGTCCTGGGTACCTTCCCGCCCGGCACGTTGCTCGCGGTCGATCAGGAGAACGGAACGATTACCCTCCAGCCCCGCTGAGCTACGGTGCGGGCGGCCGGCGTGCCAGACTAGATAACCATGAGCGAGCGCACCGGCCCCCGTACCTCTCCCTCGATCTTCACGCGCGGCGCTGTGGACCTCAGCGCGTTGCGCCCCCAGCCGCAGCAGGCACCGCCGCCTCCCGCCGAGGCGCCGGCGCCGCCGGCCAGTCCGGCCGCGAGCAACAACGGTGGCGCGGCCGGCGCCAGCGCCGGCGGCGTGACGATCATTGACGTGACCGAGGCGACGTTCCAATCCGAGGTCCTCGAGCGCTCGCTGACCACACCGGTCGTCATCGACTTCTGGGCGGAGTGGTGCGGCCCCTGCAAGCAGCTCTCCCCGATCCTGGAGAAGCTGGCGGTCGAGGCCGCCGGCGCATGGGTGCTGGCCAAGGTGGACGTCGACGCCAACCCGAGGCTCGCGCAGATGTTCCGGGTGCAGGGCATTCCGATGGTGTACGCGGTCGTGGGCGGGCAGCCGGTCGACGCGTTCACCGGCGTGATCCCCGAGTCGCAGCTGCGTCCATGGCTCGACGCGGTCATGCGTGCGGGCGGAGTGGACGTGCAGGCGCCGAGCGATCCGCGCCTGGAATCCGCCGACCAGGCACTCATGGACGGCGATCTGAGCGCGGCGGAGCAGGCGTACAAGAAGATCCTCGCGGAGTCGCCCGCGGACCGCGCCGCCGAGGCGGGCCTCGCCCAGGTCGGCCTGTTGCAGCGGGTCGAAGGGGTGGACCTGCGGGCGGCGCTGGCCGCCGCCGCGAAGGCGCCCGACGACCTCGACAAGCAGTTGCTCGCCGCCGACATCGAGGTGATCTCAGGCCAGGCTGAGCTGGCCTACGACCGCCTGGTCAAGCTGGTACGCCGCACCGCCGGCACTGACCGCGAGAAGGTTCGCGAGCACCTTGTCTCCCTGTTCACGGTGGCCGGACCGGACGACCCGGCCGTCGCCTCGGCCCGTCGCGCGCTGGCCAGCGCGCTGTTCTAGGCGTCCCATGCGCGGCATCGCGGTCCTCGACGCGCCCACCAACCTCGGGTTGCGGCCGCCCACGGCGACCTCGGTGCCGGGCTGCGCCAAGGCGCCCGGCGCCCTGCGTGACCAGGGCCTGCTCGGGCTCCTCGCGGCGCGGGACGCGGGCTGCCTGACACCGCCGCGGTACGACCCGGGCGACTGGCGGCCCGGTGATGGCGTGTGCCATGCGGAGTCGATCGCGTGGTACTCGCGGCGGCTGGCCGACCGTATCGGCGCGATCGTCGACGGTGGGGAGTTCCCGCTGGTACTGGGCGGCGACTGCTCGGTGATGCTCGGCAGCGCGCTCGCGATGCGGCGGATGGCGCACCGCGACGAGCTGCCGTACGGGCTGGTGTACCTGGACGGCCACTCCGACTTCCGGCACCCGGGCAACGCCTCCTATGTGGGTGCGGCCGCCGGCGAGGCGCTGGCCCTGGCCACTGGGCGGGGGCAGCCCGACCTGACCGATCTGGAGGGGCTGCGCCCGTACGTACGGGACGAGCACGTGGTGCTGCTCGGCATCCGCGCGCAGGACGAGTACCGGCTGGACCTGCAGGCGGCCGGGGTCGGGTTCCGGGCGGTACCGCACCTTCGCGCGGAGGGCGCGGGGCGCACCGCGCAGTGGGCGCGCGAGCAGCTGACCGACTGCGTCGGGTACTGGGTACATATCGATGTGGACGTGCTCGATCCCGCGGTGATGCCCGCGGTGGACGCGCCCGACGAGGGCGGCATCGCGTACGCGGAACTGGAGCTGCTCATCGCCGGCCTGGTCGACACGCCGGACTGCCTGGGCCTGGAGATCACGGTGTTCGACCCGGACTACGACCCGGACGGCACGTACGCGCGGGAGCTCACCGATGCGCTTGTCACCGGGCTCGCCTCGCTGCGCCCCCGCGTCGAGGAGGACGCCCGCACGATCCCGTTCGTGGTACCCGCGCAGCGCGCCGCGACCCACCCCGAGAACGCCGAGTTCGGCTAGCCGCTCGGCACCCGCCTGCTGCGGAGTTCTTCGAGGTGGCCCGGCACGTGTACGTGCTCGTCGAACTTGAGAACGTCGCCCCACGGCAGCGGCTCGTCGACCACCACACGGTCGCCGTCGCGGATGCGTACGGGTACCGTCACCGAGCCGCGCTCGTCGAGGCGGGCGGCGAGTTCACGCAGGACCACCACGGTCTGCGCGAGCCGGTCCGCGATACCGCGCAGTCCCCGGTAGGTGAGCACGTACCGGTCCAGCCCGCGCTCGTCGACCGCCTCGGCGTTGTCGAAGCTCGCCTCCTCGCCTGAGAGGATCGACTCGCTGGTGCGGATCAGCTCCTCATGGTTGCGGGCGACGTGCGCCGCGATCCGTTCGGCGCTCCACTGACCGGCGCCGCAGCGGCTGACGCGCGAGCTCCCGGTGGCAGGCGGGGGTGCGAAGCCACCGGTGAGCACCTCGGCGATGAAGTCCGCGTACACGTCATCGTCCATGCCGAGCAACGTATCTCACGGTGGCCGATCAGCCGAGGTTGGTGAAGAACTTGCCCGCGATCGGTACGGCCGCTTCGGTGCTCATGCCGCCCTGCTCGACGAAGACCGCGAACGCCACATCGCCCCGGAAACCCATGAACCAGGAGTGGGTGTGCGCGGGGTTGTTGTCGAACTCCGCGGTACCCGTCTTGCCGTAGATCAGCGGACCGCGCACGTTCTTGACCTTGACACCCGTACCGCTCGTGACCACCTCATGCATCATCTGATGCAGAGCGTCCACAGTGGACTTCTTCAGCGCCGGCTGGTCCGGGGTCGGGTTCCCGACCGCCGGGTTGAGTACCAGCACCGGCTGCTTCCACTGGCCCCGGGCGACCGCGGCCGCGGCGGCCGCCATGGCGACCGGCGAGACCAGGGTCTTGCCCTGCCCGAACGCCGCGGCGGCCTGCTCGGTGGCGTCGCCGTTGGCGGAGACGCTGCCACTGAACGCGTTGATGCCGAGGTTCCACGGGATGCCGATGCCCAGTTGCGCGGCGGTGTCCTTGAGCCCGGTCGGGCCGAGCTTCGGCGCGAGCGACGCGAACGCGGTGTTGCACGACTTGGCGAAGTCGACGTGTAGCGGCACGTTGCCGATCTGCTCGTCGCCCTCGGCGTTGTGGATGGTGTACCCGCTGACCGTCAACGTCGGCGTGCAGTTCACCGGAGTGTTCACCGTAATCTTGCCGGCCTCCAGCAGGTTGGCCGCGGTGACCGTCTTGAACATCGAGCCGGGCGGTACCTGCGCCGTCAATCCCAGGTCGAGCGGCGCGGCGCCGGGCCCGTTCGCGACCGCCAGGATGTGCCCGTCGCTGATCCTGATCGCGACGATCGCCGCGCGTTTGGCCTCTCCCACGAGCGCCGCCTCGGCCGCGTTCTGGGTCTTCGGGTCCAGCGTGAGCTGGACCGACTGGCCGGCGACCGGGTCGGTGTGGAACAGCGTCTTGTCCGGGTTGGGGGTGCCGGCATCGTCCTTGCCCTGCCCGGGGATGACGACCGAGATGCCGGCGGTGCCGTGCAGCCGGTCGTCGTACTGCTCCTGGACGCCACCGAAGCCCACCTGGTCGCCGAGGACGTACTTGCCGGGCTTCGCGTCCATCCGCTCCTTGGTGACGTCGCCGACGGTGCCGAGCAGCGCGCGGGCGAAGGTGGCGGAGGGCGCGAGCGACAGGGTGCCGGTACGGAAGACCGTGCCGGGCAGGTCGTGGACCTGCGAACGGATCTTCGTGTAGTCGGTCTGGCGCAGGGTGACCACGTCCACGAACGCGGTCGGGCTCGCCGACTTGATCCGGCCGGGCAGGTCGGTGAGGGTGATGTCCTTGCCGATCGACGTGAACGCGGTGCCCAGCGCCTTCACGAGCGCGTTGACGTCCTTGACCTGGTTGGGTTGTACGCCGATGTGGACGACCGGCTGCGGGGTCACGATCGCGGTACCGGAGCCGTCCTCGATGGTGCCCCGCGTCGCGGTGGCCGACCGTACCTTCAGCGACTCCTGGGCCTGCATGTCCGGTTCGAAGACGTCCGGTGCCCAGATCGGCTGCCAGGTGCTCTTCGAGAGCTGCAGCCGCAGCGTGCTCTGGTACTTCCAGGTGACGCCGGTGGCGATCGGCCACGACACATTCAGCGGTACCGTCGCCGTGCTCTTCGTGACCTTCGCCTTGCCCGTTGTGATCGTCGGGGTACGGCCGGCAAGGTCACCCGCGAGCGCCTTGATCTGGCTCGTCACGGCGGCCCCGGTGAGGCTGCTGCCGTTCGAGTTGATGATCTGGAGAGTCGAGTCGAACTGACCCTTGGTCCAGCCGGACACGAAGGCCGAAGCGCTCTTCTCGGGCCCTGGTTGGCTCGAGCACGCGGCGGCACTGGTGACCAGGACGAGGGTAGCGGCGAAAAAGCAGGTCAACCGGGCGGATCGCATCGAAACATTGTCGCTCAAGCGCGCTCGTGAATGCGGCCCGGGGGCCGGCAGCGAGCGCGGGCGGGCCGCGGATGTCGGATACCTCACATCCCGCCGTCCGATCGGCCGATCCTCGCGAAGCCTTGACAGGACAAGGCGCGTAGGGACTAAGGACGCGCCGCGTCACAACCGAGCGGAAGTGAGCGACGCCACGGGGCTGGCTTAGGGTGGAGGCTGTGAGATCCCACAGCGTGGTGGGGTGAGGGGAGTGACACCGGATGGAGCGGGCGTCGCGGACTCGCTTGGCGAGCGACCCGTCGGACCTTTCAGAGGTACCCGGAGTGCCGGCGGCCGGCATACCCCTTGGTACCCGCGCAATGCGCGAGCCGGCCGAGGATACCGAGCTCGACGAGCCGTTACCTGATGCGGAGCGGTTGCTGGCCGAGGCGGTGGCGCTGGCCGGCGACGACCTCGACAGCGCCCGCCTGGTGCGCCGGTACTGGCGGTTCGCGGCCGACGAGGAGCTGGTCGGGCTGACCCCGGACCGGATGCTCTCGGACGCGAGGGAGCACCGCGAGCTCGCCCAGCAGCGGCTGCCCGGTCAGCTCAAGCTGCGCGTGGCGGAGCCGCCCGACGGTGAACTGAGCGTGGTGCTGATCGTCACCGACGACATGCCCTTCCTGGTGGATACGGTGACGGCCGCGCTGGTCTCCCGGGACCTCTCCGTGCACCTGCTCGTACACCCGCTGATGGTGGTGCGCCGGCAGCCGCTCGGGGAGCTGACCGAGGTCTGCGCCGACGTGGAGCCGGACGACGCGATCCCCGGCGACCAGATCGAGAGCTGGATGCGCATCGAGATCGACCGGGTACCCGGCGAGGCAGAGCGCAGCGACCTGCGCCGGGCACTGCAACGGGTATTGACCGACGTGCGCGAGGCGGTCGAGGACTGGCCGAAGATGCGCTCGCAGGCGCTGGCCATCGCGGACGAGCTGCACGCCGCGGCGCTGCCGGTACCCGACCGGGACATCACCGACTCGGTCGAGCTGCTGCGCTGGCTCGTCGACGACCACTTCACGTTCCTCGGCTACCGCGAGTACCGGCTGGCCGAGGGTCCCGGAGGTCCCGAGCTGCGCGCCGTACTCGGCACCGGACTCGGCATCCTGCGCCAGGACCAGACCCATCCCCGGGTACTCGCCAGCCTCAGCCCGCAGGCGCGCGTACGGGTACTGGAGAAGCGCCTGCTGGTGCTCACGAAGGCGAACTCCCGCTCCACTGTGCACCGCTCGTCATACCTCGACTACGTCGGCATCAAGACCTTCGACGCGGACGGCAACGTGGTCGGCGAGAAGCGCTTCCTGGGCCTGTTCTCGTCCGCCGCGTACATGAACTCGGTACGCGAGCTGCCTGTCGTGAAGCGGAAGGTGGCGGCGGTACTGGAGCGCTCCGGGCTGTCCCGGCGCAGCCACTCCGGCAAGGACCTCCTCGCGATCCTGGAGGACTACCCGCGCGACGAGCTGTTCCAGATCCGTACCGACGAGTTGTACGACGCGGTGATGGGCGTACTGCGCCTGGCCGGCCGGCGCCAGCTACGGCTGTTCCTGCGCGAGGACGCGTACGGCCGGTTCATCTCCTGCCTGGTCTTCCTGCCCCGGGACCGGTTCACGACCGCCAACCGCCTCGCCATCCAGGCGATCCTGCTGCGCGAGCTGAACGGGATCGGCGTCGACTACACCACCCGGGTCGGCGAGTCGGTGTTGGCCCGCATCCACTTCATCGTGCGTACCGATCCGGCCAACCCGCCGACCGCCATCGACGTCGAGTCGATCCAGGAGCAGCTGAGCGAGGCGACCCGCAACTGGGACGACGACATGAAGCTCGTCCTGGAGCGCAAGCTCGGCGAGGAGCAGTGCCGGCAGCTGTTCGGCCGGTACGCGCACGCCTTCCCGGACGGGTACAAGGACGAGCACACGCCGTACGAGGCGGTCAAGGACATCGCGAAGCTGGAGTTGTTGGAGGAGCCCGGGCAACTGGCCCTGCACGTGTACCGGCGCCGCAAGGACGACCGGAACGTACGCTTCAAGGTCTTCCGCTACGGCGAGCCGATGATGCTCTCCACCGTGCTGCCGGTACTGCACTCGCTCGGCATGACCGTCACCGACGAGCACCCGTACGAGGTTGCCCGCGGCGACGCGACGATCTACCTGTACGACTTCGGCCTCGTGATGCCGGATGGCGCCCGGGATCTGCCGGAGATCCGCCCGCACCTGGAGAACGCCTTCTCGGCGACCTGGCGCGGGGAGAGCGAGATCGACCGCTTCAACGAACTGGTGGTACGCGCCGGGCTGACCTGGCGGCAGGTGGTGGTGCTGCGGGCGTACGCGAAGTACCTGCGCCAGGCGGGTACGGTCTTCTCGCAGTACTCGATGGAGTCCACGTTCATCGCGAACCCGGGCATCGCCGCGCTGCTCGTCGCGCTCTTCGAGACCCGGTTCTCCCCGGCCGCGGAGCTCTCCGACGAGGACCGGGCGCTGCGGTCCAAGGAGCTGGTCACCTCGATTAGCCGCGAGCTGGACGCGGTGGAGAGCCTGGACCAGGACCGCATCCTGCGCTCGTACCTGACGCTCATCCAGGCCACCCTGCGCACCTCGTTCTTCCAGCGCAGCGGCGGGCGGCCCAAGTCGTACATCGCGTTCAAGCTGGAGCCGCGGGCCATCCCCGAACTGCCCGCGCCGCGGCCCCGGTACGAGATCTGGGTCTACTCGCCGCGCTTCGAGGGGGTACACCTGCGCTTCGGGCCGGTGGCGCGGGGCGGCATCCGCTGGTCGGACCGGCTCGACGACTTCCGTACCGAGATCCTCGGGCTGGTCAAGGCGCAGACGGTGAAGAACGCGGTGATCGTACCGGTGGGTGCCAAGGGCGGCTTCGTGCTGAAGTCCCCGCCACCCGCGAGCGACCGCGACGCGTACCTCGCCGAGGGGGTGGCCTGCTACAAGCTGTTCATCTCCGCGCTCCTCGACGTCACGGACAACCTCGTGGGCGGGCAGATCGTGGCGCCACCGGAGGTGGTCCGCCACGACGCCGGCGACACGTACCTCGTCGTCGCCGCCGACAAGGGCACCGCCACCTTCTCCGACATCGCCAACGAGATCTCCATCTCATACGGCTTCTGGCTGGGCGACGCGTTCGCCTCCGGCGGTTCGGCCGGGTACGACCACAAGAGGATGGGGATCACGGCCAAGGGCGCCTGGGAGTCGGTGAAGCGGCACTTCCGGGAGATGGACCGGGACACCCAGACCGAGGACTTCACCGTCGTCGGCGTCGGCGACATGTCCGGCGACGTCTTCGGCAACGGCATGCTGCTGTCCCGGCACATCAAGCTGGTCGCCGCCTTCGACCACCGGCACATCTTCCTCGACCCGTCGCCCGATCCCGAATCGTCCTATGTGGAGCGTCAGCGCCTGTTCGACCTGCCGCGCTCCTCCTGGGCCGATTACGATCCGGCGCGCATCTCCGAGGGCGGCGGGGTGTGGCAGCGCACGGCCAAGTCGATACCGGTGTCGCAACAGGCCCGGGAGGCGCTGGGCCTGCCCGAGTCGGCCCCGGCCGCGCTGGCCCCGGCCGACCTGCTCAAGGCGATCCTGCAGGCGCCGGTGGACCTGCTCTGGAACGGCGGCATCGGCACGTACGTCAAGGCGTCCACCGAGTCGCACCCCGACGTCGGGGACAAGGCCAACGACGCGATCCGCGTCAACGGCAAGCAGTTGCGCGCCAAGGTGGTCGGCGAGGGCGGCAACCTGGGGCTGACCCAGCGCGGCCGGATCGAGTACGCGATGGGCGGCGGCAGGATCTGCACCGACTTCATCGACAACTCGGCCGGGGTGGACCTCTCCGACCACGAGGTCAACATCAAGATCCTGCTCAACCCGCTGGTCGTCGCGGGCGACCTGCGCCAGGAGGAGCGGGACGCGCTGCTCGCCGAGATGACCGACGAGGCCGCGCGGCTGGTGCTGCGGGACAACTACGACCAGGCCACGGCGCTGGGCAACGCCCGGGCGCAGACCCATTCGCTGCTGCCGGTACACCGCCGGCTCATCACCGAGCTGGAGCGCGACGGGCGGTTGGACCGGGCGCTGGAGGCCGTCCCGGGCGACGACGAGTTGGAGGTACGGTACGCGAACGGCGCCGGCCTGACCTCGCCCGAGCTGGCGGTGCTGCTGTCGTACGTGAAGATCGCGCTGGAGAGCGAGATCAACTCGTCGACGGTACCGGACGAGCCGTGGACCCGGGAGGTCCTGCTCGACTACTTCCCGACCCCGCTACGCGAGCGGTACGCGTCGCGCATGCCTGAGCACGCGCTGCGCCGCGAGATCGTCACCACCGAGCTCGTCAACGAGGTGGTGAACCGGGGCGGTACCTCCTTCGTGTACCGGGCGGTCGAGGAGACCGGCTGCTCACCCGCTGACGTGATCCGTGCGTACGCCGTGGTGCGCGACGTGTACGGCCTGCGCGAGTTGTGGCAGGCGGTGGAGGGCCTGGACAACCAGGTACCCACGGCCGCGCAGACCGCCGTGTACCTGGATGTGCGCCGCCTGCTCGACCGCGGCGTGCGCTGGCTGGCGACCAACCGCCGGCCACCGCTGGACGTCGCCGCCGAGGTTGACCGGCTGCGGCCCGGCATCTCCGCCCTGCTGGACGACCTGGGCTCGTTGTGCCGGGGCCGGGAGCGGCAGGCGATGCGGGCGAAGGCGGAGCGCCTGGCCGCGATGGGCATACCGGCCGACGTGGCGGAGGCTGCCGCCCGCGTCATGTACGGCTTCGGGCTGCTCGACATCGTGTCGCTCGCCGACGCCTCGCAGCGCCCGGTACGCGAGGTGGCCGCGGTCTACTTCGTGCTCTCCGAGCGGTTCCGGGTCGACGACCTGCTCTCGCGCATCTCCGAACTGCCGCGGGACGACCGGTGGCAGACGCTGGCACGCATGGCGCTGCGCTACGACCTGTACGCGGCGCTCGCGGCGCTCACCTCGGAGGTGATCGCCGCGACGGCCTGGGGTGAGGCGCAGGACCGGGTGACCGAGTGGGAACAGGCGAACACGTCGGCGATCGCCCGTACCCGCAATGCCATCGCGGAGTTCGGCGAGTCCCGCGCGGACCTCGCCGCCCTGTCGGTCATGCTGCGGCAGATCCGCACCTTGGTCCGCACCGCCGGCTCCTGATCCCCCTTGATCTTGCCCGCCCAGTCGCAACTTCATTGAGTTGGTTCCATCCTGTCGTGGCTGGTGGGGTGGGGTTGACGTGGGTGGTGGGTT
>JBPYFB010000414.1:0-5396 GCA_051986465.1 Rugosimonospora sp.
ACATCGGCGCGCAAGTGGACGTGGATGAGCCGATTCACTAGTGCCGACGCCATCGGCCGGGCCAATGCGTTGTCACTGGACCGGTTCCCCGCACCGATGACGATTGAACCCGCCGGCAACTCGTAGGCGCCGATCCGCCGATCCAGGATCAACGAGTAGAACGCCTTCTGTACGTCCGGCGAGGAGGAGTTGAGTTCGTCAAGGAACAGGCAGTAGGGAACCGTGCGGGCGAGCATCTCCGGCGGTGCGAACCTGCTACGCCCGTCCCGCAACTCCGGCACACCGATGAGGTCCTCGGGTGCAAGCTGCGTGCCCACCAGGCTGACGCACTCCAGCCCCAGCGACCCTGCGAACCCGCGCACCAGCGAGCTCTTGCCGATGCCCGGTGCGCCCCATACGAAGACAGGTCGGACCACCGCGACGTGCAGCAGCACGCCCGGTAGCTGAGCCGGTGTCACGGTGATCGCGGATTCCATCGCCAACCATGATGACTGGCCCCGGTCGAACCGCGAAACGCATTTGTACGGACCCTGGCCGCTGCGGGCGAGCGGACCACCGTGCGAGCATGGGGTCGTGGACATTGGAATTCACTTCCTGAACTTCACCAACCCTGGCGGAGACGCGGCCATCTCGCCGGTGCTGGCGCGGACCGCAAAGGCGGCGGACGAGGCGGGCTTCGCGCTGTTCACCGTCATGGACCACTACTTCCAGATGGACCGGGTATGGCCGGCCGACAACCCGATGCTCGAGGGGTACAGCGCCCTCGCCTTCGCCGCGGCGCACACCTCGCGCATCCAGCTGGCGACGTTGGTCACCGGTGTCACCTACCGGCACCCGGGTCTGCTCGCGAAGACCGTGACGACGCTCGACGTACTCTCCGAGGGGCGCGCCATGCTCGGTATCGGTGCCGCCTGGTACGAGCGCGAACACCTCGGCCTCGGGGTACCGTTCCCGCCGCTCGCCGAGCGGTTCGAACGCCTTGAGGAGGCGCTGCAGATCTGCCTGCAGATGTGGAGTGACAACGACGGTCCTTATCAGGGCAGGCACTACCAGTTGGCCGAGACGCTCAACCGGCCGCGCCCGATCGGCCGGCCGCGCCCGCCGATCCTCATTGGCGGCAGCGGCGAGCGCAAGACGCTGCGCCTGGTGGCGAAGTACGCCGACGCCTGCAACATCCACGTCGTGGAGGCGGATGAGATCGGCCGGAAGATCGAGGTGCTGCGCCGGCACTGTGACCGGGAGGGCCGCGACTTCAACGACATCCGGATCACTGTCCAAGGTGGACCATTGGACCCGGCCGAGGATCCGGACGGGTTCCTGCGCCGGGCCGAGCAGCTCGCCGCGTTGGGCGTACAGCACATCCACGTACGCGCGCCGCAGCCGGATCCGGTCGGCTTCGTCGCCAAGGTCTCCGACTCGGTGCTGCCGCGGCTCGCCGCGATCGAACCGGCCCGCTGACCGCCCGGTTCAGCGACGAGAGCGATCGTCATCCGCGCCGAGTGCGGCGATGGCGCGCCTGGTCCACTCAAGGCTCGCCTGGTGGACCACCAGACCGTGCTCCAAAGCCAGGCCCGGGTGGCGATCCTCGACCTGTGCGGTGGCCGCCATGAATCGCTGCATTCCAGCGGTGAACGCCGCGAGCGCGTCCTGAAGGCTGTTGAGGAAGCCGAGCACCTCCTCGCGGGAAAACGCGTGTTCCATCATCACGAAGCGCATGAGGTGCAGCCCCAGGTCACGCGCGACCGTGGACACCTCCACGGGTACCCGCAGCCAGGTCGTGTGGATCGCCCGACCGGCCTCGGTCGGCTCGTACACGCGGCGCTGCCTGGCCGACTCGCCGTTTCTTTCCACCGTCTTTACCAGGCCCCTGGTTTCCAGACGGCGCAACGCCGGATAGAGCGAGCCAGAACTGGGCTGGTAAACGCCGGCCGGAGTGGCCGCGAATTTCTGCTTGAGGTCGTAGCCGGACGCCGGCGACAGGCAGATCAGGCCGAGCAGGATGTGCTCGAACGGGGTGAGCTGGGCTTCGGCCACGATCAGTAACCTACCTTGCCCCCATAGGTCGAATCGACCTATGCTGCCGGGGAAGACAGCTGAGGGCGAGCACCATTCATCTGGCTCGAAGCGGCAGCGTTTTGCCACGGCCAGACGAGGACAGGATCCGCAGGCCAGCACGAAAGGCACTTGCCGTGGACATGAGCCGCGCTGCCAAGCCAACCGCGGGAGCCAGGCCGGAGATGGTCAGCCGGCTCCGCTCGGTCGGCAAAATTGTGATCATCGATATCGCCGCGCCGCTCATCGCGTACAGCCTGCTGCGCTCCGCCGGGATGAGCACGGTGACAGCTCTGGTGCTGAGCGGCGTGTTCCCCGCGATCGGGGTGGCCATCGGCATCATCCAGCACCGCCGTCTCGACGTCGTCGGCGCCCTGGTGCTGGTCGGGATAATCGTCGGCACGGTGCTGGGCCTGGTCAGCCACAACGCCAAGCTGGTGCTGGTGGAGGGATCGGTACCGACGGCCATCTTCGGCCTGGGGTGTTTGGGTTCACTGTGGACACAGCGCCCGTTGATGTTCAGCTTCGCCGTAGAGTTCGTCGGACCGGATACCGCCAGAGGCCGCGAGATGCTTGGCCTCTGGCAATACGAGGGCTTCCGGCGCATCTTCCGGACCATCACCGCCGTATGGGGTATCGGTTTCCTGCTCGAAGCTGCCCTGCGAGTCGTCATCGTCTACACCACCTCAACCAATACAGCCCTGGCCGTTTCCAAGGTCATGCCGTACATCTGGGCCGGCGTCTTCATGGCGTGGACGGTCGGCTACGGCAAATACCAGGGGAGGAAGGGCCAACGAATGATGGCCGCCGCTGCAGCCGCTGCCGCGGAGGGACCGGCGCCGAGCGACGCCGATCCTCAGCCGGCCGATATCGCGAGCACCGCCGACCAGGCATAAGACGCCGAGGGGGAGTGAACGGGCGACGAAGGAACATGTTCACCCGTCCATAACCGCAAGGAATTTACACCCTTAGATCAATTGAGTACGGTGCTCTCTTCCGACGCCGCATCCGCCCGTCGGACTCCCACCCCCCACAAGGGAGCGCCCATGCGCCTGCACCGTTACCCGCGCCTGGCTGGAATCCCGCGCCTGGCTGGAATCGCGCGCCGGGTCGGTCTGACCACCGCCATCGCCGGTACCCTCGTCCTCGTCACCACCACCGGCGCGTACGCCGCGGTATCCGGCACAGTCAATACCGCTGGTAGTCCATTGACTGTCCGGGCCGCACCCGGAACCAGCTTCGACGCCTGGACCACAAAGCCCGACGGCTCCAGCGTCAGCATCCTCTGCCAGACCGACGGCACCACCGTGACCGGCACCTACGGCACCACATCGCTGTGGGACATGCTCGCCAACGGCGGCTTCGTCTCCGACGCCTATATCTACACGGGCTCGGACGGGCAGGTCGCCGCCTCGTGCAAGTACGTCGGCGCACCGCCGCGGGCCAACCCGCGCGGAACCAACGGCGCCATCTCGTACGAGTTCGCCCGGCTCGGCTCGACCACCGAGGAGGGCTGGTGCATGCGCTTCCAGGCGCAGGCGTACGGCTGGTCGGCCTCCGGCTGGGCGACTGCCGAGGTGGGCGGCGACTGGGAGCAGTCGCACGGGTACCTGCACACCAGCGGGATCCCGCCGCGGGGAGCTTTGGTGTGGTACCACAACTCGGAAGGCACCGGTCACGTGGTGGTGAGCCTCGGCGAGGGAAAGATCATCGGTAGCTCGGTCGGCGGCCAGGTCGGCGTCGACGACTACCTGTACCGCAGCGGATACCGCGGCTGGAGCCCGCCCTACTTCCCGGCCGCCGGCTGACCCTTCAAGCCGTCTTCCTCGGGCCGACCGTCCACAAAGGATACATTATGGACGGCCGGCCCGAGTAGCAGAAGGAGCCGCTACGGCACCTGGGGTCGGTTGCCCTTCTCCTGGCGCGGCATGTGCTGGTCGCCACTGGGGACGGTGGGCAGGGGCAGGTTCGCCACCTCGTACTGGGCGAGGTTGTAGGCGCCGCCGGTACGGCAGCAGGTATCCGTCCGAAGTGGACGGATCCGGCTGGCGCCACACCGGGTCGCCGTTGGGCAGGTGCAACGCGTCGGAATCGTCAAAGCCGCGCACGCCGGCCAGCGTGCCGAAGTAGTGGTCGAAGCTGCGGTTCTCCTGCATCAGCATCACCACGTGCTTGACGTCGGCCAGCGTCCGCCATTTTGCGGGGGTGCGGCGAGCGCCTTCCGGACGCTCACCGGCAGGGCCACGGAGGCGGCCGCCGCCGCGCCGGCGATTCCGGATCGAGTCAGTACACGCCTTAGGCTCGGGGTTGATCACCAGGGCCTTGGTCGGGAGCCTGGAGATGTCTCGGATGTCCAGGCGAAGGCTCTACTGTGCGGTTCACATTGATGGGTATAGCGGTTGCAGCGGAGCGTCCCGCCGAAAGCGCGGCCTGGTTCGCCGAGCATTTCGGCTACGCGGGTCGGTATCGACCTCGGCTGGTACGTGAACACCCAGCACCCCGATCACCAGAACCTGAGCCTGGACTTCGTCCAGCGCGACCACCCGTCGTGGCCGGACGCCACCCGCGGCAAGCCGGTGGCGCTACCGGATGCACGCCGGTCGCCAGCAGGAATCCACCGATCGGTGGAGTCGCTCCGCCAGGTGAGCGAGCCGCCGATTCCACCGCCCGCCCGGGAGATTGGGCGATCCGCGCGACGCGCCTTCGTTGCGCCGCTGATTCCCGTCCGCGACGAAGAGACGGAGGCATACGAGATGCGCAATGTGGTCTGGCTGATCAGGGGGTACGCCACGGTCAGCCTGTTGACACTGGCGGCGGTGGTCGTGTTCCGGCACCACGCGTCGATGGTCACCCCCGCGGTCTGGGTCCGCGGCACGATCGTCGCCGCGGCCTCGCTGCTCACCCTGTTCCTCGCGGTACGGGCGGCCCGCGGCGACCGCCGGATGCTGCTGCGGCTGCGTATCGTCACCGCGCTCATGTTGACCGCGACTGTGGTGATCATCGCACTGCCCGGCATGTTCCCGCTCTGGTTCAAGCTCGAACAGGGCATCTGCGGCCTGCTCCTGCTGCCCGTGGTCATTCAGCTCAACCGGCGTCGCGCGGTCCGGTCGTGAGCGCGGTGGCGGCGGCTAGATTGGTGCGCTGGGAGTAGGTGCGCGATGCAGAGTTGGCAGATGGCCGGGCCGGCGGGCTGGGAGCAACGGTTCCGTCCGTTGGTCACCGTGGTCCCGTACGTGGTACTGGCCATCATGGCCGCCCTGACCGTCGCCTTCCGGCACGGCCAGCCGGGCTCCCTCGCCGTCGACCTCGCGCTCTGCGCGGCGGCTGCGGTGTGGAGCCTGGTG
>JBPYFB010000415.1:0-22071 GCA_051986465.1 Rugosimonospora sp.
CCACAGCTGTGTACCGTCCACAAAGGACGCCGGCACGACGGCCACCAGCCCGGTCAGTACGCCGACCGCGACGACCGTACGGCGGTGGTAGGTCAGCGCCACCTGCAGCAGCAGGAACATGAGCGCGATCCAGCCGCCCACGCTCCACGGCCAGACCGGCTGGCTCTGCGCCAGCGCGACCATGTTCAGGATGAGGCCGACGACCGCCAGCCGCCACGCCGTCAGCGGCCATCGCACGGCGAGCAGCAGCGGCCCGCCCTGCAGCAGCCCGACGATGATGGCGAGCCCGGGCGACACCTTCCGATCCACGATGAGCTGGGCGACGGCCTCGGCGGTCATACCCATGGCCAGCGCCGCGCACAGCCACAGTCCGGCGAGGCGGCGCCAGCCGGGGCGGCCGAACCACGGCCACGGCGCCGCGGCCACGGCCGGCGAGCCTACCGCGACATCAAGGAGTAGCCGGGCGAACCGCCTCACGTTCGATCGGCGATCTCCACGTAGTCCCGCACGGGCGAGCCGGTGTAGACCTGGCGCGGCCGGCCGATCTTCGTATCCGGATCGTTGATCATCTCCCGCCACTGCGCGATCCAGCCCGGCAGCCGGCCCAGCGCGAACAGCACGGTGAACATCGTCGTCGGGAAGCCCAACGCCTTGTAGATCAGGCCGGTGTAGAAGTCGACGTTCGGGTACAGCTT
This sequence comes from Rugosimonospora sp., assembly GCA_051986465.1. GTDB lineage: Bacteria > Actinomycetota > Actinomycetes > Mycobacteriales > Micromonosporaceae > DATEJJ01. The sequence goes on from JBPYFB010000415.1 coordinate 696, forward strand.
GCGGGAGAGGAAGAAGTCGTCGGCGAGGGCGATCTCTTCAAGTTCGAATGCGAGGTCGAGCAGCGGGTCGGGCTGCGCCATCCGCCCGAGTACGTCCTGCGCCGCCTTCTTCACGATGGCCGCGCGCGGGTCGTAGTTCTTGTACACGCGGTGCCCGAAGCCCATCAGCTTCACGCCGTCATCGCGCGCCTTGACCCGCTTCACGAAGCCCTGCACGTCGCCGCCGTCGTCGTGGATGCGTTGGAGCATCTCGAGGACCGCCTGGTTAGCCCCGCCGTGCAGCGGCCCGAACAGCGCGTTGACCCCGGCCGAGACCGAGGCGAACAGGTTGGCCTGTGCCGAGCCGACCATCCGTACGGTCGAGGTGGAGCAGTTCTGCTCGTGGTCGGCGTGCAGTACGAACAGCATGTCGAGTACCCGCGCGCAGACCGGGTCCACCTCGTACGGGGTGGCCGGTACGCCGAACGTCATCCGCAGGAAGTTCTCCACGTACCCCAGCGAGTTGTCCGGGTACAGCAGCGGCTGCCCGATCGCCTTCTTGTACGCGTACGAAGCGATCGTCGGTACCTTCGCCAGCAGCCGTACCGTGGACATCTCCACGTGCCGCTGGTCGAACGGGTTCAGGCTGTCCTGGTAGAACGTGGACAGTGCGCTGACCGCCGAGGAGAGCACCGCCATCGGATGCGCGTCGCGCGGGAAGCCGTCGAAGAACCGGCGCATCTCCTCGTGCAGCAGGGTGTGCATCTTGATCTGACCGATGAACTCGTCCAGCTGGGCGCTGGTCGGCAGCACGCCGTGGATCAGCAGGTATGACGTCTCCAGAAACGTCGAGTGCTCGGCGAGCTGCTCGATCGGGTACCCGCGATAGCGCAGGATACCAGCGTCCCCGTCGATGTATGTGATTTCTGAGGTGCACGAGGCCGTGTTGACGAAGCCCGGATCGAGAGTGACCTGGCCCGTCTCCGCGAGCAGCTTCGCGATGCCCAGGCCGGACGGGCCCTCGATCGCCGGCCGTTCCGGCAGGGACAGCTGCCTGCCGTCGAAGGTCAACTGGTAATCGGTCATTCCGCCTCCTCGCCTGGTGGGCGCTCGTGGCGCCGCCCGCAGGATCCCACGCGAAGCTCTGCGCGCCGGAGGGGGGTCACGCCGATGCGGGGCGCGTCGCTGTCCGCAATTCGGAAAGCGCCGAGGCGATGCCGGCCAGCAGGTCGGTCGCTTCCATCAGGCGCTGTGTGGAGGCGCCGCCGACCGTGCTCCGCCCGTCCTCAGCGACATACCCCGCAGCCGCGGCGACCAGTCGCTCGTACGCGTGTACGCCCTGCTCGAAGTGGGCGAGCAGTTCGGCGTGGGCGACGGGCAGCTGCCCGTCGGTCGGCGCCAGGCGCAGGGCCCGCTCCACCGCAGCGGTACGCTCCCCCAGCTCCCGCAGGCCCCGTTCGGCCACCCGCGCCTCCGCCACCACCGGGTTCGCCGGGCCGGTCAACCGGAACGCCAGGCCCGCGAAGGTCCGGGCGGCCCGGTCCAGCCGGTTCCAGGCCGGCAGCACGGAGGAGCCGCGTACCTTGGCCCGCGACTGCACCTTCCGCAACTCCGCGAGGGCGTTCTGGCCGGCCGGGAAGCGGGCGACGAGCGCCTCGATCCGGGACGAGCCGAGCACCCGCTCGACGGCCGGCGGCGCCGGTTGCGCCTGGAGTTCCCGCAGGTCGCTCCAGCGCCACCAGGTCAGCGCCGCGGCACTGCCGGTCAGCGCGGCCCAGATCGCGTCCGGCCAGCCCAGCCCGGCGTACGGGACGAGCACGATGCTGGTACCGGCGAGCCCGCCGGCCAGCACGCTCCACCGCCGCGCCGAGCGCCGCAACCGGCGCAGCTGCCGAAAGTACCGGTTGCGCTCGTCCATCGCTCAGCCCGCGGCCTGGTCCGAGCTCTTGTCCTTGGACATGTTCGCCCGGATCTCGTCCAGCCGCGCCACGCTCGCGTCCTTCTGCCCGGACTGGGCCGGCTGAGCCGCCGGCCCCGCGCCCACCGCCGGCGTCGTCGGTGCCGCCGCCAGCTGGTCGCCGGCCATGCTCGCCCGGATCTGCTCCAGCCGCGAGGCCCCCGCCATGTCAAGCGTGGACTTCTGTACCTCGAGCATGCGCCCCTCGACCGAGTTCGAGGCGAGTTCGGCGCGCCCCATCGCGGTCGCGTACCGCCGCTCGATCTTCTCGCGCACCTCGTCGAGCGAGGGCGTGTTGCCGGGCGCGGCGAGCGAGGACATCGACTCCAGCGACCTCGCCACGGTCTCCTGCATCTTGGCCTGCTCAAGCTGGCTGAGCAGCTTGGTGCGCTCGGCGAGCTTCTGCTGGAGGATCGACGCGTTGTTCTCGACGGCCTTGCGCGCCTGGGTGGCCGCGGACAGGGCCTGGTCGTGAAGAGTTTTCAGGTCCTCCATCGACTGCTCCGCCGCGACGAGCTGCGTGGCGAAGATCTGCGCGGTGTTCTCGTACTCCGTGGCCTTGTTCGCGTCGCCCTCGGTCCGCGACTTGTCGGCCAGGACCAGCGCCTGCCGGGCCGAACCCTGCAGCTTCTGCACCTCGTCCATCGTCCGCGACAGCTTCATCTCCAGCTGGCGCTGGTTGCCGATGACCGCCGCGGCCTGCTGCACGAGCGCCTGGTGCTGGCGCTGGGCGTCCTCGATGGCCTGCTGGATTTGCACCTTCGGATCGGCGTACTCATCGATCTTGGCGCCGAACAGCGCCATCAGGTATCGCCAGCCCTTGACGAACGGATTCGCCATATCTGCGGTCCTCTCCAGCCCTCGTCAGTCCTGCTTTGCTCGCCGCGCGAGGCAGCTTGTCCATCCATGGTGGCAGCCCGCGGCCAGCCCCGCCCGCACGGCAGCCTGTGACAGGCAGACTACGCTCATCGGTTCGCCTCCGACTCGCCCGCATATGGCCGGAGAAACGCCGCCCGCCGAACGCAGCCCGTCCAAAAACGCCACTCGCCAAGTTTGCCCCGGCGAAGGCCTACCGTGCTGCTGAGCCACCCGGACTTTTCCCGGGACCGCCCCCTAGGTGTTGCCCGAACGCGTCCGAGAGGCGTGAGTGTCACATGTGGACGATCGGTTACGCGGCGGTGAGCACGTCCTCGCGAGGCTTGCGGGTGGCGTGCAGCGTGGCGCGCAGCGGGGTTTCCTGGCGGACAGTGACAGCGAGGTCGCCCTCGACGCGCGTCGTGACGGTCGCCGCCTTGTCCTGCTCCGCGTCGGCCACGGTGTGGCTCACCTCACGCAGCAACTCGGAGAGCTGGGCGCCGAGCGCGTCACAGATGGCGGCGAGCAGCTCGCTGGAGGCTTCCTTCTGCCCGCGCTCGATCTCGGAGAGGTAACCGAGGCTGACGTTGGCGGCGGTAGAAACCTCGCGCAGGGTGCGGTGCTGGGCCTGCCGGCGCGCTCGTAGCGCGTCGCCGATCACCCGACGGAGCAGAACCATCGCACCCCCTCACACTGGCGTACCGGCGGAAACGGCTTCTCGCCACGGTACCCTTTCGCAGCGATAAGTCACACATCCAAGGTGCGTGTGGGGCCCGTCCTCGGATCGACCTTGACACAACCAGCCGCCACTCGCAGGCATTCCCGCGCAGATCAGTGCAGGTCAGCCCGGATCGCCTCGGCGAGCAGGTCGAGCGCGGCGCGCACCGCACCCTGCCGGATCGTCGCACGGTCACCGGAAAGGTCCAGCCTGCGGGCCGTGCGGCGGCCGCCGTCCGGACCGGCGAGGCCCAGGTAGACCCGCCCGGGCGCGACGTTGCCCTGCGAGTCCGGGCCGGCCACCCCGGTGGTCGCCAGGCCCCAGTCGGCGCGGCAGCGATCCCGGGCGCCCGCCGCGAGCAGGGCGGCCACGTCGGGGTCGACCGGGCCACACCGGGCGAGAAGATCTTCCGGTACCCCCGCCAGCAGCGCCTTGAGCTCCGTGGCGTACACCACCAGGCCGCCCCGGAATACCTTGCTGGCGCCTGGTACGTCCACGATCGTGGCGGCCAGCAGCCCGCCGGTCAGCGACTCGGCCACCGCGAGGGTCTGCCCGCGCGCCGCGAGATCGGCGAGCACCTTGGCCGCGTCCGCTCCGCTCATCCCGCGGTCTGCCGGGCCTCGTGGGCCGCGATGACCCGCCGCCACAGCAGGTCCCGCTCGTCCGGCGCCACGTCGCGCAGGGTCAGCCCGAACACGTCGGCGAGCAGCTGGTACCACTCGGTGGCAGTACTCATCACCCGGCGCGTACCGTCCGGTACCCGCTCGTACACCAGGCCACGCAGGACGTCCACGCCACCGGCGTCGCGCCGCTGCGCGGTCGCCACCCGGACGAACGGCGACCGCGGATCGGTGCATTGCCACTCGTGCCGCGCCGCGAAGTCGGTCTCGGTCGCCTGGTCGGCGCGGAAGTCGAAGCCGGCGAACGAGCCCACCGGGTCGTGCGTGAACCGCCAGCCCAGAAACTCCACAGTGGACGGTGCGAGGCTGAACCGGAACGGCCCGTCGGTGTACTCGCCGGCGCGTAGCGGCAGCGGCTCATACAGCCCGTCACCGATGCCCACGTCGACGAGCCACATGCCGTCGGGGTTGTCCCGGCTGGGCAGGCCGTGCACGGTCAGCGCGAGGTGGGAGCCGTTCGCCCGCACCGACTGCATTTCATCGCGCCCCTGCACGCCCGCGTTGTGCCAGCGCACCCCGTACCCGAGGGCGGACAGCAGCAGCGAGAAGGCGCCGTTGAGGTGGTAGCAGTACCCGCCCCGGCCGGCCACCACCCGCCACGCCGACTCCAGCCGGCTCACCGACGTCGGCCGCCCGAGTTGGATCTCCAGGTTCTCGTACGGCACGCGTTCGACGTGCGCCCGGTGTATCGCACGCAGCCCCTCGATGCTCGGCGGCCCGGTGTGAACCACACCGAGCCGAGCCAAATATCGATTCACGTCGAAGTCAGGCGACACCCTCAGCTCCTCCCAGCCCTGCGCAGTGCTAACGCGCGCAGCACGTAGTCCAGACCCGTCACGACCGTGACCACCACGGCGACCGCCATGATCCATGGCGCGACCCGGGACACCGGAGCCGGGAACGGCCACAGGTACCAGGCGATCGCGAGGATCTGCAGGGCGGTCTTCACCTTCCCGCCCCGGCTAGCCGCGATGACCCCGCGCCTGATCACCCAGAAGCGCAGCACGGTCACCCCGAACTCGCGCAGCAGGATCACCGCGGTCACCCACCAGCTCAGCCGGCCGTACCAGGACAGCAGCACCAGGGCGGTGCCGGTGAGGGCCTTGTCTGCGATCGGGTCGGCCACCTTGCCGAACGCCGTCACCAGATCGTAGGCGCGGGCGATCCAGCCGTCTACGAAATCGGTCAATGAGGCCACGCAGAACGTCACGCAGCTACCGATGCGCAGCGCGGAGTCGGTCATCCCGGAGGCGACCACGAGCGCGACGAACACCGGTATGAGCACCAGGCGCAGCGCGGTGAGCGCGTTGGCGGCGTTGATGATGGGCGCCGTGTACGCCGGTCGCGCCGCGCCGGACCCGGTGGAGTACCGCGGTTGCTCGGCTCCGCCAATACCCGGCTCCGCCTGCGCTCCCCCTGAGGTGGGCTCAGCGCTCACCGGTTGACCCCGGGGACGTGATCTCGATCACCCGGGCGACGAGGTCGACCCCGGAGCTCTTCTCGACGATCGCCGTCACCAGGTCACCGGGGTGCGGCGTGAGGTCGCCGGTCAGCGTGGTCGAACCGTCGACCTCGGGCGCCTGGTGCGCCGCCCGCCCCTCCGCGATCCCGTCGGCGACCTGGTCGACCAGCACCTCGACCGTGGCACCGACCCGCTCGGCGGCCCGCTGGTCGCACAGCTCGTCGGCGAGCGCACTGATCCGCCCGTACCGCCGCCTTATCGTCGCCGCCGGCACCTTGCCGGACAGCCCCGCGGCCTCGGTGCCCTCCTCGTCGCTGTAGTCGAAGACGCCGATGGCGTCCAGCCGCGCCTCGGTGAGGAAGCGCTCCAGTTCGGCGACGTCGGCCCGGGTCTCGCCGGGGAACCCGACGATCACGTTGCTGCGCGCACCCGCCTGCGGCTCCAGCTCCCGGATGCTCGCCAGCAGGTCGAGGAAGCGCTGCGTGGAGCCGAACCGGCGCATCCGGCGCAGTACCGGCTCGGACGCGTGCTGGAAGGACAGGTCGAAGTAGGGCGCGACCCCGGGCGTACCGGCGATCACCTCGACCAGCCCCGGCCGCACCTCGGCCGGCTGGAGGTACGACACGCGTACCCGCACGATGCCGGGTACCGCCGCCAGTTGTGGCAGCAGCTTCTCCAGCAGCCGCGGGTCGCCCAGGTCCTTGCCGTACGACGTGGAGTTCTCGCTCACCAGTACCAGCTCGCGTACGCCGTCGCGGGCCAGCCACTCCGCCTCGGCCAGCACCTCGTCGGGGGTACGCGAGACGAACGCGCCGCGGAAGGACGGGATCGCGCAGAACGCGCAGCGCCGGTCGCAGCCGCTGGCGAGCTTCAGCGGGGCCACCGGGCCACCGGTCAGCCGCTGGCGCAGCACTCCGCGCAGGTGGGCGGGGGTGGGAACCCGGGTGTCCTGGCGCGCCACCGGGGTGATCGGCAGCAGGGTGCGCCGGTCGCGGGGCTCGTGCGCCGCCACCGTGCCGCCAGCCAGGATCTGCGAGAGCCGGTCCGAGATCTCCGGGTAGTGGTCGAAGCCGAGCACCGCGGCCGCCTCCGGCAGGCTCTCGGCCAGCTCGCGCCCGTGCCGCTCGGCCAGGCATCCGGTCGCCACCACCCGCGCCCCGGTATCCGCGGCCGCGAGCAGGGTCTCGATCGACTCAGTCTTGGCCTTCTCCACGAAGCCGCAGGTGTTGACGAGCACCACGTCGGCCGCGGAGCCGTCGGTGGTCACCTCCCAGCCGCCCGCGGACAGCCGCGCGGCCAGCTCCTCCGAGTCGACCTCGTTGCGCGCGCAGCCCAGCGTCAGCAGGGCCACCCGCGGGGGCGTCGGCGGCGTGGGCTGGGATGAGGACACTCACCGAGGGTACCGGGCCGGTCCGGCACGCCTCCGGCCCGCTCCTTCGAATGACAGCAGTACCACCAGCGCGACGGCCAGGACCGCGAGCTCCGCGGCCCCGTACACCAGCCCGAGCGGTACCGCCGCCAGCGCCGCGAGCAGGCAGGCCAGCCGGTACCAGGGCCGGCCGATCCACAGCACCCGGCGAAACGCCAGGTCCCCGGCGAGGAACAGGGCCAGCCCGCCGCCGAGGGCGAGCGCCTCAGGCAGCGGTACCGGGCCGAAGGCGTTCGCGATCGCCCTGCGCAGGCCGGCGGCGAGCACGACGATGCCCAGCAGCAGGAAGTAGTGCCAGTACCGGTACGCCACCAGCGCGACGCGGACGCGCTTGGCGTCCTCGATGCCGGCGAGCGTGCGCTCCGCCCGCTCGTCGTCCCCGCCGAAGTACGCCCACCACAGGTAGTACGCGAGGACCAGGCCGACCAGCGCCACCGCCAGCAGTTGGGGGTTGAGGCGGATACCGACGCCGGTTCCGATCGCGCTGACCGATTCGCCGAACACCACGATCATGACCAGCCCGTGCCGCTCCACGAAGTGCGCCGGCGAGACCGTGAAGCCACCCATGGGGCGCAGGTACGGGCCGGCGATCTGCAGTGCGAACGCGGCGCACCACAGCCAGTACCGCCAGGGCAGCGGCACGAACCCGCCGGCCAGCACCAGGCAGGCGCTGGCCAGGTTGAGCGGACCCAGCCGGTGCATGGCCCGCCAGACACCCTGCCCGCCCGCGATGCTCAACAGTCCACTGTGGACGAGATTGACGAGGAAGTACCCGGCGCCGAAGGCCCACCCCGCGGAGCTGTACCCATCCGGGATCGCCAGCGCGATCGTGAGGAACCCGGCCATGCCCAGGAGGATCAGCGCGCGCCGGTACCGGGTCGTCGGGGCGACCGCGTTGGTGAGCCAGGCGTACCCGTCGTAGATCCACCAGATCAGGCCGAGCATGAGCATCACGCGCAGCAGGCTCGGTAGCGTCAGCGCCTCGTACAGCCGCGCGGTCAACTGGGTGACCGTGAAGACGAAGACGAGATCGAGGAAGAGCTCGAACGTACTGACCCGGATCGCCGCGCTCGGCGGCCGGCTACTCGTCGCGCAGCTCCGCGAGTACCGAGTCCAGCTCGTCGGGCTTGATGAGTACGTCGCGCGCCTTCGACCCCTCGGACGGGCCGACGATGCCGCGGGTCTCCATCAGGTCCATCAGCCGCCCCGCCTTCGCGAAGCCCACCCGCAGCTTGCGCTGGAGCATGCTGGTCGAACCGAACTGCGACGTGACCACCAGCTCGATCGCCTGTACCAGCAGGTCCAGGTCGTCGCCGATGTCCTCGTCGATCTTCTTCTTCTCCTGCGGCGGGGTCAGCACGTCCGTCCGGAACTCCGGCTCCCGCTGGTCGTGGCAGAACTTCACCACCGCCTGGATCTCGGGCTCCGCCACCCAGGCGCCCTGGATGCGGATGGGCTTGGAGGCGCCCATCGGCAGGAACAGCCCGTCGCCGCGGCCGACCAGCTTCTCCGCGCCCGGCTGGTCCAGGATGACCCGGGAGTCGGCCAGGCTGGAGGTGGCGAACGCGAGGCGGGACGGCACGTTGGCCTTGATGAGCCCGGTGACCACGTCGACGCTGGGCCGCTGGGTGGCGAGCACCAGGTGGATACCGGCCGCCCGGGCCAGTTGGGTGATGCGTACGACCGCGTCCTCCACGTCCCGCGGCGCCACCATCATCAGGTCGGCCAGCTCGTCGACGATCACGAGCAGGTACGGGTACGGGCGGATCACCCGCTCGCTGCCGGGCGGCGGCTTGATCTGCCCGGCCCGTACCTTCTTGTTGTAGTCGTCGATGTGGCGTACCCCCGCCGCGGCCAGGTCGTCGTAGCGCATGTCCATCTCGCGGACCACCCAGTCCAGCGCGTCGGCCGCCTTCTTCGGGTTCGTGACGATCGGCGTCACCAGGTGCGGGATGCCCTCGTACGAGGTCAGCTCCACCCGCTTCGGGTCGACCAGCAGCAGCCGTACCTCGTCGGGCGTGGCCCGGGTCAGTATCGATACCAGCAGCGTATTGAGGCACGACGATTTACCGGCACCTGTGGCGCCAGCGATCAAGATGTGCGGCATCTTCGCCAGGTTCGCGACGACGTACCCGCCCTCGATGTCCTTGCCGAGCGCGACAAGCAGCGGATGGTGGTCGGCCCGGGCCTCGCGGGAGCGCAGCACGTCGCCGAGCGCCACGTTCTCCCGGTCGGTGTTGGGGATCTCGACGCCGACCGCACTCTTGCCCGGTATCGGGCTGATGATGCGCACATCAGGCGACTTGACCGCATACGCGATGTTACGGGAGAGCTGGGTGACCCGCTCCACCTTGACGCCCGGCCCCAACTCCACCTCGTAGCGCGTGACTGTCGGGCCGCGGGCGAAGCCGGTCACCGCCGCGTCGACGTCGAACTGCTCGAACACCCCCTGCAGCGCGTTGATCACCTCGTCGTTGGCCTTGCTGCGCGCCTTGGGCGCGTCCCCGGCGGCGAGCAGGTGCGGCGGCGGCAGCTTGTAGTCGGCGTCGGTGAGCGCCAACTGCTCGGCGCGGGTGGGCAGCGGAGAGTGCTCGGGCGGCTGCAGCGGCTTGCGGGCCGCGGGCGGGCGGGGCGGCTTGCGGGGCAGCGGAACGGTCTCGTAGACCTCCTCACCCTCGTCCTCCTCGATGGCCGGGGCCTGCTCACGCCCGGCGAACGCGGCCTGCCGCCGCCGCGAGGAGCGCCGTCGCGGTACCGGCTCCTCCGCCACCTCCTCCTCTTCCTCCTCGACCAGCTCCTCTTCTTCCACAGTGGACTGATCGACGACCCGGCCCAGCGCCAGGTCGCGCAGTTGGCCCAGGCGCTGCGGTATCCGGTTGATCGGCGTCGCGGTGACCACCAGCAGCCCGAACAGCGCCAGCATCGCGAGCAGCGGCGCGGCCACCCAGTCGGTCATCGCGCCCGCCAGCGCACCGCCCGCGAGGCGGCCCAGCAGGCCCCCGGCGCCGTCCATGCGGCTCGGCAGGGTGGGCCGGCCGGCGGCCAGGTGCAGCAGGCCGGCGGCGCCCAGGAACAGGCAGCTCCAGCCGACCAGGCCCCGGCCCCGGTGCGGCTCCTCCTCACGCGAGCGCATCATCCGCACCGCGGCCACCGCCAGGAGGACGGGCAGCACGGTGGCGATCGCCCCGATGAAGAACCTGGTCACCGACGCGACGTGCACACCGACCGGGCCGGCGCCCTGGAACCAGATCGCGACGGCGAGTAGCAGGGCGAGGCCGAGCAGCAGCAGGCCGGCGCCGTCGCGGCGGTGCTCCGGATCCAGCTCACGGGCGCCGGCCGCGCGGCGCCCGACCGCCCGTACCACCCAGCCCACGCTGTGGGCGAGGCCCATCCACAGCAGGACGAACAGCCGGGGCAGCACATCCAGGGGCCCGATCGCGGGCGCGCGACCGCGGCGGCGCCGTCGCGCGCTCCTGGTTCCCGCCGAAGGGGTGCGGCCCGCCATGTTCAACACGTTAGCGGTGGGGTGGGGGGTTTCCCGGCTTTTACGCGGCGCGCCGCCAGTGGGCGTACGCACCCACCCAGGAGACCAGCACCACCACCGCGACCAGCACCCGGACCGCGGCCTCATACCGCAGCGGGTACAGCACCCCGTTCACGTAGTGATCCATGAACCCACCGCGCAGAATCGGCATGCCGGCGCGTCGCCGGGCCCAGTCCTCCACCCAGGTCAGCGGGCAGGGCACCAGGTTCAGGACGATCAGCAGCCCCCACGCGGCGGCGACCAGGTGCGGCCAGAACAGCCAGGTCCACCGCCACGCGAGGAAGCCACCGAACACCAGGTAGGCCAGGTACGCGAAGTGCGCGACGACCGCAGCGCCCCAGAGCACCCGGTAGGCCACGCCGGTCACACCTCGACGACGCTCGGTACGATCATCGGCCGGCGCCGGTAGGCGTCGTTGACCCAACGGCCGACGGTACGGCGGACGATCTGCTGCAACTGGTGCGGGTCGGTGATCCCCTCCACCGCCGCCCGGTCGAGCGCCTCGGTGATCAGCGGTACCACCGGGTCGAAGGCGGCGGGATCCTCGGAGAACCCCTTGCCCGACACGACCGGGGCGCCGACCACCTTCCCGGTGACCGAGTCGACCACCACCGTCGCCGCGATGAACCCGCCGTCGCCGAGGATGCGCCGCTCGGTCAGCAGGGACTCGCTGACGTCGCCGACCGCGAGGCCGTCGACGTAGACGTACCTCGATCCGACGTGCCCGACCAGCCGCAGCCGGCCGTCGATGAGGTCGACGACGTCGCCGTCCTCGCAGATCACCACGCGATCGGTGGAGACGCCCGACTCGATCGCCAGCCGCGCGTGCGCCCGCAGGTGCCGCCACTCCCCGTGTACGGGCAGGAAGTTGCTCGGCTTGACGACGTTGAGCAGGTAGAGCAGCTCACCGGCGGGCGAGTGCCCGGAGACGTGTACCTTCGCCACGTCCTTGTGTACGACGAACGCGCCGTGCCGGGAGAGCTGGTTGATCACCCGGTACACGGCGGTCTCGTTGCCCGGTACGAGCGAGGAGGCGAGCACGACCGTATCGCCCGCCGCCACCGTGATGTGCCGGTGATCGCCGGTCGCCATCCGCCCCAACGCGCTCATCGGCTCGCCCTGGGACCCGGTGCACATCAGCACGATCTGCTCGGGCGGCAGCGCCGTCGCCTCGTCGAGCCCGACCACCAGCCCACCCGGAATGCGCAGCAGGCCCAGGTCGCGGGCGATGCCCATGTTGCGCACCATCGAGCGACCGATGAAGGCGACGTTGCGGCCGTGCGCGTTCGCCGCGTCCAGCACCTGCTGTACCCGGTGCACGTGCGAGGCGAAGGAGGCGACGATGATCCGACCCTGGGCCGCCCGGAAGATCCCGTCGAGAACCGGCCCGATCTCCCGCTCGGGCGCCACGAACCCCGGTACCTCCGCGTTGGTCGAGTCGGCCAGCAGCAGGTCGACCCCCTCGGAGCCCAGGCGCGCGAAGCCCGGCAGGTCGGTCAGGCGCCCGTCGAGCGGCAACTGGTCCATCTTGAAGTCGCCGGTGTGCAGGACCATACCGGCCGGCGTACGGATGGCGACCGCGAGCGCGTCCGGTATCGAGTGGTTGACGGCGAGGAACTCGCAGTCGAACGGGCCCAGGCGCTCGCGCTGTCCTTCCCGGACGGTCAGCGTCAGCGGCTCGATGCGGCGCTCGGCCAGCTTCGCCTCCACCAGCGCGAGGGTGAACTGCGAGCCGACCAGCGGGATGTCGGGCTTGTGCGCGAGCAGGTAGGGCACGGCACCGATGTGGTCCTCGTGGCCGTGCGTGAGCACGATCGCGAGGACATCGCGCAGCCGCTCCAGGATCGGCGTGAAGTCGGGCAGGATCAGGTCGACGCCGGGCTGGTCGACATCGGGGAACAACACTCCACAGTCGACAATCAGCAGCTTGCCGTCGAACTCAAAGACCGTCATGTTGCGGCCGATCGCGCCGAGCCCGCCCAGTGGCGTGACCCGCAGCGCGCCGGCGGGTAGCGGCGGCGGCGCCTCGAGCCCGGGATTCACAGGTCGAGTCCTGCCTCGGCGCAGTCCTTGCGCAGCCGCTCCAGCTCCGCCTCGGTCGCGTCGACCAGCGGCGGGCGGGTCGGCCCGGCGGGCAGGCCCACCCGGTTGAGCGCCGCCTTCACCGTGATGACGCCCTGGGTGGCGAAGAAGCCGTAGTAGACCGGGAGCTGGAGGTGGTGCAGGCGCAGCGCCTCGGCGACGTCCCCGCGCTCGTACGCCTCGATCATCGCTTTGGCCTGCCGGCCGAACAGGTGGGTGACCACCCCGACCACGCCGACCGCACCGACCGACAGCAGCGGAAGCGTGTTGCGGTCATCGCCGGAGTAGATCGCAAGGTCGGTGCGGCGCGTCACCCAGGAGGTGCCGGCGATGTCACCCTTGGCGTCCTTCACCGCTACGATGCGCGCGTGCTCGGCGAGCCGGCAGATCGTCTCGGTCTCGATCGGAGTGCCGGTGCGACCGGGGATGTCGTAGAGCATCGTCGGCAGTCCTGTGGCGTCCGCCACGGCGGTGAAGTGGGCGACCAGGCCCGCCTGCGGCGGCTTGTTGTAGTAGGGGGTCACCGCGAGCAGCCCGTGCGCGCCCGCCTTCTCGGCGGCGTGGGCCAGCTCCAGCGTGTGGTGCGTGTCGTTGGTACCGATGCCGGCGATCACGTGGGCCCGGTCGCCGACCGCCTCGACCACGGTGCGCAGCAGGATGTCCTTCTCGGCGTCGCTGGTCGTCGGCGACTCGCCCGTGGTGCCGCTGACGATCAAGCCGTCGTTGCCCTGCTCGTCGACCAGGTAGCTGGCGAGCGCCGCCGCGCCTTCCCGGTCGAGCGAGCCATCCGCGCGAAACGGCGTCACCATGGCCGTGAGCAGCCGGCCGAATGGCCGACGCGGGTCAACCGCGCGGGAACCCGTGCTTGTCATGCGATAAACCTATCCGACAGGGGCGAGGCAACGCGCGTCCAGGCACCTGTCGCGCGCTGCCCCACTCACATCAGGACTCCCAGGCGTATTGGCTGGTAGCGACCTCACTGCCATCGGGGAGTTCGGAGATGGCGAAGTCGGCGAAGACGTTCGGGGCGACCCGCTTCAGTTCCTTCAGGCAGGCGATCGCGAGCTGGCGGATCTCCACGTCGGCCTGCTCGGTCGCCCGCATCGTGATGAAGTGCCGCCAGGCCCGGTAGTTGCCGGTCACCACGATGCGCGTCTCGGTCGCGTTGGGCAGCACGGCCCGGGCCGCCTGCCGGGCCTGCTTGCGCCGGGCGGTGCCGTCGGATACGTCGGCGAACCGCTTCTCCAGGCCCTCCAGCAGTTCCGTGTATGCACGCACACTCGCCTCGGTCGCGGCCAGGAACTTCGCGTGCAGCTCGGGATCCTCCGCGATCACCTCCGGCTCGACCATCGCCGCGTCGCGCTCCGGCACATACCGCTGGGACAGCTGGGAGTACGAGAAGTGCCGGTGCCGGATCAGCTCGTGGGTCAGGGACCGGGAGATCCCGCTGAGGTAGAACGTCACCGACCCGTGCTCGAGTACCGACAGGTGGCCGACCTCCAGGATGTGCGCGAGGTATCCCGCGTTGGTGGCGGTGGCCGGGTTGGGCTTGCGCCACGACTGGTAGCAGGCGCGGCCGGCGAACTCGGCCAGGGCCTGCCCGCCGTCGGCGTCGGTGGACCACGGCACGTCCGGCGGCGGTTCAAAGTGTGTCCAGGCGATGATCCTCACCTCGGGCGCGACGATCTCCGGCACGGCGACTCCTTCCCAGCGGAACCTCTCCAGGAGGGTAGCGGGCGCCACCGACACTTCCCCGGCGCCCACCGGCACTTCCCTGCGCCACCGGCACTTCCCGGCAGCCCTGGCGACCCTCGGGCAGGCGGCAAGCTGACGCTTGACTGACGTCACTGATGGCATCATCATGACGCCATGGACCTGGCACCGTATCTGGAGGCGCTGCGCCGCGATCTGACCGCCACCGCCGCGCCCGGCGGTGCCGAGGTGCGGCACGCCGCCGAACTGCTCACCGGCTCGCTCGACGCGTCGCTGCGGCTTTGCCTGATGGAGGCGCTCGCCGACGCCGCCGCCGAGATCACCACGAAGCTGGGCGGGGCGGCCACCGTCGACGTGCGGCTGCGGGGCCGTGAGGCGGATCTCGTCGTCGCCGAGGTCGCCAACCGCCCGGCCCCGCCCGTCGCGCCGCCGGCCGACAGCAGCGCCGCCGCGGATCCGCAAGCTCTCCGCGGTAGCGACGTCGCGCGCATCACGCTGCGCCTGCCCGAGCCGCTGAAAGAGGGCGTCGAACGGGCGGCCGGCGCCGAGGGCGTCTCGGTCAACTCCTGGCTGGTACGGGCGATCAGCGCCGCACTGCAGGGTGGGGCGCCGCCCAGCACGCAGGAGCGCGGCTGGAGCTTCGGCCAGCGGCTCACCGGCTTCGCCCAGGCCTGATCGGCCCCTGGATTCAGTCTGCTGGAGAGGAAGATCATGTACGAGTTCCCCGGCTCCGAGCCGATCACCGCGGACGTACGGGTGGGCGCCGGTGCGCTCGATATCGTCGCCGAGGCCCGGGACACCGTCCGGGTGGAGGTGACGCCGTACGACGACAGCGACGCCGCCCGGCAGGCCGCCGCCGATACCACGGTGCGCCTAGCCGGCGACCGGCTACGGGTCGCGGCGCCCGAGGGCGTGGGCTGGCTGTTCTGGCGCTCCAACCGGATACGCGTCCAGATCCGGCTCCCGCTCGACTCGCAGTTCCAGATCAAGACGGGCTCGGCGAACGTGACCTGCACCGGCCCGTACGCGTCGGGCAGCGTTTCGGGTGGCTCCGCGGACATCTCGATCGAGCACGTGACCAGCGACCTGAGCGTCAAGACCGGCAGCGGCGAGGTGACCGTCGGCGCGGTCGGGGGCAGGTTCTCGTGCGACTTCGCCTCCGGTGACGCGCGCGTGGGCCACGTCGGCGGCGAGCTCTTGTCGCACTCGGCCAGTGGCAATCTCGACGTCGGCAGCGCGGACGCCTCGGTACGGGCGACCGCCGCCTCGGGTGAGGTGCGCATCGGTGCCGCCCGCGCCGGTACCGTCCGGGTCAATACCGCCTCCGGCGGCGTCAGCGTCGGCGTGGCCCGCGGCACCAAGGTCTGGCTGGATCTCTTCACGGCCGGCAGGATCACCACCGACCTGACGATGACGGACGCGGTGCCGCCAGGCACCGAGGCGGAGCTCACCGTCCGGGTGCGCACCGCCAGCGGGGACATCCAGGTCCACCGCGCCGAGGCGCTCGCCGCCGTCTGACGGACGAAGGCCTCAGATAGACGAAGGGCCTTAGACGAAGAACCAGGTAAATGGCGCCCAGGGCAGGTCGCGCAGGACCGTGAAGACACCCCAGACAATCAAAAACGTCGAGATGGTACGGGGCGAGAAGCGCAGCGTCGGCAGCTTGCGCTTGAAGACGAGGTTGGCCGCCCAGGCAACGTAGAGGTAGACGAGGAACGGGGTGGCGAAGACCGCGACCAGGTGCGAGCGGGCCGCCGCCGGCAGGTTGCCGTGCAGCAGGTACCAGAAGGCGCGGGTACCGCCACAGCCCGGGCAGTCGAAGCCGGTGGTGAGCTTCACCAGGCAGGTCGGGCTCGCGGTCGCGCCAACCTCGGTCGGGTGCGAGGCGAGCGTGTACGCGACGCCACCGGCGAAGCAGGTGAGGATCGCGAGCGGGGCCGACCAGGCCGGGCCACGGCTCCAGAACGGCGGTCGCAGGGCCGGGACGGGCGGGTAGCCGACCGGTACGGCCTCGGGCTGCGAGGTCACCTGGCTCATGGGCATCACGCTACACCGCAATACCCATCGCGAGCTTCACCTCCTCGCCCAGGCTCGTGGCCAGGTCGCCGGCGTCGGGCGCGGCGACCTCGGCGAGCCCGAGCCAGCCGGCCAGCCGGCGCAGTTCGGCGGCGAGCGCCGGCAGCGCCTCGGCGGGCATGCCGGGCTCGCCCCAGGCGGCGGGGATGCGCAGCACCCCGGCGAGCCGGTCGGCCTTGAGGTCCAACCGCGCCACCAGCCGGTCGCCGAAGAGATAGGGCAGCACGTAGTAGCCGTGCACGCGCTTGGCCGCCGGCGTGTAAATCTCGATGCGGTAGCGGAACCCGAACAGCCGCTCGGTGCGGCCGCGCTCCCACACCACCGGGTCGAACGGGCTGAGCAACGTGCTGGCGCGTACGGCGCGCGGCAGTCGCGCCTCGCGGTGCAGGTACGCGACCTGCCGCCAGTCGGCCACCTGTACCGGTTGCAGCTCACCCGCGTCGACCAGGTCGCGTACCGCCTGGCGGGCGCCGGTGACCGGGAGCCGGAAGTAGTCGCGCAGCTCCACCTCGGCCGCCACGCCCAGCGCCCGCGCCGCGATGCCGACCAGTTCCCGGTACGCCTCGGCCGGCTCGGGGTCGGGCGTGGCCAGCACCTCGGCGGGGAGTATCCGCTCGGGCAGGTCGTAGACGCGGGCAAAGGAGCTGTTGCGCCGGGCCACCACCACCTCGCCGCGGTAGAACAGCCACTCCAGCGCGGTCTTCGCCTCCGACCAGTTCCAGCCCCAGTTGTCCCGGCTGCGCGCGGTATCCGCCTCGATCTGCGCCGCGGTCAGTGGCCCGCCCCGCGCCACCTCCTCGCGTACCCAGTCGATCAGGTCCGGCTTCTCCCGCGCCAGCCGCGCGATCCCGCCCCACGGGTGCGGGTTCGCCATCCGCCACCGCAGGTACGGATGCAGCCGCACCGGGAGCAGCGATGCCTCGTGCCCCCAGTACTCGAACAGCTCGTGCGGTCGCCGGTATGCGGCGCGGTCGAGCAGCACGGTCGGGTACGGGCCGAGCCGGCTGTAGAGCGGCAGGTAGTGGGCGCGCTGCAGCACGTTCACCGAGTCGATCTGGAGCAGGCCGACGCGGCCGAGCACCCGACGCAGGTGGCGGCGCGTGGGCACGCCGGTCGGCGGCGGGTCGGCGAAGCCCTGCGCGGCCAGCACGATCCGCCGGGCCTGCGCGAGGGAGAGGTGTTCGGGTGCCATCAGGCCGAACGATAACCGGGCAGTACGACACTCCGCGCAGTACTAGTCTGACGGTCGGTTTCTGGTCCTGGGGGAGGCGCACGTGCCGTCCGATACGACGCTGGCCGCGTTGGCGGAGGAGACCATCTGGCGCGGCTGCGCGGCGTACGCCGCCGATCCCAAGGTGCAGGTCGGCGACGGGTGGTACCTGACGGGCTCCCGCTACGCGGGGCTCAACGGCGCCTTCCCGACCGGCGCGGCGATCGATGTCCAGGCCGTGCTGGCACCGTTCAAGACGCGAAGGGTACCGATGCTCTGGCACCTCGGATCCCGGGCACCCGGCCGGCTCGCCGCCCGGCTGCGCGCGGCCGGCTGCGTGTTCAGCCACGAGGAACCCCTGATGGTCGCCGACCTCGGCCAGCCCGCCCTGCCCGCGCCGCGGATACCGGGACTGGAGATCGTGCACGCCGACACCGAGGCGCGACTGGCGCAGTTCGCCCGGGTCTGGTGCGGCCATGACGATCCGGCCCGCCTCGCCGAGCTGGTACGGCTGCGGCGCAGCGCGGGCGAAGCGTTCAGCCACCTGGTGGGGCTGCTCGACGGGGTACCGGTCGCCTGTGCGGCCGCGTTCCACGGTGGCGAGGCCGGCGAGGTGCAGCAGGTGGTGACCGCGCCACACGCCCGGCGGCGGGGCATCGGTACCCGCCTGACCTCGCGGATCCTCGCGCTGCTGCGCGAGCGGGGCGCGGCTACCGCCGTGCTGACCGCCTCGCCGTACGGGGTCCGGGTCTACCAGCGGCTCGGGTTCCGGGCGGTCGGAGCCGTACGGCGCTACCGCTGGAGACCGGCGTGCTGACCGTCCGAGCCGCGCGCCCCGAGGACGCGTACCCCATCGCCGACGTGCGGATCCGCGCCTGGCGGTGGGCGTACGCCGGCATCATCCCTGACGAGACGCTCGACGCGATGAACGTCGAGGCCAGCGCGCGGGGCTGGCGCGAGGGCCTGACCCGCCCGGAGGACGGCCACGAGGTACGGGTGGCGCTGCACGAGGGCGAGGTGCGCGGCTTCACCGCCTTCGGGCCGTACCGGGTGGCGCCGGACCGCTCGGCCGTCGACGAGCGGTACGCCGAGGTGTACGCGATCTACGTGAAGCCCGACCACGCGGGCACCGGTATCGGCCGGGCGCTCATGGACGCCGCCGTCGCCCGCCTCGCCGAACGCGGTTGGCGGGAGGTCAGGCTATGGGTGCTCGAGGCGAACCTTCGGGCTCGCCGGTTCTACGAGCGGTTCGGCTTCGTCCTCGACGCGACCGGCGACGGCCGGTCCTGGTTCGTCGCGTCGAGCCCGGGCGCCGCCCCGGTCCAGGTCCCCGAGGTGCGGTACGGCCTTGCGATCGGCGAGCGGCAGGCCAACCAGTAGCGCCACGCTCGCGATCACGTACGCGTTGCTGCCGACCAGGCCGATGCCGTGGAAGTGGAAGGCGTAGCGCCACACCACCTGGCTGCACAGCGCCACGTACACGGAGGCCGCGAGGGCGAGCAGGGCCAGCCGGCGCCGGCCCGACGCGTCCACCGCCCGGGCGGCGAGCAGCAGCAGCGCGGGCAGCAGCCATACCAGATGGTGTATCCACGTGACCGGGCTGACCAGGCTGCCCACGACCCCGGTCAGCGCCACTCCGCCGAGCAGGTCGCCCACGCGCACCGCCCGGCGGGCCCGCCACAGCCAGAACGCGAGCGTGGCCAGCACCAGCACGGCCCAGAGCTTCATGTTCGGGTGGCCCGGGTTGAGCCGGGCCACCACGCCCTGCCAGGACTGGTTGGAGATGTACGACAGGGAGCCGACCCGGTCGGTGTCCCACAGCGCCTCGGTCCAGTACTCCCGGGAGGCGTCCGGGGCCACCGCCATCGCGAACACCGTCGCCACCAGGAATGTCGCGCCGGCCGCGGCGGCGGCCCGGAACTTGCGGGCGACCAGCAGGTACACGATGAAGATCCCGGGGGTGAGCTTGATCGCCGTGGCCAGGCCGACGCCCACCCCGGCCCCGGACCGACCGTTCCTGACCAGCAGGACGAAGTCGCCCACGACCAGGATCACCAGGAACATGTTCACCTGGCCGAAGCTGAGGGTCTGGTTGACCGGTTCCAGTGCGGCGGTCAGGATCATCGCCGCGGCCAGCGCGAACCAGACCGGCCAGCCACGGCGCCGGATCGCCGGTCCGAGCAGCCAGGCGATCAGGATCAGCGTCGCCGCGCAGGTCCCGATCGCGCTGGCGACGAACACCACCTTCCAGGGCAGCACCGCCATCGGCAGCATCGTGAGCATCGCGAACGGCGGATAGGTGAAGCCGTACTTGGTGCCGGGCTTGAGGTAGTCGTAGATGTCGCCGTGGCCCCCGGCCCAGTACCGGACGGCGCCGTAGTAGACCTTGAGGTCGAAGTAGCCCTGCCGCTGCATCTTCACGGCGAGGTACCAGAAGACCAGCGCGGCGAGCGCGACGAGGACCAGGACGGGCCTGATCCGTACCTGGCGCGCCCGGTCCGCCACCGCCGTCCCCTCCTGTCTAGGCTTGAGCCATGGCGCTGGGGTACGTCCGGCCGGCAGGTCCACAGGACGCCGCCGAGATCGCACGGATCCAGCTCTCCACCTGGCGCACCGCCTACCGCCGGCTGCTCCCCCGGCACGTCCTCGACGAGCTGGACGAGGACTGGATGGCACAGCGGTGGCAAGAGGCCATCGACGCACCGCCGAGCCCGGCACACCGGGTGCTGGTCGCGGTCGAGCAGTCGGCGCAATCGTACCTGGTCGGCTTCGCCGCGGCCGGTCCAGCCGACGAGGACTCGCTGGCCCCGCAGGAGCCGCCGGACGCCCTGGGACCAGGTACCGGGGCCATCACCGACCTGCTCGTGGAGCCGCGGTGGGGGCGGCGCGGGCACGGCAGCCGGCTGCTCGCCGCGTGCGTCGACGGCTGGCGCTCGGACGGCTTCACCATCGCCGTGGCGTGGGCGTACGAGCAGGACGTGGCGACCGTGAAGTTCCTCGGCGGCGCGGGCTGGGCACCGGACGGCGCGACCCGCGCGCTGGACGTGGACGACCTGCTCGTACCGCAGCTGCGGCTGCACGTCGATCTGGGGGAGGACAGCGCGCCCGGGGATGGGTCAGAATCATCGGCATGACAGCCCCGCGGGCACTGCGCCTCGTCGCCGTCCTCGCCTGTCTTGCCCTGTTCGCGAGCTGCTCCGGTGGCGCCAAACAGCCGGCCCGGGCGCTGAGCCAGGCACCGGCGGCGGCGCACACGCCGTCCCCGCAGCCGGCGCCGAGCCTCTCCCTCGACCCCGAACAGCCGGCCCAGCGCTGCGGCGCGCCGCTGACCCCCGCCCGCCTCGTCGCACCCCGGACGAGCGATGGCGTGGTGCTCGCCGCGGCGGAGGTGGGCACCGGGAGCCGGGGCGTGCTGCTCGTACCCGAACTGGGAAACAGCGTGCTGTGCGGCTGGTGGCCGTACGCCGTCTACCTCGCCGGCCAGGGCTTCCATGTGCTGCTGTTCGACCAGCGCTGCACCGGCCACAGCGCCTGCCCCATGAGTACCGGAACCGACGACGACCTGATCCTCGACATCTTCGCGGCGCTGACGACGCTGCACGCCGACGGCGCCGGCCGGGTGGTCCTCGTCGGCGCGTCGCGCGGCGCCGCCGAGGTGCTGATCAGCGGCG
>JBPYFB010000416.1:0-13242 GCA_051986465.1 Rugosimonospora sp.
GGCGACCAACCCGGCCAGCGCCGCACTCAAATCCTTGAGCGCCCCGGCCGTCGTACGCATGTATCAAGGCTATCGACGGCGCAACCCACGCGGCAGATCCGCCCCACGCACTGTGGATAACTTGGCAAGATCACGGTGACGAGGACTGAGCAGTTCGAACCCGAAGGCGTCACCGGGCCGAATTGGCGCGCTGACGCCGGTCAGCCGTTCCGCTCGCCGTCGAGCAGGTCGCGTAGTTGACTCCGGCCGTTGATGCCGAGCTTGTGGTACGCGCGAGCCAGGTTGTTGTTGACGGTGGCGACCGCGAGCCGTAGCCGGCCGGCGATTTCCGCGCTGGTGTGCTCGACTGCCAGCATCAGCACCTGCCGCTCCCGGAACGTCAGCAGCGTGGTGAGGTCGTCCGGCCGCAGCAGCGGGCTCCGCGCGTTCGGGAACGCGGCGCGCAGCTTGACGGCGTGCGCCTTGGCCAGATCCGACTCCGCCCACCGGTGGAGGCGGTGGTACCGGTGGCCGGCGGCGCCGTACAGCTCCGCCGCGAGCAGGTCGTAACCGTTGGCGTGGAAGGCGCGGGCCGCCGTTTCCAGGTCGGCCGTACAGTCCCGGTTGGCCAGCGCCCGGGCGGCCCGGCATGCGGTACCGGCGATCTCGTGATCGATACCCGAGAGCCGCACCAGGTCGACCGGCGCGCCAAGGCGGGCCAGGTCGTAGCGGGCCAGCGTCTCCACCGCCGGCATGGCGGCCTCCCGCGCGGCGTCCGCGGCGCGCTTCGCGGCCACCACCGCGCTGCCGAGATCCCCGGCCGCGTAGGCGGTCCAGGCGCGCCAGCCGTCGATCCACGGCGCCAACACCTTGTTGCAAGGGTGGGCCAGTTTGTCGGCGCGCGCCATCAACTGGTACGCGGCGCGGTCACCCGCGAGCGCGGCGGCGCCGGCGCGCGCGGCCAGGCAGCAGCGGCCCAGCCGGAACGTGTCGTTGACGTCGAAGCCGGCCTGCGCCTCGGCCAGCAGCCGGGCCGCCTCGTCGAGGTGGCCGCGGGCCAGCGCGGCGAGCCCGGCGTGCAGCGCCCAGCCCGCGACCATCATCGTCGCGCCGCCGTCCAACGCTTTGTGGTAGCCCGCAACGGCAATGTCGTAGGCCGCGTTCGGGTGGCCCGAGGCGAGATGGGCCAGGCACATTCCGGTATCGACCTCGACCTCCCCCCACGGCAGCACGTCCGCGTGCGCCGCCGCGATCCGGGCTCCATGCGCGTGTACCTTCTCGGCGGCGCAGCCTTCACCGAGGAAGCCGTGCGCGGCGGTGCCGGCGGCGCAGGCCCAGATCACCGCCTTGGGATCGACGCCCGCTTCGGCGAGTACTCCGTCGACGGTGCGCGCCGCGTCCTGGCACCGGCCGTCGAAGAAGAGCAGCCACGAGCGGGACGCGCGGGCAACCGGGTGCTCCCCTAGCGTATCCAATGTGGACAGTGCCGCGTCCGTGTCGCCGTCGCCCCAGTAGATGGTTTCGGCCCGGGTGACCGTCCAGGCCAGGTGGTCATCTGCGGTCGGCGGCGAGGACGTGGCGAGCAGCTCGCCGGCCTCGGCGACCTGGCCCCGGTACGCGAGGACCTCGGCGAGCAGCCGGTCGGCCGTACCGCCGGGCTCCGCCTGCCGGGCGGCGCGGGCCAGCCGCTCGGCCAACCGGAGGTCGGCGTGGCCGATCGCCTCGCGCGCGCCGCTGCGTACCACGTCCGGCCGGCCGATCTCGCCCGCCTCGACCTGCCACACCGCCGCGCGCAGGATGTCTCCGCGGCGGCGCAGCGGGGTGCGCAGCAGCGCGCCGGCCAGCGCGGCGTAGGTGCGGGTCAGCCGGGAGACGCTGGTACCCGAGCGGAGCACCTCGCCGTAGAGCGGATGGTCCAGCCGCGCCACCTGGCGCTGGCCCGCGCGCTCGACCACGATCAGGCCGGTGTCTTCGGCGCGCACCACCGCGTACGCACCCACCAGCTCCCGTAGCATCGGCACCGGCAGCGGCTCACCGCACGCGACCAGCTCGACGGCGTACCGGACGCCGGGGTCCAGACCGTCCACTCTGGACGTCACGAGCTCGGTCAACCCGCCGGGCTGCGCGCCGTGCAGCAACTCCCGCAGGGCGAGCGGGTTTCCTTCGGCGATCCGGTACAGGCGGCGCCGGGCGTGCGTATCGACGGTAGCCACGGCCGCGTGGTCGATCAGCTGATCGATCACCTCGTCCGGCAGCCGGGCAAGCTCGACGCGCTGGCCACGCCCATCCTTGACGATCTGCATCAGGCCGTCGCTGATCGCCTCGCCGCTGCGCGCGGTCATCAGCACGAAGGCCAGCCCCTGGTGTACCAGGTGTGCGACCAGCGTGGCGGAGGCGTCGTCGAGCAGGTGCGCGTCGTCGACGACGCGCGCCACGCCGCGCCGCCCGCCCCAGTCCGCCATCCGCTCGCCGGCCGCCCGGACCATCTCCACCGAGGTACCGGCCGCGACACCCTCGGGCAGCAGCGGCGCCACCGCGGCGAACGGTATCGCCGCCGCGGCCCGGGTACCGGTGATCCATGCGGTCTGCGCGGCACCCAGCGCCGGGAGGACCTCGCGGGCCAGGCGCGTCTTACCCACGCCGGCCGGCGCCGCGATCAGCGCAGCGTCCACATCGGACTCCGCGTACCACGACTGGAGCAGCGCCATCTCGGCCTGACGTCCCTCGAACGGCCAGTGCGCCATCGACGTCCTCCCCCGGTCGGCTTCTCCGTCCGAAGATGGTTCGAAGCGCGGCGCCGCTTGGATTGGCGGCGGGGGCCAGATGAGGATGGGGCTAGCTGGGCGACAGGGCCAGATGGGTAGGCACGCTACGGATCAGGCCCGCTGTTCTGGGCGGGCCCGCCCAGGCGACCTACGCTGCGCGCATGAACCCTCGCCGGATCCTCATCGTCGGCGCCCTCGTGGCCGCCGGCGCTCTGCTCGCCATGGCGCCTGCCAGCGCTCACCGCGCAAGCGCACCCCGCGCCGCCACCGCGATCGAGTACGCGGTCATCGCCGGCCCGGACATCATCGAGTACGCCGTCATGCTCTGACGTTCTGGTAGAGCTTGCTCACCGTGGCGATGTCCGCGTGGCCCAACCCCGAGGCGGCCGCCCGCTCGTAGAGTTGCCGTACCGCCTGTGCCTCCGGCACGTCGACGTTGGCCGCCCGGGCCACCTCGACGGCGAGGCCGGCATCCTTGGCACCGAGGGCGGTGCTCCCCGAGGCGTCCTGGGCGCCGGTGAGGATACCCTCGAACCTGTCCTTGATGCCGAGCGGCACCATCGGGCTGTCGCCCAGCAGCTCGCGCAGCTGGTCGTCGGAGAGGCCACCGGCGCGGCCCACCGCGAACGACTCGGCCAGCGCGACGATCTCCGACAGCAGCAGCAGGTTGCAGGCCACCTTGGCGGTACTGGCCAGGTCCGGTGAGTCGTACCGCCGGATGTCGCTGGACAGCGAGGAGAGCACCGGGCCCAGCCGGTCCACCACGGCGGCGTCCCCGCCGACCAGGAAGGACGCCCGGTCGGCACGCACGTCGAGTGGATTGCCGAGCACGGGCATGGCGACGAAACGGCCGGGGAACGCCCGGGCGAGCTCGGCGCTCAGGCGCGGCGACACTGTCGAGCAGTCGGCGTAGCTGGCGCTGTCACCGATCGACGGCCGGACACCGTGCAGGGCGACGGTACGCACGGCATCGTCGTTGGCGAGCGACGTGATGGCGACGTCCTGTCCCATTACCGCGTCGGCAACGCTGGGCGCTTCCCGGGCACCCGCGGAGACCAGCTCGCCGGCCGTGCCCGCCGAGCGGTTCCACACCGTCACGCCGTGCCCGCCGGCCAGCAGCCGCTCGGCGATCGCCCGCCCCATCCGCCCCATGCCCAACACCGCGACGTCCACGCAGGCCCCCTCCCGAGCGACGACTCCGTCGGGGTCTACCCGACTGCGCGCCGGTCACACCCGCTGAATCCGGGCTACCGAAGTCCGGGCTTCGGTAAGGTGGTGACTACCAAAAGCGAAAGAGCGGACGAGACAAGAGCGGGAGGGACCGGAGTGCGCCAGGACGCGCGGGAGAACCGCGAGCGCATCCTGGCCGCCGCCGAGACGGTCTTCGGGCAGCAGGGCGCCGCCGGCTCCACCGAAGAGGTCGCCCGGCTGGCCGGGGTCGGCATCGCCACCGTCTTCCGGCACTTCCCCACGAAGGAGGCGCTCGTCGAGGCCGCCTTGCTGCGCCACTTCGAGCAGCTCACCGACCAGGCGCGCACCCTCGCGGAGAGCACCGATCCGGGCACCGCCCTGCGTACCCTCGTCCGCACCTTGATCGAGACCGGGTCCACCAAGCTGACCCTCGCCTCCCTCCTCACCCGGGACGGCGGGTTTTCGCCGAGCGGCGAGGCGGCCGCCGCCGAACTGCAGCGCGCCGTCAACGCCGTGCTGCGCCGGGCGCAGGCCGGTGGCGCCGTGCGGCGGACGGTCCGGATCGAGGAGCTGTACCTGCTCATCCGCGGGCTGGCTCAGGCGCAGGCCACGAAGGCGGTCAGCCCGACCACGCTCAACCGGGCCGTCGACATTGTCATCGCCGGCATGTCGGCCCCAGCCGCCGGGTGACTCGCGCCGGCTGAGTCGGCTTTCAAGCCGGGGTCGGCGCGTCGAGCCGAGCATCCGGGGGTACTGGCGCCGCGTGACCTGGTTGGCGACGGCCGCGACCGGGCGGCGGTCACCGCCGGAGGTGGTGGTGCGCGGGCCCGGCCCAGTCGTCGTGGTATCGGCCAGCATCGGCGCCGGGCACGACGGTGTCGCCCGGGAACTGGCCCGGCGCCTGCGCCGGCGCGGCATCCCGGTCGCCATCGTGGACCTGCTCTCGCTCTTTCCGGGGCGCAGCGGCGGCCTGGCGCGCGGCGGGTACCACTCGATGATCGACCGGCAGCCGTGGCTCTACGATCTGCTGTTCGCCATCGGCTGCCGGCTGCCGGGCGCGGCGCCCATCACCCGGCTCCTGCTGCGCCCGGTCCGGTACCGGCTGCTCGCCGCGCTCCCCGCGGATACGAGCGCCGTGGTCGCCACGTACCCGCTGGGCGCGCAGGTACTGGGGCCGCTGCGGCGACACGGCCGGCTCGCCGTACCGGTCGTCACCTACCTGACCGACTTCGCGGTGCACCCGCTGTGGGTGGCGCCCGGCGTCGACGTGCACTGCGCCGCCCATCAGGTCAGCGCGGCGCAGGCGGTCCGGCTGGGCGCGGCCGGCGTGCACGCCTGCGGCCGGCTCGCGCCCGCGCCCGGATCGACAACAGGCCGGTATGCGGCCAGGCGGCGGCTGGGTCTGCCGGAGCGGGAGCGGTTGGCGTTGCTGGTGGCCGGCTCCTGGGGAGTGGGCGAGGTGGCAGCCGCCGCGGTGGAGATCGCGCAGACCGGCGCCGCCGTACCGGTGGTGGTCTGCGGGCACAACGCGGAACTGCGGTACCGGCTGGCCGCGCGCGGGCTGCGGTACGTGTACGGCTGGGTCGAGCGGATGCCGGAACTGCTGCGCGCGGTGGACGTACTCGTGGAGAACGCGGGCGGCCTGACCGCGGTCGAGGCGATGGCGGCCGGGGTACCGGTGCTGACGTACCGGCCGATCCCGGGCCACGGCCGGGCGAACGCGGCGGCGATGGCGCGCGCGGGGGTCGCCTCCTGGGTGCGTACCAGGAAGGCGCTCGGGCCCACGCTGTGCGAGCTGATCGACGGCGACCGGGGCGAGCGGCAGGCGCGGGCGGCCCAGGCGCTGTTCGCGTCGGATCCGGCGAGCACCATTGCGAACATCGTGCGGAGCAGCCGGCCCGCCGGGGACTCAGCGGTGACCGGCGGCCACCGGTGAGCGGCCGGAGCGCCGGGCGCGTTCGTGGCTGGCCGCGAGGAACGTGACGGCGGCGGCGGCGAGCAGCACCGCCCACCGGTGGTGCGACGCCGTCCAGTGCGGGTCGTCGGGCAGGGTCGACAGTGCCACCGCGCGCGGCAGGAACCAGGTCGCGGCGACGAGCACCAGCACGGCCGGCGCCGCGAAGACACCCGCGCCGCCGTCCGTCGTCAGCCGCTGGGCGATGGCGGCCAGCGCCAGCGCGGCGCAGACGAGCGTCGCCGCCTCGACGGTGAGCGCCCCGCCGGGCAGGTGTGTCGAGTGTGGACGGTGTGCCATCGCACCGGCGAGAACGAGGGTGGCCACCCACCACACAGCGATTGCGGGTACGGCGACCGCGACGCGCACCAGGTTGCGGGCGAGCCGGGGCGTCGGCACCGCCGGGGTACTGCGGGTCGCGGGGTCGTCGAGCAGGAACGCCGCGCCGAGCGCGAGGCAGGCCGCCGCGATGCGGAGCAGGTAGACGAGGTGGGCCACGGCCAGCTTGTCGGTCAGTGCCTCGGGAACCAGCACGATGGCGAGCCCGAGCGCGGCACCCGCCGCGAGCGGCAACCACCTGATGGCGTGGACGGTCGGGCGCAGCAGCGGGTACAGGATCCTGGGATTCACCGGCACGAGCCGCCTTCTGAACCGGCCGGCGCCGGTACGCCGAGGATCTGCGCGGCCTGCGCGACCGTCGTACCGGGGGCGGCCAGCGTCGACCAGGATTGCTGCACCCGGGCGGCGACGGTGGCGGTGGGCAGCGCCAGCGCCGCCAGCGCGACCGTCACCTCGGCCTGCGGCACGCCGGCGCCGAACACGGGCTGACCGAACGAGGGCACACCCCGGTCGTCCGGGTGCTGGACGCGCAGCCGCAGGCCGGTACGGGCCTGCGCGCTGACCTGACCGGCGAGCCAGGCGACCAGCACGCCCGGGCCACCGCAGGCGACAGGGCCGCCGCCCACCGCCCGCAACGCGACGAGCACGGCGAGGTCCACAGTGGACGCACTGTCGCCCCAGCGGGTACCGGCGCTGACCGCCTCCGGGGTACCCGCAGCCGCGTCGTCCGCCCGCCACACGTCGCCGAGGCCGGCGCTCACCGAGTCGTTGCGCCCGAGCACGAGCACGCGCTGGCGCACCGCCAGCGATACCGGGCGGGCGCTTGCGGGTACCTGGGCCAGCACCGCCTGCACGACCCGGTTCCACTCCGGGATCCAGCCGGTGAAGTCGCCGAAGGCGCAGTAGGTGACGGTCTCCAGCCGCCGGCAGGTCTGCTGCCGCGAGGGGTGGTTCAGCGCCGTCGCGCGGGCCGCGAGCGCGGCCCGGCTGGGTGGCTGGAGCTGCAGGACGGTTCCGGTCACGGTCAGGGCCAGGGCCAGCACACCGGCGACGGCCACCCGGCGGGATCGGCCACCCCGGCCCAGTGCGGCGACCGCGAGCAGGCCGGCCAGACCGAGGAGGTATGCGAGGTGAGCCGCTGCCGGGCGCGCCATCAATGCCGCGGGTACCGGGTCGGGAAACGCCGGATCGCCTTGCCCGACAACGGGTTGCAGCCACTGCGCCGATCCTCCCTGGGTCAGCAGCGGCAGCACGACGAGGCTCGCGAGCAGTGCGAGCAGGACGAGCGGCGCGGCGATCGCCGAACGGGTCAGCCGGCCCAGCAGCACGCCCAGCGAGCCCAGCAGGAGCACGGTGGCCGGCCCGATCGCCAGCTCGTACGGGTTGGGGCGCCCCACGGCCGGAGTGAACAGGACCAGCGCGGCGATCCGTACGAGGATCAGCACGGCTCCGAACCCGGCGACCGGTACCACGGCGAGCAGGTGCGCGAGCGTACGCGAACGGGGCCGGAGGATGAGCACCTGACCCAGGTGCGCGGTACCGTCGCGGTGCGCGCGCAGTACCGCGAGGTTGCCGGCGATCAGCGCGGCCGACCCGAGCAGCAGCATCATGCCCAGGTCACTGTCGCGGTCCACGTCCTGCAGCACCGGAAAGTGGTTGACCTCGTTGGCGAACCACGTGGAGGCCCACAGGCCCAGCAGGAACAGGGTCGCGGCGACCGTGAGCGGGTGGCGCAGCAGGCGTACCGACTCCACCCGGGCCAGGGCCACGACGGCCCGGCGCGGCGCGGTGGCGTCGACCGCGGGTGCCTCGGCGAGCGCGACAGCCGTCATGACCGCACCGCCACCGCGTCGATCAGCATGAGGTAACCGTCCTCAATGGAGGGTTCGATGAGCTCGGCCCCGGGTGGCGGGTCGCCGATGTTGCGGTACGAGCCGGCGCCGGTGCGCCAGGCGGCGAGCGCCCCGGGCGTACGGGTCGGGCTGGTCCATACCCGCCCGGCGGCCAGGGCGGCCAGGGCGGTGGGCTCGCCCTCGAACCTGACCTCGCCGTGGTCCAGCACGATGACCCGCTGGCATACGGTCATCACGTCCTCGGTCTGGTGCGTCGAGAGCAGCACCGTGCGCCCCTCCCCGGTCTGCGCCACCAGTTCCCGGAAGCGCAGCCGCTGTTCCGGGTCGAGGCCGACGGTGGGCTCGTCCAGGATCACCAGCGCCGGCTCGCCGAGCAGTGCCGCGGCGAGCCCGACCCGTTGCCGCATCCCGCCGGAGAGCGCCTTGATCCTCGTACCGCGCTGGGCGTCGAGGCCGACCGCGTGCAGCACCCGGCGTACCTCCTCGTGCCGCCCGTGCACGATCTCCTTGAGGATCGCGATGTAGTCGACGAACTCGAACGCGGTGAAGCGCGGGTGGAAACCCGGGTTCTGCGGCAGGTACCCGAGGCGACGGCGGATGGCCAGGCGCCCCGCCGGGGTACCCGGGTCGAAGCCGAAGATGCGCAGCAGCCCCGCGTCGGCCGGCAGCGCGGTGGCCAGGATGCGCAACAGCGTGGTCTTGCCGGCACCGTTGGGCCCGAGCAGTCCGGTGACTCCGTCGTCGAGCGTGAAGTCCACATCGGACAGTGCAGCGGTGCGCCCGTAGCGCAGCGACAGGCCGGTCGCGGATACCGTCACCGGGTTCTCCTCACGTTGTCGAAGTTCGAGCGGACGGCCCAGAGCGCGACCGCCGCGGCTGCCGCGGTACCGGCGAGCACGGCCTGGCCCACGGTGGTGAACAGCACCGACCGGCCGGTGGCGGCGTGCACCGTACTGGCGAGCAGCGCGGCCCAGCCGAGCCCGACCGCGACCGCGGCCCGGACCGGCCCCAGCCACGGGGTCAGCGCCAGGCTCACCAGCGTCAGCGCGAGCGACGGCGCCAGCCAGCCGAGCACCACCGGTCCGTACCCGGGCAGCGCCAGGCTCGCCGCCGCGGTGAGCAGCGTGGTGGCCGACAGCACCGCCGCGCACCGCAGCAGCAACAGCCGGAAGGTGTGCATCGGGGCGACGACCGTCAGCTCGTAACTGGGATCGACGCCGGGACCGAAGGAGATCGCCACGCCGATCAGCGGCAGCAGTGGGGCGAGCGCCAGCAGCACGATCGGTACCGCCATCGCCTGCGCCACGTGCGCGGCGGCCGCGGTGACCGCCAGGGTGAAGGCCACCGCCGCGAGCCAGGACCGGCGCAGGCCCGGGGTCGAGGCGAGCAGCCGCGCGGTGTGCGCCGGTACGCCCGCGTGCGCGAGCGTCTTCTCGATCAGCCCGGGGCGCGGGGCGTCCAGCCGCGCGTCCAACCGCGCCCAACCCGCGTCGGTCGCCGCCGGGTCGCTGCGCTCGGCCAGCCGGGCCCGGCAGTGCGGGCAGGCGCCGAGGTGCGCCTCGGTCGACCACAGCCACGGTGGGCGCGCCGAACCCTCGGCGTAGGCGCGCAGGTCATCGTCTGGCACGTGCCAGTCACGGGAAGTCCAGTCGCGGGATGTCCGGTCACGAGATGTCATGTCAGGTCCTCGCGCAGTTGCCGCCGGGCGCGCATCGCCCGGGTCTTCACCGTTCCGACCGGTATGCCGAGCAGCGCCGCCGCCTCCCGGGTACTCAACCCGTCGAGCACGGTCGCCTGCAGCACCGCGCGCAGCTCCGGAGACAGCCGCGCCAGCGCACCGGCCAGATCGCCGTGCTCGACACCGAGCAGCAGCTCCTCCTCGGCCGAGGGTGCGCTACGGAAGCGGCGCCCGGCCAGCCGCCGCAGCAGCCGGTCCCGCGCGCCCTGGCCGCGTACCGCGTCGACCAGCCGCCGGAAGCCGATCTGCCAGAGCCAGCCGGCGGCGTCACCCCGCTCGCGGTACCGGGCGGTGCCGCGCCATACCGCCAGGAACGTCTCCTGTACCGCGTCGTCCACGAGGGCGTCGTCCGGGCACCGGTACCGCAGCCGGGCGGTCAGCCACGGCGCGTACCGCCGGTACAGGGCCTCGAAGGCGGCCCGGTCGCCGGTCGCCGTCGCGGCCAGCAACTCGTCATCGGTAGGGACGTGCACACCCCATCATCGGATCAGCCCGCCGGATCGGTTCGCACCGACCGGAGCAACACCTGGGAAACGTCGACCACCTCGACCTGCTCGCCGGCCGCGCCCTGCTGCTTGCGGGTCGCCACCCCGTCGGTGAGCAGGACGATGCAGTACGGGCACGCCGCGGTCACCAGCTCCGCGCCGGTACCCAGCGCCTCGTCGGTACGCGTCTCGTTGATGCGGGTACCGATCGTCTCCTCCATCCACATGCGCGCGCCGCCGGCACCGCAGCAGAACGACGTGGCGCGGTTGCGCGGCATCTCGGTCAGGCGTACCCCGGGCACGCTGCCGAGGATCTCCCGGGGCGGGCTGAAGACCCGGTTGTGCCGGCCGAGGTAGCACGGATCGTGGTACGTGACCGCGGTCTCCACCGGGTGCGCCGGTACCAGCCGGCCGTCGGCGACGAGCGTGGCGAGCAACTGGGTATGGTGCACGACCTCGTATCCGCCGCCGAGTTGCGGGTACTCGTTGCCGATGGCGTTGAAGCAGTGCGCGCAGGTGACCACGATCCGCTTGGCACCGATCCCGTTGAGCTTCGCCACGTTCTGCTTCGCCAGCTCCTGGAAGAGCAGTTCCTGGCCGAGCCGGCGGGCCGGGTCGCCGGTACAGGTCTCCTCGCCGCCGAGCACCATGAACTCGACGCCCGCCTCGTGCAGCAGTTCGGCGACGGCGCGGGTGGTCCGCTTGGCCCGGTCGTCCAGCGAGCCGGCGCAGCCCACCCAGAGCAGGTACTCGACCTCCTCGGGCAGCCGCTCCCCGTCCAGTACCCGCACCTCGAACGGCAGCCCGGTAAGCCACTCCAGCCGGGCCCGGGCACCGCGCCCCCACGGGTCGCCCGCGCGCTCCAGGTTGCGCAGCATCACCTGCGCCTCCTTCGGGAACTGCGACTCGATCAGCACCTGGTACCGGCGCATGTCGACGATGTGGTCGACGTGTTCGATGTCGACCGGGCACTGCTCCACGCAGGCGCCGCAGGTGACACACGACCACAGCACATCCGGATCGACGACGCCGCCTGCTTCCGCCGAGCCCACCAGTGGCCGGCCCGCCTCGGCGAGCACGTTCGCGGGCAGCGCGGCGCGCCCCTGCTCCGAGGGCGCGAGCAGGTACGGCGCCTTGGCCAGCGCGTGGTCGCGCAGCCCCATGATGAGCAGCTTCGGGCTCAGCGGCTTGCCGGTGTTCCACGCGGGGCACTGCGACTGGCACCGGCCGCACTCGGTACAGGTACCGAAGTCGAGCAGGCCCTTCCAGGTGAAGTCCTCGATGGCGCCGCGGCCTATCTTGTCGTCCTCGCCGGGATCCTCGAAGTCCACCGGTGCGCCGCCCGAGTACACCGGCAGCACCGCGCCCAGGGCGCGCGGGCGCCGGGAGAACAACACGTTCAGCGGCGCCAGGAAGATGTGCAGGTGCTTGGAGTACACCACGATCACCAGGAACGCCAGCACGACACCGAGCGAGCCGACGACGCCCACCGTCTCCAGCACGTCGTTGGCGGTGCGGCCGAGCGGGTGCAGCAGGTGCGCAGCGGCGCGCGAGGCGAACGCGCCGTGCGGGTACGGGAAGTTGCCGGTATTGGCCTGGGCGCCCCGGTACAGCAGCAGCGTCCACATCACGTTGAAGATCATGAAGAGGACGAGCCAGGCGGGCCCGAGGTGCGAGCCGAAGAAGCGCGACCGGCGCCCCTCCCGCCGCGGGCTGCTCGAAAGCCGGATCACCGCGAACGTGACCAGGCCGCAGAGCACCGCCACGATGAACAGGTCCTCGAGGAAGCCCAACCAGGTGTCGGTACCGATCAGCGGGATGTGGAAGTCGCGCTGGAACAGCGCGCCGAAGCCCTCCACGATCGTGGCGCCGAGGATCACGAAGCCCCAGAAGACCGCGAAGTGCGCCGCGCCCGGCACGCTCCACTTGAGCAGCTTGCGCTGGCCGAATACCTCGGTCGCGAGGGCACCCAGCCGGGTACCCACGTCGCTGGTGCGCCCGGGCTCCACCGGCTGCCCGGCGCGGGCCAACCGGTACAGCATGAAGGCGCGGCGGCCGGCCAGGGCGAACGCCGCCACGGTGATCGCGAGACCGAGCACGAGTCGGACTAGCAAGGTTCCTCCGATGTGGTTGGGGGTGTGGCCCGGCGCCGCCGGATCTCGGCGAGCAGCTCCGGCCCGACCGCGTGCAGGTCGCCGACGACGCCGAGGTCGGCGACCTGGAAGATGGGCGCGGCCGGGTCGCGGTCGACGGCGACGACGGTGCCGGCGCCGCGCATGCCGGCCCGGTGCCGCACCGAGCCGGAGATGCCCAGGGCGAGGTAGAGGCTGGGGTGTACGACGGCGCCGATCTGGTCGACGCGTGCCTCGCGGGGGCACCAGCCGAGTTCGGTGGCGGTACGCGAGGCGCCGACCGCGCCGCCCAGCGCCTCGGCGACGCGGCGGACGAGGGCGAAACCGTCCGGCGAGCCCACGCCGTACCCACCCGCGACGATGACCGCCGCCGAGGCGAGCTGCGGCGGGCCGGGCCGGCACGGTACCCGCCGTACCGCGCGCACGCCGGGCGGGAACGCGACGCGTACCGGACGGACCGCGGGGTGTACCGGCGCCGGTTGCGACCTGATCGCTCCAATGTGGACGGTCTCGACGAGCCGGGACTCCAGGCGTACCGCGACCCGCGCCGCGACCTCCTGCCCGAGCCGGCCGGCGGCGACGAGGATGCGCGCGGGTGCGGTATCCCGGGCCAGCGCGACGAGGACCTCGACCCGTGCCGCGGCCGGGTAGGCGACCAGCTCCGGGGCGTCCACCGGGTAGATGACGGCCGCGCCGAAGCGGGCCAGCAGCGCGACGCTCGCCGGGTCGGCCGGGCCGGGCAGTACCGCCGCGGGCGTACCGTAGCGCCGCGCGGCGGTCAGCAGGGCAGCCGCCGTACCGCGCTC
>JBPYFB010000417.1:0-7360 GCA_051986465.1 Rugosimonospora sp.
TCGACGAACCGGAGCTGGCCCGCCGCGCCGGGGTACAGGGCGCGGCGCTCGTCATCCGCGCCGACACGGCGACCGGCCCGTCGGTACGCGACGGCGTCCAGCGGCTGCTGCACGAGCCCGAGTTCGCCGGGCAGGCCGCCCGGCTGCGGGACGAGATCCTCGCCATGCCCACCCCCAACCAGATCGTCCCGCAGCTCGAAGAGCTCACCGCGAAGTACAGGTGATCCCGGATGCGCGTACTGTTCGTCACCTACTCTGACAAGACCATCTTCCAGCCGATGGTCCCGCTCGCCTGGGCCATGCGCACCGCCGGCCACGACGTCCGGGTCGCCAGCCAGCCGTCGCTCGCGGCCACCATCACCCAGGCCGGACTGACCGCGGTACCGGTCGGCCGCGACCGTGGCACGTGGCGACTCGCGGGCCTGTACCCGGACCTCGCCGAGGCGCAGCGCGAGGGGCTGCCCGAGCCGTACCGGTCCGCGGTGTGCGACCCGGCGGAGGTGGACCCCGACGCGATGCGGGCCGGCTACGTGGACCTCATCGAGCACTGGCACAAGCTCGACAGCTTCCCGATGATCACCGACCTGGTGGCGTTCGCCCAGCACTGGCAGCCGGACCTGATCCTGTGGGAGGCCACCACGTACGCGGGCGCGATCGCGGCCCGGGCGTGCGGCGCGGTACACGGCCGTCTCTTGTGGAGCATCGACGTGTTCGGGATGGCGCGCTCGCGGTTCCGCCAGTTCGACGGGGACGATCCGATGGCCGGGTGGCTCGCCCCGTACGCCCGCCGGTACGGCACCGAGTTCGGCGAGGACATGGTGACCGGGCAGTTCAGCATCGACCAGCTCCCCGGGTCGCTGCGGATGGAGGCCGACCTGCACTACGTCCCCATGGCGTACCAGCCGTACGGCGGGGCGGCCGTGGTGCCGAGGTGGCTGTGGGAGCCGCCCGGGCGCCCGCGGGTCGCACTCACCCTCGGGGTCACCGCGACCGACCGGTACGCGGGCTACGCCGCCGGTACCCAGGACATCGTGGACGCGTTGTCCACTATGGACATCGAGGTGGTGGCGACCGTCAAGGAGGGCACGCTGACCCGGGTGCCGCAGAACGTCCGGGCGATCCCGTTCGTACCGCTCGATGCGCTGGTACCCACCTGCGCCGCCGTCATCAACCACGCCGGACCCGGCACCTTCCTCACCATCGCCCGGCACGCGGTGCCGCAGCTGACCGTGCCGTGGGACTTCGACGAGCCGGAGCTGGCCCGCCGCGCGGGGGTGCAGGGTGGGGCCCTGGTGGTGCACGCGGACCGGGCCACCGGCCCGGTCGTGCGCGCCGGCCTGGAACGGCTGCTGTCGGAGCCCGGCTTCCGGGAGCGGGCCGCGGCGCTGCGCGCCGAGATGCTCGCCCTGCCCAGCCCGAACGAGCTCGTGCCCCGGCTGGAAGAGCTGACCGCCAAGTACTCGGCCTAAGGAAGGAGGGCGCGATGCGCATCCTGTTCGCGCTCAACCCGTCAAAGACCATCTTCCTGTACATGGTGCCGCTGGCGTGGGCGCTGCGGACCGCGGGCCACGAGGTGCGCGTCGCCAGCCAGCCGTCGTTCACCGGCATGATCACGCAGGCCGGGCTGACCGCGGTACCCGTCGGGCACGACCGCGACCTCACGATGGCGCTCGCCGACCGGCCCGGCATCCCGGCGCCGTACGACGCGTACGACGACCCCGCCAAGGCGACCTGGGAGTACCTGAAGCCCGGTATGCGGGAGGCGGTCCTCGGCTGGCACCGGCACGGCAACTTCCCGATCACCGCCGACCTCGTCGCGTTCGCCCGGCACTGGCAGCCGGACCTGGTGGTGTGGGAGCCCTTGACGTTCGCCGGGTCGATCGCCGCCAAGGCCTGCGGTGCCGCGCACGCCCGCCTGCTGTTCGGGCTCGACGTCTTCGGCGGCGTGCAGCGCATCTACCGCCGGCTCAACGCGGAACAGCCGCCGCAGGAGCGTACCGAACCGATGGGCGACTGGTACGCGGGCTACGGCCGCAAGTACGGCTTCGAGTACACCGACGACATGCCGACCGGCCAGTTCACCATCGACCAGTTCCCGCAGAGCCTGCAGATCGAGGCCGACATCCCGTACGTGCGGATGCGGTACGTGCCCTACGGCGGCCCGGCCGTGGTGCCGAAGTGGCTGTGGGCACCGCCCGAGCGACCCCGGGTCGCGTTCACCATGGGACTGAGCGCGACCGAGGTGTTCGACGGGTACAACGTGCCGGTCGACGACATCCTGGAAGCGTTGGGGGAACAGGACATCGAGGTGGTCGCCACCATCGCCGCGTCGGAACAGGAGAAGCTGCGGCGGGTACCGGACAACGTGCGCGTCGTGTCGTACGTTCCGCTGCACGCGCTGGTACCCACCTGCTCGGCCGTGGTCAACCACGCCGGTGCCGCAACCGTGGCGACCACCGCGCTGCATCCGGTACCGCAACTGACTCTGCACTTCCACTACGACCAGCCGATCCTGGCCCGGCTGCTGGCGGGCGTCGGCGGGAGCCTGGCGATCCATACCAGCGAGGCGACGGGTTCTGCGGTCGGCGACGCGGTGCACCGGCTGCTGACCGAGCCGGCCTTCCGCGCCGGTGCCGCCCGGCTGACCGCACAGTTCCACGCGCTGCCCAGCCCGAACGAGTTCGTGCCGCAGCTCGAAGAGCTGACCGCCAAGTACCGCACCGGCGGGTGACGCGATGCGCGTACTCGTGACGACCTACCCGGAGAAGACGCACTTCATGCTGATGGCGCCGCTGGCGTGGGCGCTGCGCACGGGCGGCCACGAGGTCCGGGTGGCGGTACAGCCGAAGTTCACCGGCGTGGTCACCCAGGCCGG
Source organism: Rugosimonospora sp. (assembly GCA_051986465.1). Classification (GTDB taxonomy): domain Bacteria; phylum Actinomycetota; class Actinomycetes; order Mycobacteriales; family Micromonosporaceae; genus DATEJJ01. The sequence goes on from JBPYFB010000417.1 coordinate 2,876, forward strand.
GCTCACCGCCGTGCCCGCCGGCCGGGACCGCGACCTGTGGGACGTGGTCGGGCGGGTGCCGAACTGGTTCGGCACCGGCGGCGAGACGGGCTGGCCGGCGCCGTACGACGCGGCCCAGCGCTCGACCGCCGACATCACCTGGGAGTACCTGCACGCCGGGTACCGGCACCAGGTCGACCACTGGCACAAGACGAGCAACGTGCCGATCGTCGCCGACCTGGTGGAGTTCGCCAAGCACTGGCGGCCGGAGCTCGTCCTCTGGGAACCGACCACGTACGCGGGCGCGATCGCGGCGAAGGCGTGCGGCGCCGCGCACGGCCGGGTACTCATCGGCGCGGACGTCTTCGGCATCGCCCGCGAGCACTTCCTGCGGCTGCGCCCGGCCGGCGCGGACGACCCGATCGGGGACTGGCTGGGCGGGTACGCGCGCCGGTACGGCACCGAGTTCACCGAGGACATGGTCACCGGCGAGTTCACTGTGGACCAGCTCCCGCCGTCGCTACAGGTTCACGCCGGGCTGCGCTACCTGCCGATGCGGTACGTCCCGTACGGCGGGCCCGCGCAGGTGCCGCGCTGGCTGTGGGAGCCGCCGGCCCGGCCCCGGGTCGCGCTCACCATGGGCCTGACCGTCACCGACCACGGCGTCGGGTATCCGGTGAGCCTGCGCGACATCCTGGACGCACTGTCCACTCTGGACGTTGAGGTGGTGGCGACCGTGCACGAGTCCGGGCGGGCCGAGCTCGGGCCGGTACCCGCGAACGTGCGGCTCGTCCCGTACGTGCCGTTGCAGGCGCTGCTGCCCACGTGCGCGGTGGCGATACACCACGCCGGGGTCGGTACCCTCGCCACCACCGCCCTGTACGCGGTGCCGCAACTGGCGCTGCCGTGGGACGTCGACCAGCCCACGCTCGCCGCCCGGATGGCGGTACAGGGTTGCGCGCTCGCGATACCGGCGGCCAAGGCGACCGGCGCCGAGGTCCGCGAGTGCGTACGGCGGCTGCTCGACGAGACCGCGTTCCGCGAGCGGGCCGCGCGGCTGCGCGACGAGGTGCTGGCGATGCCGGCGCCGAACGAACTCGTCCCGCGCCTCGCGGCGCTCGCCGGGCCGGAGAGGTGCGGCTGATGCGCGTGCTTTTCACCACGTACCCGGAGAAGACCCATTTCCTCGCGATGGCGCCATTGGCGTGGGCGCTGCGCACCGCCGGCCACGACGTCCGCTTCGCCAGCCAGCCCCAGTTCGCGAGCGTCATCACGCAGGCCGGGCTGACCGCCGTACCGATCGGCGGCGACCGCGACCTCTGGCAGCTGATGGCCCGGGACCTGACCTGGATCAGCGCCGGGCTGTCCGGGATACCGGTGCCGTACGACGCGGCGGAATGGCGGCCGGAGGAGGTCACCTGGGGCTATCTCCAGGACGGGTACCAGCTTCAGGTCAGCCGCTGGCACAAGACGAGCAACGTGCCGATCGTGGCCGACCTGGTGGAGTTCGCCGTGCACTGGCGGCCGGATCTCGTGCTGTGGGAACCGGCCACCTACGCCGGCTCGATCGCCGCCAAGGCGTGCGGTGCCGCGCACGGGCGGGTGCTGTTCAGCCTGGACACGTTCGGCGTGACCCGAGACCACTACCTGCGGCTGCGCCCGGCCGGCGCGGCCGACCCCCTCGGCGACTGGCTCGGCTCCTACGCCCGCCGGTACGGGTTCGAGTTCGGCGAGGACCTCGTCACCGGGGAGTTCACGGTCATCCTGTTGCCGCCGTCGCTGCGGCGCTCCGCCGACCTGACCTACCTGCCGGTGCGGTACACGCCGTACGGCGGGCCGGCGGTGGTACCGGATTGGCTGTGGCAGCAACCGCCCCGGCCCCGGGTCGCGCTCACCATGGGGCTCAGCACGGCCGAGCACGGCGCCGGGTACGGCGTCGACCTGCAGGACGTGCTGGACGCGCTCGGGGACCTGGAGATCGAGCTGGTCGCGACCGTCGCCGAGGAGGCCCGGCGCCGGCTGGCCCGCATCCCCGACAACGCCCGGCTGGTGCCGTTCGTACCGCTGCAGGCGCTGGTACCCACCTGCGCCGCGGTCATCCACCACGCTGGATTCGGCACGCTGTCCACCACCGCGCTGCACGCGGTGCCCCAGCTGATCGTCCCGTGGGACGGCGACGGGCCGGCGCTGGCCCGGCGGGTCGTCGCGCAGGGCGCCGGGCTCGCCGTGCACGCCAACCAGGCCACCGGCCGGACCATCCGGCACCGGCTGCTCCGGCTGCTGGACGAACCGTCCTTTGTGGACCGCGCTCGGCTGCTGCGCGCGGAGATGACCGCGATGCCCAGCCCGAACGACGCCGTCGCGGACCTCGAGAAACTGGTGGGAGCGCACTGATGCGTGTTCTTTTCGTGGCCAACCCGGAGAAGGCGCACCTGCTCGCGATGGTGCCGCTAGCGTGGGCGCTGCGTACCGCGGGGCACGAGGTGCGGGTCGCCGGCCAGCCGGCCTTCGCCGACCTCGTCACCCAGGCCGGGCTGACGGCGGTACCCGTGGGGCGCGACGCCGACCTGTGGAACCTGCTGCCGCGCGATCCCCGGTACCCGCCGTGGCACTGGGAACCGGAGTACGGGCTGCCGGCCCCGTACGACGTGGCGGCCGATCCGGCGAAGGCGACCCTGGAGCACCTGACCGCCGGGTACACCGAGGTGCTGCACACGTGGCACAAGCCGGCGTGCTTCCCGATGATCACCGCGCTGGTGGAGTTCGCCCGGCACTGGGAGCCCGACCTCATCGTCTGGGAACCGCTCGCGCTGGCCGGGCCGATCGCGGCCAAGGCGTGTGGCGCCGCGCACGCCCGTCTACTGTGGAGCATCGACGTCTTCGGCGTCACCCGGGCGCGCTTCCTGCAACTGCGGCCGGCGGCCGACCCGCTCGGCGAGTGGCTGGGCGGGTACGCCCGGATGTACGGCGACGAGTTCTCCGAGGACATGCTCACCGGGCAGTTCACGATCGACCAGCTCCCGGCCTCGCTGCGGATGTCGGCCGACCTGACCTACCTGCCGGTGCGGTACACGCCGTACGGTGGGCCGGCGGCGGTACCGGCGTGGCTGTGGGAGCCGCCGCCCCGGCCCCGGGTCGCGCTGACGATGGGGCTCAGCCTCACCGACCACGAGGGTGGGTACGCGGTCAGCGTGGCCGACGTGCTCGCCGCACTCTCCGATGTGGACGTCGAACTCGTCGCCACCATCGCGCAGCCCGAAGCGGCGAAGCTGTCCTCGATACCGCAGAACGCGCGCCTGGTGCCGTACGTGCCGCTGCACGCGCTCGTACCGACCTGCGCGGCCGTCATCAGCCACGGCGGCTTCGGCACCTTCCTCACCACCGCGCTGCACGGCGTGCCGCAACTGGCCATGCCGTGGGATTTCGACGGTCCGGAGTTCGCCCGGCGGGCCGCCGCGCAGGGCGCCACCCTGGTGCTGCCGGCCGACCGCGCCACCGCCGCGGACATCCGGGAGAGCGTGCTGCGGCTGCTGCACGAGCCCGTGTTCCGGGAACGGGCGTGGCAGTTGCGCGACGAGATGGCCGCCCTGCCCTCGCCCAACGAGATCGTGCCGCAGCTCGAAGAGCTCGCGGCGAAGAGCCGGTGACCCGGTGCGCGTCCTGATCGCGGTCGAGCCGGAGAAGAGCATCTTCCTGTACCTGGTGCCGCTGGCGTGGGCGCTGCGCACCGCCGGCCACGAGGTACGCGTCGCGAGCCAGCCGCGCTTCGCCGGGGTCATCACGCAGGCGGGGCTGACCGCGGTGGCGGTGGGCCACGACCACGACTCGTGGGAGGAGGCGAAGCTGGTACCGGGCCTGGTCGAGTCGGCCCGCGCCGGCCTGCCGGTGCCGTACGACGTCGTCGAGGATCCGCAGAACGCCACCTGGGACCGGGTGCGCTGGGGGCAGGTCGGCGCGGTCGAGACGGCGGAGGACCAGAACGCGCCGGTCATCGCGGAACTGGTGGACTTCGCCCGGTGGTGGCGGCCCGACCTCGTCATCTGGGAACCGTTCTGCTACGCGGGATCCATCGCGGCCAAGGCGTGCGGCGCGGCGCACGCCCGGATGCTCTTCAGCGTCGACGTCTTCGGCGCGACCCGGGACGTGTTCCGCCGGGTCGCCGCCGCACAGCCGGCACAGCTACGGGTGGACCCGCTGGCGGAGTGGTTCGCGGGGTACGGGCACCGGTACGGGTTCGAGTTCACCGAGGACATGGCGACCGGGCAGGTCACCATCGACCAGTTCCCGCGCAGCCTGCAGATCGAGGCGGAGCTGCCGTACCTGCGCATGCAGTACATCCCCTACGGCGGACCCGCCACCGTACCCGACTGGCTGCGCGAACCACCCGTACGCCCCCGCGTCGCCATGACGCTGGGACTGACCGCCACCGAAATCTTCAACGGCTACAACGTCCCGCTCCCCCAGATCCTTGAGGCCCTCGCCGACCTGGACATCGAACTCGTCGTG
>JBPYFB010000418.1:0-5621 GCA_051986465.1 Rugosimonospora sp.
CGCGCCGGGCAGCGGTTCGGGTGCGCGACCATTTCGACCCCGAGGCCGCCGAACGGCGCACCCGCCGAGTGTTCGACGACCGGTGGCTCGCGGTCGACCGCACCATCCACGGCTGCGTCTCCATCCAGGGCGTCCTCGACCCCGACGGCGGCGAACTCGTCCTGAGCACACTCGGCACGCTAACCCCACCACCCATACCTGGGGACACCCGCTCGCCCGGGGCGCGGCGAGCCGACGCCCTGGTACAGATGTGCCGGCTGGCCGGCGCCGCCACACCCGAGACGGGCGGCGCCAAGCCACACGTGTCGGTGACCATCGACTGGCAGACCCTGCGCGACGGGCTGACCGCCACCGCGAGCGCCCCCGGCGGCAGGCTAGGGAGCGGGATCGGCATTCACCCGTCAACGGCGCGGCGGCTGGCGTGTGACGCGACCCTGATCCCCGCCGTTCTCGGAACTGCCGGGGAACCGTTGGACATCGGTCGGGCGACCCGGGTTGTGCCGGCGGGGATGCGTCGGGCGTTGGTACTGCGGGACGGCGGGTGTCGCTTCCCGGGCTGCGATCGTCCTCCACAATGGACAGACGCGCATCATCTGCAACCGTGGGCGCAGGGCGGCGCCACCCGCATGCAGAATCTTCTTCTACTGTGTAGGCACCACCACACCGCCGTACACGAAGGCGGCTGGCGACTCGACTACGACACCACCACCAACACCGTCACCGCGTACCGGCCCAACGGCACCCGCCTCGACATCACCGGCCAACCGCAAGGACCGGCACCCTAAGTGGTGGATGGGGCCATCGAGTGGGTCGGGCACCGCGTCATCCGGGCCGGCGGCGCCGGGAGTGGCGTGGTCGAGCGGTCGTTTCGCTTGGCCAGGGCAACGTCCGTCATTCCTGGCGTGTTATGGCTTCCGCCTTCGCCCCCCTCCGTACCGCGTCTGGTCCTGCTGGGTCACGGCGGCAGCGGGCACAAGGCAAGCGCGCGGAATGTCGGCTTGGCTTGCTGGTTCGCGACCCATGCCGGTCTCTCGGCGCTCGCGATCGATGGGCCCTACCACGGCGATCGAGTCGCCGCGCCGATGGCCGCCGCGGAGTACCAGGCTCGCATGGCCGCCGAGGGGATCGACGCGGTACTCGACCGGTTGACCGACGAATGGCAGGCAAGCATAGACGCTCTCGGGGCGCTGCGGATGGTCGATACCGGCAACCTCGGGTATCTCGGGATGTCGATGGGCACCCGGTTCGGTCTTCCCCTAGCGGCGAGGCTGGGCGACCGGCTGCGTTGCGTCGTCTTCGGCAAGTTCGGTCTCCAGCAAGCGTCGTTCATGCCCAAGGGTTTGGACATGCCGGCACGCGTCGCGAGCGATGCTCGGCGAGTCACCGCCCCCACTCTCTTTCACCTACAGTGGGACGACGAGATCTTCCCGAGGGGTGGCCAACTGGCCCTCTTCGACCTTCTGGGGTCACCGGACAAGGGCTCACAAGACAAACAGTTGACTGCCTTCGCCGGCCGGCACGCGGAGACCAGGCCCGAAGCAATCGCCTTGTGGCGTGACTTCGTCGCCCGTCACCTGGCTGCTATCACCCCACCACCTTGAGATCCCGGTTGGCCTGTTGGGCGTACCGGTCCAGTTCGGTATCGATGCGTGCGTTGTCGGCACCGTCGAGCACAAATGTTGGTGCCTGTTCCGGGCGCGACTCGACGAGATCGGCGCGCAGTCCCAGGGGCGGGTGCATCGCGTAGGGCGACGCACCCTCGCGGACGCTCGACTCGCGGCGCGTTCGCAGCCGCGGTGCGCCTTCGTACCGGACCGCGGCGGCCACCGCCGGCCAGGTCGATACCGGCGCGCGCGTCCGAGCCTGCTGGCGCAGCATCATCACTACCGGCTCGGCACACAGCATGAGGTCGAGAAGTTCCGTCACAGCAACGGATCCGGCCACTTCAGCCGCCAACGCATCGGAGAAGTACCCGGCCCGCCAGGTGTCGCGTCGCGACGGTGCCACAAGTGCGAGCCGTACCAGCGTCACCGTGCCGCGTATCGCCGCGAAGACGGGCTTGACCAGCAGCTCGCCGATCCAGACCATCCCTTGTGTCGAGCTGACCTGGCGTACCGCTCCGCCCGCAACGGCCGCGACGATCGCCGGATCCTGCAGCGCCCGAATCGTCACGTCGCGCCCCGGGGTGAACACCGACGCCAATCTCACCAGAACGGTATCCGCCGGACCGATCAGCCGCCCACGCCTGGGATTCCCGTCAGTGAAGTGCGCGAGCTGGTGTGCCAGCAAGGCGACGCGCTGCTGCGGCCCAAGGGCTGTCCACAGTGGAACGCCAATGCTCAGGTACCGGCGGTGCAGCACCCCGTACCGGCCACCGTCGGCGGAGAATCCGGCGGAGAATGCGTCCGCCAGGCAGATGAACCGGGGCTCGGGTACCCCGACCGCGGCAGCCACCCGGCCCACCAGTTCGCGCAGGGCAGGTGCCGCGCCCGGCGGCAGCACGGTGGCGTGCCGGGGCAGCGGGGCGAAGCGCGGCCAGCACCCGACAGCCACTGCCACCAGAACCAGCCCGGGTACGAGCACCAAACTGGGGAACCCCCGCGTACACAGCCACGCGCCCGCGCCCAGAGCCGATAGAACCAGCGCGTGTACGAGCAGCGCGACACCGGTCGCCACCGCTCGACCAGTACTCCACCCCGGCCGGGTCAGCGGCCGGCCGCGGAGCGCATCGTGCTCCGCGACGATACGCAGGTACAGCCGATCTCGAGCCACGCGCCCAGTATCCGAGGTCCCGCAATCAAGCAACAGGGGCGCGACGGGGGCACGACAGCCGCCGCGCCCCCGGTCAGAACTTCGTGCCGCCTGCTACCTATCCGGCCTTGACCAGATCGGGCTCGGAGCTCGCCGGCTGCTCGATAGGACTGGTGCGGCTGGTACGGCCGAGCATCAACAGGCTGACCGGGATGCCGACCGCGACAAGCGCCGCGGCGACGACCAGGCCGAGCTGGTACCCCTCCAGGAAGCGGTGCAGCGCGGGACCGGTGACCGCGTGCTCGCGGGCGTTCACGATCGCGCCGAGGATCGTGATGCCGAGCAGCCCGAACACCTCACGCGAGACGTTGAGCATGCCGGAGGCGACACCGGCGCGGGACGCCGGCAGCACGCTGATGATGGCGTTGGTCAGTGGGATCAGCAGTCCGCCGCCGAGGCCGTACAGCAGGAACCACGGCAGCAGGTCGCCGTAGCCGGAGCCTTCGCCGACCGTGGAGAGGCCGCCGACCGCGATCGCCATCAGGCCGAGCGCGACGGCGACGGTGCGACCGGTACCGAAGCGGGCCTCGACGCGCGGCGCGAAGGCGGCGACCACGGCCATGACCAGAGCCATCGGGACGAAGCCGGCACCCGCGCCGGTGGGCGAGAAGCCGAGGACGTTCTGCAGGTAGATCGCCGTGAAAAAGTAGATGCCGAATACTCCGAACGCCCAGAGGCCGATCGAGATCAGGCCGCCGCTGAATGTCCGTACCCGGAAGAATGTCAGGTCCACCATCGGGTCGGCGCCGCGCGTCTCCACCGCGAGGAACGCGGCGGCCGCCGCGGCGGCCACGGCGAACGCCGCGAGGATCAGCCCGGAGGTCCAGCCGCGGGTCTCGCCCTCGATGAGGGCGTAGGTCAAGGCCAGCAGCGCGACGGACGAGGTGGCGAGCCCGGGGAGGTCCAGCCGGCGCCGCGCGCCCCGCTGTCCACTTGGGATGGTCACAATGGACAGTGCGGCGGTGACCACGCCGAACGGCACGTTCACCAGGAAAATCCAGCCCCAGGAGGCGTGCTGGCTCAGGTAGCCGCCGACGAGCGGGCCGACGGCGAGTGCCAGCGCGCCGACGCCGCCCCACACGCCGACGGCGACGCCGCGTTCGCGCGGGTCGGGAAAGAGCGCCGGCAGCAGGGCCAGCGCGGTGGGGGTCAGCAGTGCCGCGCCGACGCCTTGCAGGGCGCGCGCGGCGATGAGAACCTCCTGGCTGCCGGCGAGGCCGGCGGCGAGTGAGGCGAGCGTGAAGATGCCGAGGCCGGCGAGGAACACCGACCGCTTGCCGAGCACGTCGGCCAGGCGGCCGCCGACCAGCAGCAGGCCCGCGAAGACCAGGATGTACGCGCTCGCGATCCACTCCAGGCCCGAGATCGTCAGCCGCAGATCCCGCTGTATCGACGGCAGCGCGACGTTCACAACGTTGTTGTCCAGGTACGTCATAAAAGTGGCGAGCGCTACCGCGACGAGCGCCGGCCACCTCCGGTTGCTTTCCATGCCCGCGTCCCCCTCCGAACTATACGTCGTACATGTACAACGTACATGGGAACTTGTACGTTGTATAGTTGTCAAGTGGCTACCGACCGGCTGAGCCGTACGACCGTCGCCGAGCACGCGCTGAAGCTCGCCGACGCCGAGGGGCTGGGCGCCGTCACGATTCGGCGGCTCGCACAGGAGCTCGGTGTGACACCGATGGCGCTCTACTGGCACTTCAAGAACAAGGACGAGCTACTCGTCGGCCTCACCGACCATGTGCTCTCCCGCGTGGTCGCGACCCGGGCGCCCGGCGATCCGTGGCGGCAGCAGCTACGGGCGATGGTGGAGGCACTGGTGGGTGCGATGCGCGAGCACCCCTCGCTGCACGAGCTGCTCCAGTCGATCGACAAGCAGGGGTCACCGAACCTCACCCGCGCCACCAACGATGCGCTGGAACTCCTGGGCCGGGGCGGCATCGGCCTGGAAGAGGGCTACTGGATCGCGTCGTACCTCATGCACGGCTCCATCGGCCTCGTCGCCACGCAGCCGGGCTGCCCGCTGACAATGTCGCCGCGGGAGGCCGCGGAGTGGCGGCGGCAGAAGCGCCTGTCGATGGAGCAGTTGCCCGCCGACGAGTACCCGAACATCGTGGCGCTGGCCCGCACGTACGAGCGCGAACCGGACATCGAGCAGTACTACCGGTTCGGCATCGACACGCTCATGGCGGGCGTGGAAGCGCACGCGAAAGACTGATGCAGGGCCGCCGCGACCGACTCGGGGCTCGCGGGGAGCAGCGGCAAACGCACGGCCGCGGTGGGGATGCGCCCCTGCGCGTGCAGGACGCCCTTGATGACCGTCGGATTCGGCTCGGCGAACAGCGCCGCGGACAGCGGGGCGAGGCGGTGCCCGGTCTCCCGCGCGGTGGCGACGTCGCCCGCGTGCCAGGCGCGGATCAGTTCGGCGAAGCGCGCCGTGGCGACGTGGGCGGAGGCGAGGATGCCGCCGTGCGCGCCGAGCGCGAGCAGGGGCGAGATGAACGCGTCGTCGCCGCCGAGAATCGCGAAGCCGGCCGGGTGGTCGCCGCACAGGGCGACGCTGTCGGCGTTGATTCCGCCGCCCGAATACTTCACACCCACCACTCCGGGTATGCCGGCCAGCTGGCGCAGGGCGTCGACGGAGAGGTACTGCCCGGTACGGTACGGGACGTCGTATACGACCAGCGGTACCGGACTGTCCGCGGCGAGCGCCCGGAAATGGGCGACGACACCGGCTTCGCCGGGGCGCACGAACGACGGTACGGTGCACAGCGCGGCGCTGACCCACGGACGCTCGCCGAGCGCGC
>JBPYFB010000419.1:0-5527 GCA_051986465.1 Rugosimonospora sp.
GCCGACGCGCTCAGCGCCTACCGCCAAACCCGCCAGTACCTCGCCGACGAACTCGGCATCGAACCCGGCGAGCACCTCGTCCACCTACACCACCAGATCCTCAACCGCGACCCGGACCTACTCCCCAACGGCACACCGTCCACAAGCACCACCAACCGACCCACCCCACACACCCTGCCCCGGGACATCGCAGACTTCACGGGTCGCGACGGCATCGTGGTGGACCTGTGCGACCGGGCCAACCGCGACGCGGAGGCCACCGCTCCGCTCATCATTTCTATCGACGGCATGGCCGGCGTTGGCAAGACAACCCTGGCGCTCCGCGTCGCGCACCTCGTCGCGCAGCGGTACCCCGGCGGCCGGCTCTACCTCGACCTGCACGGACACAGTGAGCGATCACCGGTCGAACCGGCCGCCGCGCTCGACGCGCTGCTGCGCCAGCTCGGCGTACCCGGCGAACAGATACCGCCGACACTGGACGAACGCATCGCGCTGTGGCGCACCGAGTTGGCCCGCCATCGAGTACTCCTGGTGCTCGACAACGCCGCCGGCACGGAACAGGTGGTACCGCTGCTGCCTAGCGACGCCGGCTGCCTCACGCTCGTCACCAGCCGGCGGCGGCTCGTCGGCCTGGACGGTGTCATCACGGTATCCCTGGACGTCCTGACGCACGACGAGGCGGTAGCGCTCCTGGCCCGGGTCGTCGGTGAGCGCGTGACACGGGCCCCGCGGGACACGGCGGAGCTTGCCGAGCTGTGCGGCAACCTCGCCCTCGCCCTGCGCCTCGCCGCCGCCCGACTGGTACACCGACCCGGTTGGCAGGTAGCTGATCTCACCGCGATCCTGCGGCAAACCCGGGCCGAGTTCTCGGCGGAAGGGCGTACGGTCGCGTCGGCGTTCGCCCTGTCGTACCGGCACCTGAGCGAGCCGGCGCAGCGGCTGTTCCGCCTGCTCGGACTGCACCCCGGCCCGGATATCGACGCCAGGGCGACAGCGGCACTCGCGGGTATGCCGCTCACGGAGACGCAGCTGCTGCTTGAGGAGCTGCTCGACAACCACCTTGTCGCGGAACCGCTTGCCGGGCGGTACCGGCTACACGACCTGCTGAAGGACTACGCGCGGAGCCTCGCGGAGCGGGACTGTACGGAGTCGGAACGATCGGCCGCACTCGATCGCCTTATCGACTTCTTCTTCGGCAGCGGCTTGGCTGCCGTACGGTACTTTCCGATCATGACGCACGCCGGTCTGGAAGGTCCTGGCGACGTCGGGCATGTCACGTTCGCGGACGCCGAGTCTGCAGGTGCCTGGCTCGGAGCGGAGTACTCGAACCTCCTCAGCTTGATCCGGCGAGCGTCGACGACCGGCAGGCAGCACCAGACGCAGCAACTCACCCTGGTGACATGGTGGTACCAGTACCAGAACTTCCTTGACGACGACTGCCTTGAGACCCACGAGCTCGGACTGCAAGCAGCGAACTGCCTTGGCGATGACAGTGCGGCGGGCCATATCCTCGCCAACCGCGCAGGCGTTCATTTCTACTCTGGCCGCTGGCCGGAGGCGCTCACCGACCTGCGCGGAGCGCACCAGCTTGGGCTCCGCGTGGGAAACAAAGAGGTACAAGGACGTGCACTCCTCAACACTGGCAAGGTCCTTCGGCGCCTTGGCCGCTACGAGGAGGCACAATCAACGTCGCTTGAAGCCGCTGCGATCTTCGACGACCTTGGTGAGGGGCGTGAGAGCTCCTCAGCCCGATGCGATGCCGCTGAAATCGACTTCATCCTCCAGCGATACGACGCCGTACTCACGGTTGGCCAAGCCGAACTGGAAACCGCACGCGAAATCGGCTACTTCACGCACGGTGTATGGCTTGAGATCCTGGCCCGGGCGGAGCTGGCGCTAGGTAACTACGAAGCGGCCGCCCGTAGGCTGCAGGGCCTCGTTGACACTGCCGCCATGTCCCTCCCCACCGTGGCCGTAGAGGCCCAGATCTGTCTGGGACGGGCGTATACGGCATTAGGTGACTTCGACCGCGCCTTCCAGCAGTACAGCTTGGCATTGGATCGGCTCCATGTCATACGCGACCAAGCTTGGGAGGCGGACCTGCGCACGGCGCTCGCCGGGACGCTCAGGGCTGCAGGCGACAGGAGTGGCGCGCTCGACCAGTACAAACGCGCCCTCGCCCTGGTCGAGAACACCTACGCGAAGCGTGAACAGGCCCGCGCCCTCGACGGCTTGGCGGTCGTACTCGAATCCAGCGACCCAGCCGCCGCCCACCAGTACTGGCAGCAGGCCCTGGCGCTCTACAAAGAACTCGGCCTACCCGAGCGCGAGACCGTACGCGAGCGGCTCGCCGCACTGTCAGGGACTGTTGACCCACTCCTCGGTACCGTCGGCGAAGACCTGCCGCTTCCAAACCGGTAGCCGGCTCTTCACCTCGTCCACCAGCCGCGCGCAGATGGCGAACGCCTCCGCCCGGTGCGCCGTCGCCACCGCCGCGACCAGCGCCACATCGCCAATCTCCAGCTTGCCGATCCGGTGCGACACGGCCAGCGCATACACCTCCGGGTCGGCAGTGAACTCGCCGGCCACCTCGCGTAGCACCGCCTCCGCGGTCGGGTGCGCCTCGTACTCCAGCAGCGTCACACCCCGCCCGCCGTCGTGATCGCGCACCACGCCCTGGAACACCACGACCCCGCCAGCAGCCGGATGCGCGACCGCCCGCTCGTGCGCGGCCACGTCCAACGTCGACGAACGGATCTCGATCACGGCAGCTCACCCTCCAGCAGCGGCAACGGCAGCAGGTCGACCTCGTCGCCGGCGGTCGCGTTGGACGACGGCGGGATGACGGCGAAGCCGTACGCCTGGGCGAGCCCGCGCAGCATCGCCGAGCCGACGTGCGACACCGGGTGGGCCAGACCGTCCGGCCCGCGCCGCACCAGGGCCAGATGGGTGTACCCGCCCCGCCCCGGAATGTCAGCCCCCACGCGTACCCGGGACAACGCGGGCAGTGGCCGGCCCCGCAGCCCGGTAAGAGCAGGCGCGACGAGAGACAGCAGCGCGACGATGGCGGACTGCGGGTTGCCGGGCAGCCCGCCCAGCAGCGCGGTCCCACCGTCGGGTCGGGGTACTGCCGCCACCAGCATCGGGAACCCGGGCCGCACCTCGACGGAGTCCACAATGTACTGAGCGCCCAGCCGGTCCAGTGCGGGGTGCAGGTGGTCAACCGGACCGCGCATGGTCCCACCAGTTGTACAGATGAGGTCCGCACCGCCCGCCAACGCCTCGCCGATCGCCGTGACGTGAGCGTCCAGCGTGTCCTCGACCGGACCCGCGACCGTGGCGGCCGCCGCACCCAACCGCGCCAGCCACGCCGGCAGCGCCGGACCCAGCGCGTCGCGTACCCGCCCATCGCCGGAGACGCCGCTCGTCAGCAGCTCGTCGCCGAAAATTAGCAGCGCCGCCTTGGCCACCGGCCGCACCGGCAGGGTGTCGTACCCGCACGACGCGGCCAGCCCGATCACCCCGGGCGTGACAGGGGTACCGGCGGCGAGCAGCTCCTCGCCCCGTACCGACTCATCGCCCGGCCGCCGCCACTCCGGCGAGGTGCGCGAACGGCCGTTGACCTGGCCATCGTCCAGAGTGGAATCTTCGATCCGCACCGTCTGGGTGGCGCCGTCCGGCACCATCGCCCCGGTCGCGATCTGCACGCAGGTGCCGTCCTCGACCAGTGGCGGCGCCACGCCGCCGGCTAGCACGGTGCCCACCGCCCGCCACGGACCCGACCCCCGCACCGCCCAGCCGTCCACACTGCACGTGACGAACGGGGGCAGGTCGGTCCGCGCGACCAGCGGTTGGGCCAGAACCGAGCCGTCCGCACCGGCCAGCGACACCTCTGCCGGCGCCAGCGCCAGCGCGGCGCCAGCGGCGTGCGCGCGGGCCCGGGCCTGCGACCACGGCATCGGCCCGCCGGGCGCGTCAAGCTGCGACAGGACGGATTCCAGCGGCGAAATCACGCCGCCAGCCTATCCGGCTGACGGATGATCGCCGCCGCGGAGCTGGTCCACGGCGTGCGCCAGGATCGGGCCGAGCACCGCCAGGCCGTCCTTGGCCCCACCGCGCGAGCCGGGGAGGTTGACGATGAGGGTACTGCCGGCCACGCCGGCCAGGCCGCGTGAAAGAGCAGCTGTCGGTACCTTCGCCAGCCCGTACGCGCGGATCGCCTCGGCGATGCCCGGTACCTCGTAGTCCAGCACCCGCCGAGTCATCTCCGGCGTGCGGTCGGTCGGGGTGATGCCGGTACCGCCGCTGGTCAGTACGGCGTCGAGGCCATCGGCCACCGCTTCGCGCAGCGCGTTGAGCACGGGCTCCCCGTCGGGTACCACGACCGGTTCGTCGACCTCGAATCCCTGCTCGCGCAGGCCGGCAACCAGGAGCGGACCGCTGGTGTCCTCGTACACGCCAGCGGCGGCCCGGTTGGAGGCGACCACCACCCGTACCCGGATCATGGCCGGTCCTCGGGGCGCCGCCAGTCGCCGGTCTTGCCACCCTCCTTGCTGGCCACCCGTACCCGCTCGATGCTCGCCGCGGGGTCGACTGCCTTGATCATGTCGATCAGGGCCAGCCCTGCGCTGGCCACCGCCGTCAGGGCCTCCATTTCAACACCCGTCCGGTCAGCGGTTTTCACAGATGCGGATATCCGGACGGCAGAATCGTCCAGATCGAGTTGAACCGTCACGGCGTGCAATGCGATGGGATGACATAGAGGTATCAGCGCGGGGGTTTGCTTGGCGCCCATGATGCCTGCGATGCGCGCCACCGCGAGCGCATCGCCCTTTGGCAGGGAGTTATTTCGTAGTAACTCAACCACTTCCGGAGTAGTTCGGACCTCACCGAGAGCAACCGCTCGCCGCACGGAGGGTACCTTGCCGGACACGTCGACCATGCGGGCCGCACCGGTCTCGTCCACGTGTGTCAACCGCGATTCCACCACGCTAAACAGCCTACGGGTACAGATGCCCCTGGACGCGCGTCCCACGATCTGTACCCCACTCGGGTGAGCCGTTCGGGATGACAGCGCGTAACTTTGTTGGGGGGACTCCTCCCTCCGTGGAGGCCGCGATGTGCGAATCACAGATTCATACGGCTTATTGCCACTCATCAATGAATACGGGTGGCTCTGAAACCGGCTCGCTCGTGATTAGCCGGGCACCTGTCGTAGCATTCCGCAGTCATTCCATTACTGGATGTACATAAAGCTGGTCCTCCTTCGCATATGCCGAAATAGAGGACAAAATTTGATGCGCACCTTGCAGTCCGCAACATACAGTTCCTCCTGTTACACCTGAGGCGGTTGGGGCAGGAGAGACTGATGCGTACGCTGAACTGGACCTGAGCATCTTCCGTAATTTGACCTTGGCAGTGCACCTATTCGAATGGGTGCGCGGCGACCTACGCTGACTGCACAACTAGCGCCCCACACGAAGGGGCCGTGAACTGTGAGTGCAGGCGGCAGCGGCGAGACCGACCG
>JBPYFB010000420.1:0-34171 GCA_051986465.1 Rugosimonospora sp.
TCTCGGTCTTGAGCAGTACGTCGGTCCGGGGCGCGATCGCGCGCAGCCGGGCCACCCATTTCGCCGGCTCGTGGTACAGCACCCGGGTGTCGTTGAGGCTGGTCACCGCGAGGATCGCCGGATAGTCCACATCGGACAGATTCTCGTACGGCGTGTACGACTTCATGTACGCGTACACCTCCGGATTCGCAAGCGGGTTGCCCCACTCCTCCCACTCGGTGACGGTCAGCGGCAGCGACGGGTCGAGGATGGTGTTCAGCGCGTCGACGAAGGGCACCTGCGCCACGACCGCGGCGAACGCGTCCGGCGCGAGGTTCGCCACCGCGCCCATCAGCAGGCCGCCCGCCGAGCCGCCGCGCGCGACCAGGCGGGACGGCGAGGTCCAGCCCGCCTTCGCCAGGTGCCGCGCGCACGCCACGAAGTCGGTGAACGTGTTCTTCTTCGCCAGCAGCTTGCCGCTGTCGTACCAGGCGCGGCCCATCTCGCCGCCGCCGCGCACATGCGCGACCGCGAACACCACGCCACGGTCCACAAGGGACAGTCGCGGTATCGAGAACCACGGGTCCATCGAGGACTCGTACGAGCCGTACCCGTACAGGACGCAGGGTGCCGAGCCGTCGCGAGGCGTACCCGCGCGGCACACCAGCGAGACCGGTACCCGGGTACCGTCGTCGGCCAGCGCCCACTCCCGGTGCTGCTCGTACCGCTCCGGGTCGTACCCGCCCAGCACCGGCTTGCGCTTGCGCAGGGTCAGCTCGCCGGTGCGCAGGTCGCAGTCGTACACCGAGTTCGGTATCACCAGCGACGCGTAGTGCAGCCGGAACGACGTCGTGCGGTACTCGCGGTTGTCGTCCGGCCCGACGGTGTACAGCGGCTCCGGGAACGCGATGTCGTACGCCTCGCCCGCGTCGATCGGCAGCACCCGCAAGCCGGTCAGGCCGTCCCGGCGCAGGGCCAGCACGAGGTACTTCTCGAACGCGTCCACTTGCAACAGTCGGACACCGGGGGTGTGCTCGATCAGCGGGTGCCACTCGCCCGGCTCGGCTGCCGGGGTGTACGCGAGCGCGAAGTCCTCGGCGTCCCGGTTGTGCAGGATCAGGAACCGGTCGCCGTGATGCTCCACCGAGTACTCGACGCCCTGCTGCCGGGGTGCGACGACCCGCGGCGCGGACAGCGGCCGCTCGGCCGGGATGAACCAGACCTCGGCGGTGAGCTTGCTGCTCACATCGATCAGCACGTACCGCTCCGAGCGGGTCAGCTCCACGCCCACCCAGAAGCGCTCGTCCAGCTCCTCGTGCACCACCAGGTCTTCGTCGGCCCGCGTACCGATCACGTGCCGCCACACCCGGTACGGCCGCCACGCCTCGTCGACCGTGACGTAGAACAGCGTCGAGGCGTCCGCGGACCACGCCGAGCCGTAGAAGGTGTCGGGGATCGTGTCGCTGAGCACGTCACCGGTGTGCAGGTCCTTGACCCGCAGGGTGAACCGCTCGTCGCCGGAGAAGTCCGTGGAGTACGCGAGCCAGTGCCCGTCCGGGCTGACGTCGAACGTGCCGAACGCGAAGAAATCGTGCCCCTCGGCGAGCGCGTTGCCGTCCAGCAGCACCTCCTCGCCGGGCAGCGGTGTGCCGTCAGCGGTGGCGGGCGGGTCCACCTCGCCGTCCGCGACCGCTCGCCGGCAGAGGATCGGGTACTGCTGGCCCTCGACCGTACGCGCGTAGTACCAGTACCCGCCCTTGCGTGTGGGTACCGACAGGTCGGTCTCCTGGGTGCGCGACTTGATCTCGTTGAAGACGGTCTCCCGCAGCCCGGCCAGGTGCGCCGTCGCCGCCTCGGTGTGCGCGTTCTCCGCCTTGAGGTAGGCGACGGTGTCCGGGTCTTCCTTGTTCGCGAGCCATGCATACTCGTCGATGACGTGATCGCCGTGGTGTACCCGCTCGTGCGGGATCCGCTTGGCAATGGGCGGTGAGATCGTCACGTGCGTACGTTACCTGCCCCCCTCGTGACCGCGCTTGCTACTACGGTTTCGGGATTGCTCCCGGAGTAGAACGTCTGTACGGTGTCCTTTAAGGCGCCATGTGCGTAACCTCAGCATGCGTACAGGTTTCGTTGCCCCAGGTTCGCGATCCTTGATCCGTCGTCCCCACCGTCCGAGTTCGAGTCATCACACAGCGGCTAAGGCCAGCTGTTCCGGAACGCATGACCTGGGCGCTACCACCGCCGTCAGCCCCAAGGCACCCCGCCGGAGGAGCCCTTGACCTCGTTGCTCGACACGCTCGCCCGACGCCTGCGCGACGCGCTCGGCCCCGCCGCACTCATCACGGACGAGGCGACCAGGCGGACGTACGAGTGTGACGGGCTCACCTCGTACCGCTGCGTACCCGGGCTGGTCGTGCTGCCGGAGACCGCCGAGCAGGTCCAGGAGACCGTACGGGCCTGCCGCGATCTCGGTGTCCCGTTCGTCGCGCGGGGCTCCGGTACCGGCCTGTCCGGCGGTGCCCTGCCGGTCGAGACGGGCGTGCTCATCGTTACCGCGAAGATGCGCAAGATTCTCGACATCGACCTGCCGAACCGGCGTGCCGTCGTGGAGCCCGGCGTCATCAACCTCGCGATCAGCCAGGCGGTCGGCTCCGCCGGGTACTACTACGCGCCCGACCCGTCGAGCCAGCAGATCTGCTCGATCGGCGGCAACGTCGCGGAAAACTCGGGCGGCGCGCACTGCGTCAAGTACGGCTTCACCGTCCACCACGCCACCGGGCTGGAGATCTGCACGCCGGACGGGGAACTCGTGTGGATCGGGCCGGGCAAGGCCGCCGAGACGCCCGGTTACGACCTGACCGGCGTGTTCATCGGCTCGGAAGGCACCCTGGGCATCGCCACGAAGATCGTGGTCAAGCTGTTGCGTACCCCCGAATCTGTGGTGACCCTGCTCGCCGCGTTCCGCACGATCGAGGCGGCCGGCGCCGCGGTCAGCGCCATCGTCGCGGCCGGGCTGACCCCGGCGGCCGTGGAAATCATGGACGCGCTCGCCATCACCGCCGCGGAGCAGGCGGTGGCCTGCGGATACCCGGCCGGCGCGGGCGCCGTGCTGATTGTGGAGCTGGACGGCCCGGCGGTGGAGGTCGAGGCCGAGGTGGCGGCGGTGCGCGAGCTGTGCGCGGCGGCGTTCGAGATCAGGGTGGCGGCCGACGCGGCGGCCCGGGCGGCGATCTGGAAGGGGCGCAAGTCGGCCTTTGCCGCGGTCGGCCGGATCAGTCCGGACTACATCGTGCAGGACGGCGTGATCCCGCGCTCGGCGCTCGCCGAGGTGCTGGGCGAGATCGACGGCCTGGCGAGCGCGGCCGGCATCCGGGTGGCCAACGTCTTCCATGCGGGCGACGGCAACCTGCACCCGCTGGTGCTCTACGACGGCACCCGGGATGGCGCGCTGGACGCCGCCGAGCAGGTCTCCGGCGCCATCCTGGACCTCTGCGTGGCGCGCGGCGGCTCCATCACCGGGGAGCACGGCGTGGGCGTGGACAAGGCGGCCAAGCTGCCGCGCATGTTCAGCGACACCGACCTGGACACGATGCAGCTGGTGCGGTGCGCCTTCGATCCGGCGGGGCTGGCGAATCCCGGCAAGGTCTTCCCGACGCCGCGGCTGTGCGGCGAGCCGCCCCGGCCCCGGCGGGACGCTGACGCGGACCCGCAAGCCGCCCGCGCCGAAGCCGAGCCGGGAGCCGAGCTGTGGTGAGCGCGACGGATCTGGCCGTGGGCGGTCCGGCCCGCGACGCCGGCCCCGCCGATACCGTGGGCGGGGTGCAGCCGCGCTTCGTGGCCGCGCCGCGCGACGCAACGTCGCTGGGCGAGGTGCTGGCGCGCTGTGCCGACGCCGACCTCACGGCCGTGCCCCGGGGCGACGGGACGAAGCTCGACTGGGGTCCCCCTCCGTCCACAGTGGACGTCGTGGTGGACACCGGTCGGTTGGCGGGGGTACACGAGCACAGCGCGGCCGATCTCGTGGCGACGATAGGCGCGGGTACGCCCCTGCGCGCGGTACAGGCCGTGCTCGCGCGCGCCGGGCAACGGCTGGCCCTCGACCCGCCCTCGGTCGAGGCGACGATCGGCGGGATCCTGGCGACCGGCGAGGCGGGGCCACTGCGCCACACCTTCGGGGCACCGCGCGACCTGCTGCTCGGCGTGGAGTTCGCGCGTGCCGACGGTACGCTCGCGCGTGCCGGCGGGCGGGTCGTCAAGAACGTGGCAGGGTACGACCTGGGCAAGCTGCTCTGCGGCTCGTACGGCACGCTCGGCGTGATCGCCTCGGCCACCTTCCGGCTGCATCCGGTACCGGCCCGCCGCGCATTCGTGGTGCGCGGCGTACACAACCCGGCCGAGGTCGCCTCGCTCGTCGGTGACCTGCTCGCGTCCACGCTGTCGCCGACCGCGATCGAGGTCGACCTGCCGTCGCTGCCCGTACTGCCCCGGCAGCGGGAGGGCGAGGCGACGCCGGGCGGGCAGCTCGCGGTGCTGTTCGAGGGCTCGGTACCCGGCGTCGCGGCCCGGTGCGAGGCTGCCGCGGCGATCCTCGGCGCCGATGCGTCCATAGTGGACGAAGCACCCGCGTGGTGGGGCCGGTACCCGTTCAACAACCAGGACGTGGCGCTGCGCCTCGCGGTACCCGCCGCCGGGGTACACGCGGCGCTCTACGCGCTGCGCGACGCGGCCGGTACGCCCTTCCCGGTACGCGGCAGCGCCGGCCTCGGTGTCGTGTACGCCGCCCTGCCCGGCACGCTTCCCGCCGAGCGCCTGGAGTCCATATTGGACTCGGTGCGCACGACACTCCTCGCGCGCGAGGGCAGCTGTGTCGTGCTGTGCGCGCCGTCGCCGCTGCGCGCGGCGCTGGACATGTGGGGGCCGGCCCGGGGCCTTTCGTTGATGCGGCGCGTCAAGGAGCAGTTCGATCCGCGGCGGCTGCTGTCGCCCGGCCGGTTTGTGGGCGGTATCTGATGGACATCCGGGAGTTGACGGACGCTTGCGTCCACTGTGGATTCTGCTTGCCCGCCTGCCCCACGTACCAACTGTGGGGCGAGGAGGCCGACTCGCCACGCGGCCGGATCCACCTGCTGCGCCAGATGCTCGACGGTGCCGCCACACCCGAGCAGGTGTCCGTCCACATTGACCAGTGCCTGGGCTGCCTGGCCTGCGTACCCGCGTGCCCGTCCGGCGTGAAGTACGAGGAGATCATCGAGTACGGCCGGGTCGCGGTCGAGCCGGCCCGCCCGGCCCGCGACCGGGCACTGCGCGAGGCCATCTTCGCGCTCTTCCCGTACCCGCGCCGGATGGCCGCCCTGCGCGTGCCGCTGCGCCTCGGCGTGAACCCACCCGCGATCGCCGGGCACACCGCCCGGGCGGCGGCGGCGCTCGCCCCGCCGATCCGGCACCCGGTGCACCTGCCGCCGCGCGTCCGGGCCCGCCCCGGTGGCCGCCCCGGCGCCCGCCGGGCCGTGATCGGCCTGCTCACCGGCTGCGTCCAGCATGCGTTCTACTCGCACGTGAGCGCCGCGACCGCGCGGGTGCTCGCGCTGGAGGGCTGTGATGTCGTGGTCCCGCGCGGGCAGGGCTGCTGCGGTGCGCTGTCGCTGCACGCCGGCCGCCGCGACCAGGCCAGGCGGTTCGCCCGGCGCACGATCGCCGCGTTCAGCCGGGCCGGGGTCGACGCGATCGTCACCGACGTGGCCGGGTGCGGCTCCGCGATGAAGGGGTACGCGCGGCTGCTCGCCGACGATCCGCGCTGGGCGGCACCGGCGGCGCGCCTCGCGGAGCGGGTACGTGACGTCACCGAGGTGCTCGCCGAGCTGGAGCCGATCGCCACCCGGCACCCGGTACCGCTGGCCGTGGCGTACCACGACGCGTGCCACCTCGCGCACGGTCAGGGCGTGACGGCGCAGCCGCGCGCGCTGCTCGCGCAGATACCGTCGCTGCGCCTGCTGGAGGTACCCGACGGCGGTACCTGCTGCGGCTCGGCCGGCGTCTACAACCTGCTACAGCCCGAACCGGCGACGGAGCTGGGCGACCGCAAGGCGAGCGCGATCCTCTCGACCGACGCGGACGTGATCGTCGCCGGCAACCCGGGCTGCCTGCTCCAGATCGACGCGGCCCTGCGCAGGGCGGGTGAGTCGATACCGGTGCGGCACACGATCGAGGTCCTGGACGCGTCCCTGATGCGCTGACGCCGCTGGCCGCTAGCTGGTCAGACGCTGAAGTCGTTGCGCAGGGCCAGGATCGCGATGTCGTCGCGGGGCGGTTCGGTGGAGAACCCGAGCGCGGCCGCGCGCAGCCGGGCGGCGACCACGTCGGCCGCGTAGCCGGCGAGCGGCCCCACCGCCTCGCGCAGCCGGTCCAGCCCGAACAGCTCCTCGCCGCGGCGCCGCTCGGTGACCCCGTCGGTGTAGAAGACCAGCGTGTCGCCGGGGCGCATCGGCACCGACGCGCTCGGCGTCGACACCTTGGGCAGCAGGCCGAGTGCGGTGCCGGGCGCGCCGACGAAGCGCGCCATCCCGTCGGTACCGAGCAGTACGGGCTTGTCGTGGCCGGCCAGGTGCAGGTTGATGTCGAGCCGGTTCTCCTCGCCCACACCGACGGCCGCCATGGCGAGCGTGCAGTACCGGCCGCCGCCGCGCTCCACCAGCGTCTCGTTGATGCGGCGCAGCATCTCCGGTAGCGGGCGCCCGTCCCGGATCAGTACCCGGATCACGTCGCGTACCAGTCCGGTGACCGCCGCCGCCTGTACCCCCTTGCCCGAGACGTCGCCGACCACGACGAGCCAGCGACCGTCGGGCATCGGTACCACGTCGTAGAAGTCCCCGCCCACGTCGGCGTCGCCGAGCGTCGGCACGTACTCGGCGCCGAACGCGATGCCCGCGACGGCGGGCAGCGCCGGCGGCAGCAGCGACTGCTGCAGGGTCTCCGCGACCCGGCGCCGCTCCGCGTGGATGCGCGCGTTGTCCACGGCGAGCGCCGCGCGCCGCGCCACATCCTCGATGATGGCCAGCTCCTGCGGATCCTGGCGGTGGTCGAGGTGGCGTCCGACCGCGAGCGCACCGAGCCGCTGGCCGCGAGCGATCAGCGGGAGCGCGAAGCCGTCGACCGGTGCCGGCAACGGTACCTGCAGGCCGCGCAGCGCCTCGCGCAGCCGCGCCTGCGGACCCTCCGGCCCCGGTAGCGCCAGGTCGGTGAGCAGGTCGCCGATGGCGGATTCGTCGCTGTGCGCGGCAGCGGCGAGCTGCGGGTCGCCCCACTCGTCGGTCATGTACACGCCGCACCACTGGCCGAGGCGTGGCACGATCAGCCGCGGGATCAACGCGATCGTGAGGTCCACCTCGAGCGACTGCGCGAGCAGCTCGCTCGCCTCGGCGAGGAAGGTCAACCACGCCTGGCGGCGCAGATCGGCGCGGCGCAGCCGGTCGTTCTCCAGCGCGAGGCTCGCCCGTTCGGCGGTCAGCTTCGCCAGCGGCTGGGCGTACCCGCCGGCGCTGGGCGCGACGACCGCGAGCTCGCCGCGCCACGGCCGGGAGACCGCGAGCGGCTCGCGTATCGCCTCCGCGTCCGGCGGGATCCGCAGGCCGTACTCGGCGAGCGGGACGAGCCCGTTGCCGTCGGCCCGGTCGAGCTGCAACACGCCCGCGGTGGCGCCGATCGCGCTGCACAACCGGCTCAGCAGCTTGCCGATGGCCGAGGTGGGGCCGGTGGCGCTGGCGTCCGCGCCGTGCAGTTCGATCGCGGCGAGCCCGCCGATCGCGGCCGGCGTGGGCAGCGCGCCGGTGGCGGCGGCATGCGCGGTGTAGCGCTCGTTGACGCGGGACCGGGAGGTGCGCCGCATCAGCACGTCGGCCGCCTCCGCGGAGGGCATCTGTGGCGCGGGATATCCGGTACCGGGCAGGTACATGGTCGGGGTCTCCCCGTCCAACCTGCCACCGAGCCGGAACCACACGCCCTTGCCGTTGGCGTGGTGGGTGACTCCCCAGGCGGCGGCGAAATGGTCCACAAGGAACAGACCACGGCCGCGCTCCGGCACATCCGAGTGGTGGGACCGGCCAGCCGCGATGGCGGGGGTACCGGTGGAGTAGTCGGTGACGGTGACGGTCAGCGCGCCGCTCTCCGCAACGACCTCGATGTCGATATCGGTGCCCGCGTGCAATACCCCGTTCGTGGACAACTCGGTCGTCAACAGCAGTGCTTCGTCGAGCAGGCCGGTAAGGTCCGCTTCGGATAGCACCGAGCGGACCAATGCCCTTGCCGCCGCCGGCGTACGGCTGTCGGCAGGCAGCCGGACACGTCGGACCACGGTAGCTGACACGCTAGGAGTCTCCACCGAAGTGGGGTAATAAGCCAACCGCACGGGTCGCTTTCTGACACCTGAACGGGTCATGATGGGGATCAGTCTCGCCCCCGACGACGGACTGGAGTGACATGACTACCGTGCATAATCGTCCCACTCCAGACGTGGGCGATGACCCACTCCTGTCTGAGCTTGCGGAGGCCTTACGCCGAGTCGAGCACGGAGATTTCAAGGTACGCCTACGCCGTCGCACCGGCCTCGCCGGTGAGGTCGCAGATGCCTTCAACGCGGTCGTTGAAACGCAATCCCGGCGTAACCGGGAGCTCGTACGCATCCGGCGCGTCGTTGGGCGTGAGGGACGTCTCACCGAGCGCATCGACGAAGAGGCGTTCGAGGGCGCGTGGGCCGAAGGGGTACGGGCGGTCAACGCGCTCATCGACGATCTCGCCCGCCCCACCACCGAAATCGCTCGGGTGATTGTCGCGGTTGCCGAGGGCGACCTTTCCCAGCCCATGGCCCTGGAGATGGACGGTCAGCCGCTGCGCGGTGAGTTCCTGCGCATCGGTCGCACCGTGAACACGATGGTCGGCCAGCTCTCCTCGTTCGCCGACCAGGTGACGCAGGTCGCCCGGGACGTGGGCACCGAGGGCAAGCTGGGTGGCCAGGCAGACGTGCGGGGCGTCTCCGGTACCTGGCGGGATCTGACCGACAACGTGAACCAGATGGCCGCAAACCTCACCAATCAGGTGCGGTCCATCGCGCAGGTGACGACCGCGATCTCGCACGGCGACCTGTCCCAGAAGATCACCGTCTCGGCTCGGGGCGAGGTCGCCGAGCTCGCCGATACGGTCAACTCGCTCACCGATACCCTGCGGCTGTTCGCCGAGGAGGTCACCCGGGTCGCGCGCGAGGTGGGCTCCGAGGGCAAGTTGTCCGGCAAGGCGGAGGTACCGGGCGTCGCGGGTACCTGGAAGAACCTCACCGACAACGTCAACTCGATGGCGTCCAACCTGACCTCGCAGGTGCGCAACATCGCGCAGGTCGCGACCGCCGTCGCCAACGGCGACCTGTCCCAGAAGATCACGGTGGTGGCGCAGGGCGAGATCCTGGAGCTGAAGGAAGCCGTCAACACGATGGTGGACCAGCTCTCCTCGGTCGCCGACGAGGTGACCCGGGTGGCGCGTGAGGTGGGTACCGAGGGGAAGTTGGGTGGGCAGGCTCAGGTACGCGGGATGGCGGGTACCTGGCGGGATCTGACCGAGAGCGTGAACCAGCTTGCGTCGAACCTCACGTTGCAGGTGCGCAATATCGCGCAGGTGACCACGGCGGTGGCGTCGGGGGATCTGTCGCAGAAGATCACGGTGGATGCGCGCGGTGAGATCCTCGAACTCAAGAGCACCGTGAACACGATGGTGGATCAGTTGTCCTCGTTCGCGGACGAGGTGACCCGGGTGGCCCGTGAGGTGGGTACCGAGGGGAAGCTGGGCGGGCAGGCTCAGGTGCGCGGGGTCGCCGGTACCTGGCGGGACCTGACCGACAACGTGAACCTGATGGCGTCGAACCTGACCTCGCAGGTGCGCAACATCGCCCAGGTGACCACGGCCGTGGCGCTGGGCGATCTGAGCCAGAAGATCACGGTGGACGCACGCGGTGAGATCCTCGAACTCAAGAACACCGTGAACACGATGGTCGACCAGCTCTCCTCATTCGCCGACGAGCTGACCCGGGTGGGCCGTGAGGTGGGTACCGAGGGGAAGCTGGGCGGACAGGCTCAGGTGCGCGGCGTCGCGGGTACCTGGCGCGACCTGACCGAAAACGTCAACCAGCTCGCCTCGACGCTCACCACGCAGCTACGCGCCATCGCCCAGGTTTCCACGGCCGTGACTCGTGGCGATCTGACTCAGCGCATCGCGGTCGAGGCGCAGGGCGAGGTTGCCGAGCTGACGGACAACATCAACCAGATGATCGTCACGCTCCGCGAGACCACCAAGAAAAACGCGGAGCAGGGCTGGCTCGACTCCAACCTGGCGCGCATCGGTGGCCTGATGCAGGGCCAGCGGGACCTCGGCGAGGTATGCCGGATGATCATGGGCGAGGTGACCACCCTCGTCGATGCGCAGCTTGGCGCGTTCTTCCTCGTCACGCAGCACGACGGCGCCCGGCGGCTGCGGCTGTCCGCCTCATACGGGTTCGTGGCGCTGGATACCGAGGTGGTCTTCGCGTTCGGCGAGGGCCTGGTCGGCCAGGCGGCCGCGTCCCGCCGCACGATACGGGTGGGCGCACCGCCCAGCGGCCGGCTGACCATCCGCTCCGGGCTGGCCGAGACGCCGCCGAGCGACCTTGTCGTACTGCCGGTGCTGTTCGAGGGCGAGCTGCTCGGCGTCATCGAGTTCGCCTCGGTACGGACCTTCAGCGAGCTGCACCTGGCGTTCCTGGAGCGGCTCGTCGCCACGATCGGCGTCGCGCTCAACACGATCCTCGCCAACCGGCGCACCGAGGAGCTGCTCAGCCAGTCCCAGCGGCTCGCGCACGAACTGCAGGAGCAGTCGGCCGAGCTGCAGCGCACCAACGCCGAACTGGAGGAGAAGGCGACCCTCCTCTCCGAGCAGAACGCCAACATCGAGACGAAGAACCGGGAGATCGAGCTGGCCCGCGCCGGGCTGGAGGAGAAGGCACAGCAGCTCGCCGAGGCCTCGCAGTACAAGTCGGAGTTCCTCGCCAACATGAGCCACGAGCTGCGTACCCCGCTCAACTCCCTGCTGCTGCTGGCCCGGCTGCTGGCAGACAACCCGGAAGAGAACCTGTCGCCCAAGCAGATCGAGTTCGCCCGTACGATCCACAGCGCCGGCTCGGACCTGCTCGCGCTGATCGACGACATCCTCGACCTGTCGAAGATCGAGGCCGGCCGGATGGACGTGGACCGGTCGGACGTGCGCCTGGCCGACATCCGCGACTATGTCGTGCAGGCGTTCGCACCGCAGGCCGAGGAGAAGGGCCTGGCCTTCGAGGTGGAGGCCGCCGACGAACTGCCTCAGCTGATGGTCACCGACCCGCAGAAACTCCAACAGATCCTGCGCAACCTCCTCTCCAACGCGGTGAAGTTCACCGACAACGGCTCGGTCACGCTTCGCATGGAGCCCGTACCGGCCGGGCGGAGCCCGCTCAGCGACGGGCGCGACGCGATCGCGTTCACGGTTCGCGATTCCGGTATCGGCATCTCGGACGACAAGCTGGCGCTCATCTTCGAGGCGTTCCAGCAGGCGGACGGCACGACCAGCCGCAAGTACGGCGGCACCGGCCTCGGCCTGTCGATCAGCCGGGAACTCGCACGCCTGCTCGGCGGCTCGATCGCGGTCTCCTCACAGCCGGGCACGGGCTCGACCTTCACCCTGTACCTGCCCGACGTACTGCTCCCGGATGTGGCACCGCTGCCCGGCCTGGGCATGGTGTCGCTGCCGGGACCAGGATCTCAGAGCACGCCGGCCATCCTCCGTACGGTCGCGGTCGCCCAGCGCCGCGCCACCCCTGCCGCCCACCAGCTCGACGGCGCTACGGTGTTGATCATCGACGACGACGTGCGCAATGTGTTCGCGCTCACCAGCGCACTGGAGCTGCACGGCATGTCGGTGCTCTACGCCGACAACGGCTCCGACGGGATCCGGCTACTCACCGAGCATCCCGCCGTACAGATCGTGTTGATGGACGCGATGATGCCCGACCAGGATGGGTACGAGACGACAGCGGCGATCCGCCGAAATCGTAACTTCGCGGACCTGCCCGTCGTGTTCTTGACGGCAAAGGCGATGCCGGGTGACCGGGAGTCGGCGCTGGCGGCGGGCGCCAGCGATTACATCACCAAGCCGGTCGATCTCGACGAGCTCCTGGAGCTGATGGCGTCATGGGTGACTCGGGTGGCGCAGGAGGGCGGAGCGCGATGATCAAGCCGACCCACCTGCGCCTCACCGATGGATAGGGAGGCGTACGTGACGGGGACCATTGAACCGACGGCGAAGGTGCTGCTCGTCGATGACCGGCGAGACAACCTGATCGCCTTGGAGGCGATCCTGCAGGGCCTGGCTCTGGAGACGGTCGCGGTGGACGGCGGCGAGGCCGCGCTCAAACAGCTGCTCATCGAGGACTACGCGGTGATCCTGCTCGACGCGCAGATGCCGGACATGGATGGGTTCGAAACGGCGAGCCACATCAAGCAGCGGGAGCGCACGCGCCACGTGCCGATCATCTTCCTCACGGCCGCGGACCGGGAGGCCCATCTCGCGGTGCGCGGCTATGCCGTCGGCGCGGTGGACTATCTGACCAAACCCTTTGATCCGTGGGTACTGCGGGCCAAGGTCTCGGTATTCGTGGAGCTGTGGAAGAAGAACCGGCAGTTGGAGGCGTACGGGGAGGCGGCGCGCCGGTACCGGACGCTGGCCTCGGCCGTCGACGAGGTGCTGCCGCTACTCGTCGGCGACGACCCGCAGCGCGCCACCAGAGCCGCCGACATCCTCCAACGTGCCCGAGCGACGTAGCTGAGAGAACCGCCAGCCCACCCCAGCCACTCCGGCCTGGGGCCGCCGCTCTCTGGACTGAGGAGCGTCCCGAGCGAAGCGATGGGCGGCGACGAGGGAAGAGAGCGGGCTGAGGCCCCAGGCCCGCGCGAGCGAAGCGAGCGCCAATATTAATGGATCATCAAAGCGGGGCGCAGGCCGGTGATGTCGAGGACGCGGATCAGGAAATCGCCCACGTTCGTCAGTACCAGACAGCTCTGCGCCATCGTGGCTCGGCGGGACAGAACGACCAGCGTGCCCAGGCCCTGCGAGTCACAGAATGTGACGCCACTCATATCGAGGACGACCCGGGGCGCGTGCTCCGCGAGAAGGTCGCCGACCGCGGCGGAGAGCGCCGACACGTTGGAGAGGTCGATCTCCCCGGTCAGCCGGACCACAGCCTCGGACGGAGACTGGGTCACCGAGATGAACAACTCCGGGCGCTCCACGCCACCTAGCCTAGCGGCAATGCTCGATTCGGACTCGCTGTCTACATGACCATGGTTGCCGTAGTGGCCCCTCGTGACGTCTGTCAAGGCCCTGCTGAGATACTGGCCGGGCTGTGACCGATGCGAACTCCGCGGCCCCCGGCCCGTACCCGGCCGAGGCTCCCGCCTCACAGGCATTGTTCGACCGCGCCCGTGCCGTGGTGCCCGGCGGGGTGAACTCCCCTGTCCGCGCATTCCGGGCGGTCGGCGGTACGCCACGCTTCATGGTGCGCGGCTCGGGCTGCTGGCTTTCGGACGCGGATGGTCGGCGCTACGTCGACCTGGTCTGCTCCTGGGGGCCGCTGATCTTCGGGCACGCCCATCCGGAGGTGGTCGCGGCGGTACAGGAGGCGGCGGCGCGCGGTACCAGCTTCGGTACGCCCACCCCGGGCGAGGTGGAACTCGCCGAGGAGATCGTCGCCCGTACCCCCGTCGACGAGGTACGCCTGGTCAACTCCGGTACCGAGGCCACCATGTCGGCGCTGCGCCTGGCTCGCGGATACACCGGCCGTTCGAAGGTCGTGAAGTTCGCCGGCTGCTACCACGGTCACGTCGACGCCCTGCTCGCCGCCGCGGGCTCGGGGGTGGCGACGCTCGGCCTGCCGGATACGCCCGGGGTCACCGGCGCCACGACGTCGGAGACGATCGTCCTGCCGTACAACGACGTGGCCGCCGCGGTCGAGGCGTTCCAGCAGTACGGGGACCAGATCGCCGCCGTGATCACCGAGGCGGCCGCCGGGAACATGGGTGTCGTCGCGCCCCGGCAGGGCTTCAACGCTCGGCTGTACGAGCTGACCCAGACGCACGGCGCGCTGCTGATTCTCGACGAGGTGATGACCGGCTTCCGGGTGTCCCGCTCCGGCTGGCACGGTCTCGACCCGGTACCGGCCGACCTGTGGACGTTCGGCAAGGTGATGGGCGGCGGGCTGCCCGCGGCCGCGTTCGGCGGGCGCGCGAAGGTCATGCAGCGCCTGGCCCCGGCCGGCCCGGTGTACCAGGCCGGTACCCTCTCCGGCAACCCGCTGGCCTGTGCCGCCGGCCTGACACAGCTACGGCTCGCCACGCCCGAGGTGTACGCGACCCTCGACCACAACGCCCGTACCGTCGCGAAGCTCGCCACCGACGCGCTGTCCGCGGCCGGCGTGCCGCACCGCGTCTCCATGGCCGGCAACATGTTCTCGATTTTCTTCACGGACCGGGACGTCTACGACTACGAGGGCGCCAAGACGCAGGACGCGGCCGCGTACCGGGCGTTCTTCCACGCGATGCTGGCCGCGGGCGTGTACCTGCCGCCCAGCGCGTACGAGGCGTGGTTCATGTCGACGGCGCTCGACGACGACGCGTTCGACCAGATCGCCCGCGCGCTGCCGGTGGCGGCCGCGGCGGCGGCGGGAGCGCGGGCGTGAAGAAGACCGTCGTCCATGTACTGCGCCACGGCGAGGTGTTCAACCCACAGAAGGTCCTGTACGGCCGGCTGCCCGGGTACCACCTTTCCGAACTGGGCGTACAGATGGCGAAGGCGGCGGCGGACTGGCTGTCCGGGCACGACGTGACCTATCTCGTGGCGAGCCCGCTGGAGCGCGCGCAGGAGACGGCGCAGCCCTTCATGGAGCGGTTCGACCTGCCGGTGCAGACCGACGACAGGCTCATCGAGAGCGGGAACCTCTTCGAGGGCAAGCGGGTCTCGGTGGGCGACGGCGCACTGCGCGACCCGCGGAACTGGTGGGCGCTGCGCAACCCGATCACGCCGTCGTGGGGCGAGCCGTACCAGATACTCGCGAAGCGGATGGCCGCGGCGCTGGAGGCCGCCCGGGTGGCCGCCGAGGGGCACGAGGCGGTATGCGTATCGCACCAGTTGCCGATCTGGACGCTGCGCCGGTACATGGAGCACAAGGCGCTGTGGCACGACCCGCGCCGCCGCCAGTGCGCCCTCGCGAGCCTGACCAGCTTCCACTTCAACGACGCCCGGCTGGTCGGCATCGGGTACGTCGAGCCGGCCGCGCATCTGGTGTCGCGATGATCCGCCGGGTCCTCGTGCCGGCGGTCGCCCTCCTCGCGCTGGCCGGCTGTACTTCCGGTAGCGGCGCGGCGCAGGCCGACGGCGGCAACCGGTACGTCGCCGGCGACGGCAAGACCGTGGAGTACCCGGCCGGCAAGCGGGTGGCCGCGCCCGCCGTCTCGGGTACCACGCTCGACGGCGGTACCTTCGACCTCGCCGCACACCACGGCCACGTGGTCGTCGTGAACTTCTGGGCGGAGTGGTGCGCGCCCTGCGTCGAGGAGTCGGCGGCGCTGGAGAGCGTGTACAAGTCCACAAAGGACAGTGGGGTCGTCTTCGTCGGCGTGAACACCCGCGACGTGAAGAGCAAGGCGCAGGCGTTCGAGAAGGGCCGGCTGACATACCCGAGCCTGTACGACCAACCCGGCCGGGTGGCGATGGACTTCCGCGACGTGACCAGCGCGCTGCCCACCACCGTCGTCATCGACAAGCAGGGGCGCGTCGCCGCGGCCGTGCACGCCGCCGTGACCGAGCAGGCCCTCGCCGACCTGGTACGGAAGATCGCGGCGGAGACCTGAGCCGATGGGCAGCTCGTTCGCGAACATCGCCAGCAGCGGGCCGCTGTTGCTGGCGGTGGCGGTTGCGGCGCTCGCCGGGCTGGTCAGCTTCCTGTCGCCCTGCGTACTGCCGCTGGTACCCGGCTACCTCTCGTACGTGACCGGGATGGCCGGCGCGGACCTGGACGCGGCCCTCGGTACCGACCCGAAGGGCAACCCCGTACCGCGCAGCGGCGCCCGGGTACGGGGTCGGATCCTCGCCGGCTCGTCGCTGTTCATCGCCGGGTTCACCGCCGTCTTCACGCTGACCGCCGTGGTCGCCGCGCGGGCGGGCAAGGTGCTGCTCGTCCACGAGCGGGCGATCGAGGTCGGTATCGGCATCCTGGTGATCGTGCTGGGGCTCGCCTTCGCCGGCCTGATCCCGGGCCTGCAGCGGGAGTTGCGGCTGCACCGGCTGCCCGCGGCGGGAGTGGCCGGAGCACCCGTACTCGGCGCGGTGTTCGCGCTGTCCTGGGCCCCGTGCACCGGGCCGACGCTGGGCGCGGTGCTCATGATGGCGTCGACCGGCGGTACGGACCGCGCGATCACTCTCGTCATCGCGTACTGCCTGGGCCTGGGCCTCCCGTTCCTCGCGTTCGGCCTGGGCTTCCGCAAGCTGCTCGGAGTCTTCGCGGTGGTCCGCCGGCACAGCGTGTGGGTGACCCGGCTGGGCGGCGCGCTGCTCGTACTGGTCGGGCTCGCGCTGGTGACCGGCGGCTGGCTGGACTTCATCACGTGGCTCAAGGCCACCATCGGCCCGGGGGCTACTGGCATATGAGCGCGCAGATCTTGGAGAAGCCGACGGCGGAGCGGCCGCCCGACAACAACAGGCAGATCGCGATCGGTCTGCTACGGCGGCTGTGGCGCTGGCTGACCAGCATGCGTACCGCCCTGATCCTGCTCTTCCTGCTCGCCGTCGCGGCGATCCCCGGCTCGCTGCTGCCGCAGCGCAACCTCCACCCGGAACAGGTCACCCAGTACTTCTCGGCGCATCCGAAGCTGGCGCCGCTGCTGGACCGGTTCTCCGCGTTCGACGTCTTCGCCTCGCCCTGGTTCTCCGCGATCTACCTGCTGCTGTTCACCTCGCTCGTCGGGTGCCTGGTACCCCGGCTGCGCGCGCATGTGATCGCGCTGCTGCGGGTACCCCCTGACGCTCCTGCCCGGCTGGACCGCATGCCCCAGTTCCGCCAGGCAGTTGCGACCTCGGGCGGTGACGCCGTTGAAATAGCGCGGGGCTTGCACGCCCTGCTGAAGAAGCGGCGCTTCCGGGTGCGTACCCGGGAGAACGCCGACGGTACGGTGACCGTCAGCGCCGAGAAGGGGTACCTCAAGGAGACCGGGAACCTGTTGTTCCACTTCTCCCTGCTGGCGATCCTGACCGGGGTCGCGCTCGGCTCGATGTTCGGCTACCGCGCCGACCGGGTCGTCGTCAGCGGTGCGGACCAGGGGTTCTGCAACACCCTGCAGCAATACGACGACTACGGTCTGGGCAGCCGGGTGCGCCCCGGCGACCTCGAACCGTTCTGCGTACAGGTCAACGCGTTCCACGCCAGCTACAACGACTCCGGCGAACCGCTGGCGTACTCGGCGGATCTCGCGTACACGATCGGCAGCGGCGCGCAGCGCACCACCACGATCAAGGTGAACGATCCGCTGCGCCTGTCGAAGGCGCGGCTGTACCTGATGGGCCACGGGTACGCGCCGGTGATCCGCTACACCGACCGGTACGGGAACACCCAGACGACCGTCGAGCCGTTCAGAGGCACGGACCCGATGCTGACCAGCAGCGGTCTGGCCATGTTCCCGGACGTGAACATCCCGCCGACCGGGCGCGACCCGAACAACAAGCAGCAGATGGCCTTCCAGGGCTTCTACATCCCGACTTCGGATGGTACGAGCGCCACCTCGATCTATCCGGCCGAGCGCAACCCGGTACTGGTGATCACCCCGTACCGGGGCGACCTGGGGCTGGACGCGGGCATCCCGCACTCGGTCTACACGCTCGACCAGGACGAGATCGACCGGGGCCGGCTGAAGCAGGTGACCAGCGCGCCGCTGCGGCTGCGGCCGGGCCAGTCGGCGACGCTGGACGACGGCTCGCGCGTCGAGTTCCTCGGCACCCGCCCGTGGGCCGCGATCCAGGTGCGTTACGACCCGGGCGAGAAGGTCGTCCTGATCGGCGCCGGCTGCCTGCTGGTCGGCCTGATCACCATGCTGTTCGGCCGGCGCCGCCGGGTCTGGTTCCGGGTACAGACCGGCGATTCCGGCTCCACTGTGGACGCTGCCGCGCTGGCGCGCGGCGAATATACCGGCTTCAACGCCGAATTCGAGGCGATCGTTCAAGAGGCGAGGGCACCATGAGCGGGTTGTCGGATCTGCTGCTTGAGATAACCATTCTGGGGTACGCGCTGGCGATGCTTTCGTACGCCGCCGAGTACGCCTTCGGCAGCCGGGGGGTGGTGGCGCGGATCGCCACCGGTGAACGGATCCTGGTCGGAGCCGGCGGTCCGTCCACTGTGGATCGGTCTACTGTGGAACCTCCGCCCGTCGCTGAACCCCGGCCGCTGGAGAACCGCGCCGTCGCCGCGGCCGCCGGCCGGATCGCGATCGGGCTCACGGTCGCCGCGTGGCTCGCGCACATCGGCTGTATCGTGACGCGCGGCCTGGCCGCGCACCGGGTGCCGTGGGGCAACATGTACGAGTTCGTGCTCGCCGCCTGCCTCGTCGGCGCCACCGCCTGGCTGGTCCTGCTGCGCCGGCGCCCGATGGTACGGCCGCTTGGCCTGTTCGTGTCGCTCGTACTCGTGCTGCTGCTCGGTACCGACGCGCTGCGCCTGTACACGAAGGTCGGCCCGCTCATGCCGGCGCTCAACTCGTACTGGCTGAAGATCCACGTGACCGCCGCGATCACCGCCTCCGGGATCCTGCTCGTCGGCTTCGTCGCCGCCGCGCTGACCCTGATCCGGACCGGGTACGAGGCCGGCAAGGACCGCTTCCCGTACACGCTCGGCGACCGGCTGCCCGCCTCCGACGGGCTGGAGCGGCTGACCTTCCGCGTCCACGCGTTCGCGTTCCCGATCTGGACGTTCGCCATCATCTGCGGCGCGATCTGGGCCGAGGCGGCATGGGGCCGGTACTGGGGCTGGGACCCGAAGGAGACCTGGTCGTTCGTGGCCTGGGTGCTCTACGCCGGGTACCTGCACGCCCGCGCCACCCCGAGCGTCAAGCGCACGGTCGCGACCTGGATCGCGGTGATCGGCTGGGTCGCCATGATGGTCAACCTGTTCGGCGTGAACCTGGTCATCTCCGGCCTGCACTCCTACGCCGGCGTCAAGTAGCGCCCAGGCTAAACGGCGGGGCAGCTACCGGCGGCCCAGGTGTCGTAGCCGCCGTGCCACGCCAGGCAGTACTGGCCGTCGCTGGTACTCGCGTCGGTGGGTACGGTCGAAGGCTGCCAGGAGCGCATCGCCGCGCCCGGCTCCGGTTCGAGCTGTACGCCGTCCACGTGCACCGGCGGTACCGCCACCCGGCCGCCGCGCCGCGGGTCCACGTACACCTCCACGTACTGCTCCACCAGCGCGTGTTCGCCGAACGGCAGGACCTGCGAGGTCAGCTCCCACCACGCGCCGTGCCACAGCAGCCGCGCCACCCATACCCCGTGATGAGCGGTGATCTGGATCTCGATGCGGTCGCCCGGCTTCAGCGGGTACTGGTCGTAGAAGATCCACCGGTTCGAGTTGGTGTCGAATGTGTACACCCGCTGCCGGCCCCGCCCGGACCAGCCGGTCTGCGCCCAGCCCGCCTCCAGCCACCGGGTACCGTCCGCGGTGTCCGCCTTCACCATGAACCGGCTGGCGACGAAGTCGTACGTGCCGTCCCGTACTCCCGGCGCGGTCACCGACATCCGGCCGAGCACGCCCGACCAGGTACCGACGGTGGTCGCGCCGAGGTGGTGGTACCCGGTACCCGGTACCGGGGCGGGCGCGGCGGCCGTACCGGTGACGAGGTTGAGCACGACCGTCACCAGTAGGGGACACGTCACGAGGCTGGTCGTTCGCCAACCCTTCACGATGGGCACAACAGTCGATGCGGGGCGTTGGTGACGCCCGTGCCGGGAGGCTGGGCGCAGGGACACGATGGCCGCTTGTCAGACTGGGCGTCATGGCAAAGGGGTACCCGTACGACGACGTCAAGGACTTCCTGGCCGCCCTGGAGGCGGCCGGCGAGCTGCGCCGGGTATCCGTACCGGTGGACCCCACCCTGGAGATCAGCGAGATCGTCACCCGGACCGTACGGAAGCAAGGGCCCGCGCTGCTGTTCGAGCGGCCGACCCGGGGACAGATGCCGGTCGCGATCAACCTCTTCGGTACCCACCGGCGCATGGCGCTCGCCCTCGGCGTCGAGGACGTCAACGAGATCGGCCAGCGCATCGGCGAGCTGATCCGGCCCGAGCTGCCGGTGGGCTGGGCCGGCATCCGCGAGGGGCTCGGCAAGCTGATGCAGCTCAAGTCGGTACCGCCGAAGCGCGTCAGGAGCGCGCCGTGCCAGGAGGTCGTCTATCCGGACGTGGACCTGGGCCGGCTGCCCGGCCTGCAGACCTGGCCCGAGGATGGCGGGATCTTCCACAACTTCGGGCTGACGCACACCCGGCACCCGGAGACCGGCAAGCGCAACCTCGGCCTGTACCGCCTGCAGCAGCACTCCCGTGACACGCTCGGCATGCACTGGCAGATCCACAAGGACTCGACCGCGCACCACGCGGTGGCGGAGCGGCTCGGCGAGCGGTTGCCGGTGGCGATCGCGATCGGCTGCGATCCGGTGGTGAGCTACGCGGCGACCGCGCCACTGCCATCAGACATCGACGAGTACCTGTTCGCCGGGTTCCTGCGCGGCGACCGGGTGGAGATGGTGGACTGCCTGACGGTACCGCTGCAGGTACCGGCGAATGCGCAGATCGTGCTGGAGGGGTACGTGGAGCCGGGCGAGCGCTATCCCGAAGGGCCGTTCGGCGACCATACCGGCTTCTACACGCCCGTCGAGCAGTTCCCGGTGCTGCACGTGGAGAAGATGACGAGCCAGCGGGAGCCGGTGTACCACTCGATCATCACCTCGAAGCCGCCGCAGGAGGACGGGCCGATCGGGTACGCGACCGAGCGCATCTTCCTGCCGCTGATCAAGATGCTGATCCCGGACATCGTGGACCTGGCCATGCCGGAGCCGGGCGTGTTCCACAATTGCCTGATCGTCGCGATCAGCAAGCGGTACCCGAAGCAGGCCCAGAAGGTCATGAACGCCATCTGGGGCGCCCACCTGCTGTCGCTCACCAAGCTGATCGTCGTGGTCGACGACGATTGTGACCCGCACGACTACCACGAGGTGGCGTTCCGGGCGTTCGGCAACGTTGACTACGCTCGCGATCTGTTGCTCACGCAGGGCCCGGTCGACCACCTGGACCATGCGTCCTACCAGCAGTTCTGGGGCGGGAAGGCGGGCATCGACGCGACTCGCAAGCTGCCGACCGAGGGCTATGACCGGGGTTGGCCGCAGGCCGCGGTGATGTCACCCGCGGTGGTGTCCACTGTGGACAAGAGGTGGAAGGAGTACGGGCTGTGACCACCCAAGATCCCGACAACTCCATTGAAGTTGCGGTGTTGGCGGACCAGCAACCGCGCAATGTCAATGAAGTTGCGGCAGGGGGGCGGCGGGTATCGGCGTTCCTCGGGTTGGTCAAGATCGAGCACTCGGTCTTCGCGCTGCCGTTCGCGTACCTCGCCGCGGCCGCCGCGCTGCACCGTGCCGGTACCGGCGTGCACTGGCTCGATCTCCTGCTCATCACGATCGCGATGGTGGGCGCGCGTACGTTCGCGATGGCGGCGAACCGGATCATCGACCGGCACATCGACGCGCGCAATCCCCGTACCCGAAACAGGGAACTGGTGACCGGGGTCGTGTCGGTGCGGACGGCCTGGCTCGGGGCGGCCGTCGCCCTGGTCGTCTTCCTCGGCGCGGCGGCCGCGCTCAACCCGCTGTGCCTGGCGCTGTCGCCGCTGGCGGTGCTGCCGATGATCGTGTACCCGTACGGCAAGCGCTTCACGAACTGGCCCCACGCGATCCTCGCGCTCGCCCAGATGGTCGGTCCGATCGGGGCTTGGCTGGGGATCACCGGCACCATTCGCGGATCGGCCCCGGCATGGGTGCTGGGCGCCGCGGTCGGGCTGTGGATCGGCGGGTTCGACCTGATCTACGCGACCCAGGACGTCGAGGTGGACCGGCGGATCGGCGTGCACAGCGTGCCGGCCCGGTACGGCGTGCGCTTCGCCCTGTGGGCCTCCGCCCTCGCGCACCTGGTGACGTTCGCGCTGTTCGTCTGGTTCGGCGCGCTGCTCGGGCTCGGCTGGCTGTGGTGGGTGGGGCTGGTACTGACCGCGCTCGCGTTCGGGTACGAGCACGCGATCGTCAAGCCGGCCGACCTGTCCCGGGTCAACCGCGCGTTCTTCACCGCCAACGGTTTCGTCGGCATCGTCCTGTTCGCCTTCGCTCTCGCGGATCTGCTGGTGCGGTGAGCGAGCGCCAGCGAGCGGGAGCCCCCTGGGTGGTCGGCGTGACCGGCGCCTCCGGTACCCCGTACGCCGCCGCCGTGCTCGGCGGGCTGCTCGACGCGGGGCTCCCGGTCGACCTGGTGGTCTCTCGCGCGGCCCGGCTGACGCTGCTCGACGAGACCGGGATCTCCTTCCGGGACGCGCACTGGAAGGACGACCTGGCGGCCTGGCTGGGCCGGGAGGTGCCCGACGTCACGTACTGGCCCGCCGGCGACCTCGCCGCCGGGCCGAGCAGCGGCTCGTACCCGACCCGCGGGATGATCGTGGTACCGGCGAGCACCGGCGCCTGCGCCGGCATCGCCCTCGGCCTGTCAAAGGACCTGCTGCAGCGCGCGGCCGAGGTCAACCTCAAGGAGCGCCGCCCGGTGGTGGTGGTACCCAGGGAGACGCCGGTCTCGCGCAGCCACCTGGAGCACCTGATCGAGCTGATCGACGCGGGAGCGGTGGTGCTGCCGGCGAGCCCGGGCTTCTACGGCGCGGGCGCGGACGCCTCGGCCCGGCAACTGATCGACTTCGTCGCCGGCAAGGTGCTGGACGCGGCCGGCGTGCCACATTCCCTGTTCAGCCGCTGGCGGGGCGAGCTGGGCGCGCGGTGACCGGCTACCGGCCGGCGCCGTTCGGGCCGTGCCCCTGGTACTGCTGCTGGTGCGAGTTCGCGCCCAGGTGCCTGTCCGGCTCCTCCGGTTCCAGCATCCCCTCGCCCTCCAGCAGCGCCCGCACCTCGGACTCGCGGAAGCGGCGGTGCCCCCCGGGAGTCCGGATGCTGCCGATCCGGCCGGCCGCGGCCCACCTGGTCACGGTCTTGGGGTCGACGCGAAACAGCGCCGCCACCTCGCCGGGCGTCAGTAGACGATCTCCCGTATCCACGACCCCTCCTCGCCTCCGAGCACACTCAGCGTTGCGGCCGGTGCGGTCCGCATACCCCCAGGTCCGAGCCTTAATTGGGACGTAAGTCCATTAAACACCTACCCGTAGGTGGTAATCCGAAAACAGAGAAAACGCCCGACTTGTGAAGTTGGTTCTCCGACGCCTCTGACCAGGGGCGGAGCGTATGTCTACTGTGGACGTTGTTCAGTGGGCCGAGGCGGAGAGCCCCGGGTAGTGGAGCACGAACCCGTCCGGATCGACCGTCAGGTCGGCGGCGAAGGTACCGCTCGCGTACCGCACCCGCCCCTCACCCAGGACGGTGTACGTCTGCTGGCTCGCGATTACCGCGAGTGACGGTACGAGAACCCAAGCTGCCGTGATTGTCCGGCTGGTACCCACAGGCGCGCCGAGCAACCCCAGCCGCCGGATCGGCAGCGTATTGGTGAGCGGGCAGTCACCCAGGTCCACGTCGAGCGCCTCGGCGAGCCGCTCCGGCTCCTCCGACCCCGGCAGCGGCATCCGGGCGCGCCCGGCCGCCACCAGCGCGGCCTCGAGGTCGCCCTGCTCGCCGGCGCTGACGTGCCAGTCGCCCGCCGCCCGCTCAAGCCGTACGCTGCGCAGCCAGCCGGCCCCCTCGGCGGTGACCTCCAGCCGCTGGGTCGCCCAGTCCCGGTCGACGAGGAGCGAGTATCGGACGGTATGCGGTACCGGATCAGTCGCGATCATGGTGCCGCGCGCGTACAGGCCTGTCCGCGCGTCGAGCAGGACGTGCTCCGCCCCGGTGGTGTCGAGCCGGTCCCACAGCAGGGTCCTCGGTAGCACGGCCACGACTGGATCGTACGGCCGGACCCGGTACGCCGCTGGGTGTCCGTGCCCCGGTCAGCTCCGCCAACTCCGGCGCGCCGGCCCGTACCGGTACCCGCCCGGCGGCCACCCCGGCCCGCTCGACCAGCGAGTACGTGCCCGCACGCTGCTTGGGCAGGACGAGCGTGACGACGGTACCGGACTCGCCGGCCCGCGCCGTGCGCCCGGCCCGGTGCAGGTAGTCCTTCGGGTCGCGGGGCGGATCGATGTGCACGACCAG
Source organism: Rugosimonospora sp. (assembly GCA_051986465.1). Taxonomy (GTDB): domain Bacteria; phylum Actinomycetota; class Actinomycetes; order Mycobacteriales; family Micromonosporaceae; genus DATEJJ01. The sequence continues at coordinate 24,501 of JBPYFB010000420.1, forward strand.
GGAGACCCCGTCCACGTGGATACCGCGCGCGGCCACATCCGTCGCGACGAGCACGTTCGTCTTGCCCTCGCGGAACTCGGCCAGCGTGCGGGTGCGTACCGCCTGGGTCTTGCCACCGTGCAGCGCGCCGGCCCGTACCCCGACCTCGGCGAGCTGGTCGACGAGGCGGTCGACGGCGAGCTGGGTGCGTACGAACATGATCGTGCGGCCGTGCCTGGCGGCGATCTGCCGGGTCACGCTCAGCTTGTCGCCCGGCGGTACGAGCAGCAGGTGGTGGTCCATCGTCGAGACCGTGGCGGCCGCCGGGTCGACCTCGTGCGTCACCGGATCCGCGAGGAAGCGCTTCACCAGCTCGTCGACGTCGCGGTCCAGGGTCGCCGAGAAGAGCAGCCGCTGCGACCCGGCCGGGGTCTGCTCCAGCAGCGCCGTGACGTCCGGCAGGAAGCCCATGTCGGCCATCTGGTCGGCCTCGTCCAGCACCGTGATCAACACGTCGGCGAGCGAGCACTCGCCGCGCTCGATGAGATCGCCGAGCCGTCCCGGCGTGGCGACCAGCACGTCCACGCCGCGGCGCAGGTCACGGATCTGCTTGTCGTACGGGGTCCCACCCAGCGCGGTGCGGCTGAACAGGCGCATCGCCCGGGCCAGCGGGAAGAGCGCGTCGTTGACCTGCATCGCCAGCTCGCGCGTGGGCACCAGGATCAGCGCCTGCGGGCGGCCGGGCGCCGGCTGGCCCGCCTTGGCGATCCGGGTCAGCAGCGGCAGGCCGAAGGCGAGCGTCTTGCCGGAGCCCGTACGCCCCCGGCCCAGCACGTCCCGCCCGGCCAGCGCGTCGGGGATGGTCGCCGACTGGATCGGGAAGGGCTCCTCGATGCCCTGCGCGGCCAGCGCGCGCAGCAGCGGCCGGGGCAGGTCAAGAGCCTCGAAGCCGATGCCGGCAGGGGCGTCGAGAACGGAGGGGAACGTGGTGGGATCGGTGAACCGCGCGGGGTCGGCGGGCGAGGTCATAATGCGGTGGGCGAACCTTCCGGGGGATGGGCGGTGCTCGCCCGAGATCAGGGTCCGGGCGGTGCGCGCCCGAGATCAAACCCTTTGAGTGTACGCGGTGCCCCCGCGCCCTACAGTGTGCCCGTTATCACGAGGATGGCCCCGAGTCCAGCCGCTACGGCGAGCACCAGGATCGTCACCAGCACGATGATGACGGTCCGGGGGCCGCGCGGCCTGGACTCGGGTTCGTCGGGCCGGCCCTGCGCCAGGATGTGCCCGGTCAGCGAGCCAGAACCTTCAAGCGACAGCGGGCCGGAGCCGTTGCTGGGAAGATTCTGCCCCCACGCGATCTCATTCGCGTGCGGCGGCTGATCGGGCGAGTACTGCCCCGGCGGCTCCGGTTCCGTACCCGGATCGCTGGGGCGGCTGCCGTACACCGTCCCCTGTGGACGCTGGCTGCGCGCCCACTCTCCGTACTGGGGTGTCGGCGGTGGCCAGGTGGGTAACGCGCCGGCCGGTACCTCTCCGCCTGCCAGCTCGACCGCGGGCGGCGGTGGGAACGGCGGTGGCGGGTTCGGGCCCGGCGGTACCGGCCCCGGCGGGTGCGGTGGCTCGGGCGGCCCCGGCATCGGCGGTACCGGCCCGGGTACCGGCGGTACCGGCCCGGGACCCGGCGACGGTGTCGGGTAGGGCGGGTGCGGCATCGGTTCGGGGTGCGGGAACGGCGACGGTACCGGCCCTGGCGTGGGGCGCTCGGGCGGCGGTGGGCGCTCCGGCGGCCGGGGCGCCGGCGGCGGTGGCTGCTCCGGCTCCGGCCCGGGCTGACCCGGGTCCGGTGGCTCGGACAGGTGGTCGGCGCCGCTGGACCGGTACACCCGCGAGCCGGGCTGCGGTGTCTGCTGGCCGAGCACCGCGGCCACCTCCTCAGGCGTCGGTGGCGGGCTGGCGTGCACGCTCGCGCTCGCCCGTACCACCGATGGTGGAGGAGGTGGTGGCACGGCGGCCGGAGATTGCGGCCTGGCGACGCCGGGATCCTCTTCCAACCAGGGCTGGGCGAAGGCCGCCCACGGCGATTCCGCGCCGGTGCGTGGGCGCCGGTAGGGCGTGTCCTGCACGGGCGCTTCCGCGGCGGCACGGCTCGGCTGCGGCGGTACAAGCGGCGGTGGCAAGGACGGGGGTGGCGTCGCCGCCGGCGGCTCCACCAGGCCGAACGGCGGGGAGTCCAGGCGCCTCGGCAGTTCTCCGGCGCTGCCGGGAGCCGCCTGAACCGCCTCGAACGGCGACGGACCCGCGGGTGGAACCGATATGGGGAAGTCCCCGAACTCGTACCCCGGCGCGGCTGGCGGTGGCGTCGCTGGCGGTGGCGGTGGCGGTACGGCGGCCGCTCCCGGCACGGCCGGCGGTTGGTACGGCGGCGGGGGCGGCTGGAACGGAGCCGGCGGTGGCTCGAATGGCGCGGCCTGGAACTGCGGCGGCTGGAATGGCGGTGGCTCGAACGGCGGCGGTTCGAGCTGCGGTGCCCCGTGCTGCGCTGCCTGGAACTGCGGTGGCTCGAACTGTGGTGGCTCGAACTGTGGTGGCTCGAATGGTGGTGCGCCGTGCTGCGCTGCTTGGAACGGCGGTGGCTCGAATGGTGGTGGCTCGAACGGTGGTGCCCCGTGCGGCGCCGCCTCGAACTGCGATGCCCGGAACGGCGGCTCGAACTGCGGTGCCTGGAACGGCTCCGGCAGCGGTGGGGCGGCCGGCGGGGGCGGCCCGTCAAACAGGGGCTGGCGCTGGGCGGGCGCGGGTGGTGGCGGGGTTGGTGCCACGCCACCGACATCGCCGGAGCGGTACGTGGTGGGCGCCGAGCGCTGTTCGGGCAACTCGCCCGGCTGCGGTGCGGCGTGCGGGATCGACACCCGGCCAACCACTCCCGCCGCCGGTACCTCCGCCGCCGGGAGGTGTTGAGGCTGGTCGGCTTCGCCAAACGCCGGCTGCGGCGGGTCCTCGTCGAAGGGGAGCGCCGACCATGGCTGGCCGTCAGGCGTGGAGCTGTTCCAGGGCTGCGCGTCAGGTGTGGAGCTGTTCCATGGCGGCGCTGGCGGGGCCGGTTCGGGCCGGGGCTGCGGCGCTGCCGCGACGGGGGCGTCCTGCTCGGCAGGCCACGGTGCGCCGGCTCCGCCGGGCTGGTCGTGCTCAGATGGCCACGGCGCGCCGGCTCCGTCGGGCTCGTCGTGCTCAGATGGCCACAGTGCGCCGGCCATGTCGGGTGGCGGCGGCAGCTCGAAGGGCCTGACCTCGGCGTCCGGATCCGGTTCCGGAGGCGGTAGTGGCGTGCCTACCGGCGGCGGTGGTGGCAGCGGCGGCAGGTCCGGGTCCTCGCTCACGGGTGCGTCCCGATACCCATAGCGGTCGTCCATCCCAGCTACGCCTCCCAACTAGGGCCCAAATACCGCAGCCCCGGCCAAATCGTCCGCGCACGCGATACCGCCAGAGGGTATCGCTGGGCGGGAGCCCCGCGTTCACCGTGCCATATCCGGTCCACCCGGCACAGGGGACCGGCAGGGTCAGCTATTCGACGGCGATGCTGCGGCTGCGGCGCTTGACGGCTTCGACGAGCTGTCGGTGGCGGCCGCGCTACCCGATGTGGATGTGCTGGGTGGTGCGGACGAGCTGCCGGAGTTGGTCGGTGGCGCGGGGGCGTTGCTCGACGAGGTCGCGCCGGTCGGCGCGGCGGAGGCGGTCGGCGCGGACGAGGTCGGCGCGGACGAACTTGGCGCGGACGACGTTGGCGGGGCCTGGCTCGGCGCCGGTTGGGTCGGGGGCACGGGCGCCGGCGGAGTCCTGAGTACGGGGTGGCTCGGCGTCGGCGACGGTGCGTGGCTCGGCGCGGGCGACTGGGGCGGCGTGTTGCTCGGTGCCGGTGTGGTTGTTGGCCCAGGCACGGCGGGTACCACCCGGGTGGCGCCGAAGAACGCCGACCACCAGACCGTCGCGATCTTGACATGGTCGTTGGTGTGCGGCGCCTCGACCATCTTGTTGTCGCCCAGGTAGATGCCGACGTGCGAGATCGTGGTCCAGTCGGTCGTGCTCGTGGTGCTGAAGAACAGCAGGTCGCCCGGGAGCACCTTGGTGACGTCGATCGACGTGGTGGCGTGGTACTGGTCCTTCGCCACGCGCGGGAGGTTGATCCCGGCCACGTGGTACGAGCGCCAGGTCAGCCCGGAGCAGTCGTACCCGTCACTCTTCGTCGGGCCTTCGGCGCCGAAGTAGTACGGCGCGCCGAGCATGCTGAGCGCGAACCGCACCGCATTGAGCGCGATCGGGTTGGCGACCATGCCGTCCACGTTGCTGCCGGCCGCGAACTGGGGCGACAGGGCCTGATCGTTCGCCTCCTGCGCCGCCTCGGCCTGGCTGACCGCCTGGGTGTTGTTGGCCTTGAGCGTGGTCAGCGCCGCCGAGCGCTGGTTGTACGACGCGGTGAGCTGGTTGACCAGCTGGTCTTTCTGCTGCTCGGTGGTGAGCGCCGACTGGTACGCCGTGTAGGCCGCCTTTACCGCCTCATCGGCACGGGCCGCGTCCTGGGCCGCCGTCTGGCTGCCGGCGATGCCGCCCGGCGTGCCGTCGGCGAAGCCCGGGGCGAGCACGCCCAACTGGTGCATGGTCTCGGCGTACTGCTCGAACGGGCCCAGTGCCGTGGCCTTCTTGTACGCCTCGGCGGCCGCGTTGTTGGCGCGTTCGCGCAGGTCGCTGGCCTTGGTGGTGGCCTGGTTCCAGGCCTGCTGGGTGGCGGCGGTCGCGTCATGTGCCGCGCTCGCATCGATCTGAGCCTGTTTGAGCTGCTCGCCGAGGGCCTCGACGGCGGAGGAGTCAGACATGATCTTCGCGCCGAGCGGCCCGGCGACGGGAGCCGTAACCGTGGCCGGCTGGCTGCCGTTAGTTGACTGAACCGGCGCGGACGCGACAGGCATGGACCCGGCGTCGGGCACGGTGTTGTTGCCGGGATCGCCGTAGCTGGGGCGCGGTACCAGCAGGCACAACGCCGTACACGCGACGACTGACCAAGTCAGGGAGCGCCTCGTACTGCGACGTGACCTGGACTTCGTCAACTGCCCCGGCATTCCACTGTCCCCGTCCCGTAGATGGCCGTTACCGACATTTAGCATCCCTCGTCCTGTCCTACCGTACTGACAGGGGCCGTGTCACCGCCGTTGAGATAACGGATCGCTGGACGCCCGGCCAACCTCAGGTAAGTTGCTGGATCCGGCCGTCGTACTCTCAACAGGTGGACGCGGGACTGAAGCGGGAACTCGAAGCGAAGGTACTGGCCGGCGAGCGGCTCTCCCGAGAGGATGGCATCGCGCTGTACGCCAGCGATGATCTTGCCTGGCTCGGCCGGCTCGCCCACCACAAGCGCACCGAGATGAACGGCGACCGGGTGATGTTCAACATCAACCGGCACCTGAACCTGACGAACGTCTGTTCTGCCTCCTGCGCGTACTGCTCGTTTCAGCGCAAGCCGGGCGAGAAGGACGCGTACACGATGCGCCTCGACGAGGCCGTCGCCAAGGCCAAGGAGATGGAGGGCGAGCAGCTCACCGAGTTGCACATCGTCAACGGTCTGCACCCGACCCTCCCGTGGAAGTACTACCCGCGCGTACTGCGCGCGCTGCAGGAGGCGCTGCCCGGCGTCTCCCTGAAGTGCTTCACGGCTACCGAGATTCAGTGGTTCGAGAAGATCTCGGGACTGCCGGCGGACGCGATCCTCGACGAGTTGATCGACGCCGGTCTCGCGTCGCTGACCGGCGGCGGCGCGGAGATCTTCGACTGGGAGGTGCGCCAGCACATCGTCGACCACGCCACCCACTGGGAGGACTGGTCGCGCATCCACCGGCTGGCACACCAGAAGGGCCTGAAAACCCCGGCGACGATGCTGTATGGGCACATCGAGGAGCACCGGCACCGCGTCGACCACGTGCTGCGCCTGCGTGAACTGCAGGACGAGACCGGCGGGTTCCAGGTGTTCATCCCCCTGCGGTACCAGCACGACTTCGTCGACGCGGCGGACGGCAAGGTCCGCAACCGGCTGCAGGAGCGCACCACGATGGCGGCGCCCGCCGAGTCGCTCAAGACGTTCGCGGTCTCCCGGCTGCTGTTCGACAACGTGCCGCACGTGAAGTGCTTCTGGGTGATGCACGGGCTGTCCGTCGCCCAGCTGTCGCTCAACTTCGGCGTCGACGACCTGGACGGCTCGGTGGTCGAATACAAGATCACGCACGACGCCGACCAGTACGGCACGCCCAACACGATGCACCGCGAGGACCTGCTCGACCTGATCTGGGACGCCGGGTTCCAGCCCGTCGAGCGCAACACCCGGTACGAGATCGTGCGCGAGTACGACCTGCCGGTACCGCTCGCGGAGCGGCGCGCGCAGCCACAGCAGGTCTGGGCGTGACATGACTCCGGTGGTGAAGTACACGCTGGGCCGGGTGGGCCTGTTCGTGGCGATCGCGCTGCTGCTCATGCCGGTACCGCTGGATCTGCTCGTGAAGTTGATGGTCGCCCTGATGGCCTCGTTCGGGCTGCAGTTCGTCCTGTTGCGCAAGTGGCGCACCGAGATGATCAGCCAGGTGGATCGCTCGGCTACCCAGCGGCGCGCCGACCGGGAGAAGCTGCGCAGCGCCCTCGCGGGCGACGACATCGACGACGCCTGATTACCCCAGCCCGGGTCCCTGGGTTACCGTCTAACCGACCGCCCCGCAGCGAAGCCGGTGTGATTCCGGCGCTGTCCCGCAACTGTGATGTCCTCGATCGAGGACGAGCCAGGTCGCCTGCGAGATGGTCGCGAACCGCGCTCTCGAGGAGGGGCGCCTCGCGGGCGGGCGCACGTCTCCGGCCTGTCGGCGAAGCACCAGACCTCGACCGACAGGAGGAGCCATGGGCAGACGTACCCGCAGATCATTACTGGCATTGACCGCGCTCGGCCTGGCACTGGCCGGTTGTGGTGGAAATGGAAATGGCGGTGGCAGCACGCCCGCCGCCGCACCCCCCGCATCGGCGGCGGCCAGCTATCCGGTGACCGCCGGCGGCGTCACCCTCGCCGCGCGCCCCACGCACATCGTGTCGCTCTCCGCGACCGCCACCGAAATGCTCTTCGCGATCGGCGCCGGATCGCAGGTCGTCGCCGTGGACGACCAGTCGAACTACCCGAGCACCGCACCCAAGAGCGACCTGTCCGGGTACAAGCCGAACGCCGAGGCGATCGCGGCGAAGAACCCAGACCTGGTGGTCATCTCCGATGACATCAACAAGATCAAGGCGCAGCTCACCGCCCTCAAGATTCCGGTGTACCAGGCGGCCGCCGCCAAGACGCTTGACGACACGTACGCCCAGCTCACCGAGCTCGGCGCGCTCACCGGCCACGGCGGCGAGGCGAGCGCCGAGGTGACCGGGCTCAAGGGCAAGATCGACAAGATCGTCGCGCAGGTACCGCAGCGCACCAAGCCGCTGACGTACTACTACGAGCTGGACCCGACGTACTACTCCGTGACCTCGAAGACGTTCATCGGTGTGCTCCTGGGCAAGCTCGGCCTCGTCAACATCGCCGATCCGGCGGACAAGGTCGGCTCCGGGTACCCGCAGCTGTCCGCGGAGACGATCGTCAAGGCGAACCCGGATCTGATCTTCCTCGCCGATACCAAGTGCTGCGGCCAGTCCGCCGCCGCGCTCGCCAAGCGAGCCGGCTGGGCCGGTGTCACCGCGGTACAGAAGGGTCAGGTCGTCGCGCTCGACGATTCCGTCGCATCGCGGTGGGGCCCGCGCGTGGCGGACCTGCTGCAGGCCGCCGCCGACGCGGTCAGCAAGGTACCGGCTTCGTGACGTCGCACCCGGCCGTACCGTCCTCCCTGGAAATGTCCACAGAGGACGGTACGGCTGGCCCTGCCCGGCTGCGGCTGCCGTGGATCGTGGCCGGGCTCGCCGCGGTCCTCGTCACGGGCCTGGCCGGCCTGGCACTGGGTCCCGTGCGACTCAACCCGATCGGCGTCCTCCTCCAGCTCCTCGATCTGATCCCGGGCGTACACATCCACAGTGGACTGTCCGATCGCGAGGCGGCGATCGTCGTCCAGTTGCGGCTGCCCCGGGTCTGCCTGGGGCTGCTCGTCGGCGCGATGCTGGCGATGGCGGGCAGCACGTACCAGGGGATCTTCCGCAACCCGCTCGCCGACCCGTACCTGCTGGGCGTCGCGGCCGGTGCCGGGCTGGGTGCGACCGCGGCGATCGCGGCCGGTCACGCGTTCGCGAGCCTCCCGTCCGGCGGTGGTACCGGCACCCCGCTGCCCGTACCGGCGGCCGCGTTCGGCGGTGCGCTGCTCGCGGTCGCGCTGACGTACCTGCTCGGCGGCGCGGGTGGCCGGTACCGGACGCCGGCCACGCTCATCCTCGCCGGCATCGCGGTCTCCAACTTCCTCACCGCCGGCCAGGCGTACCTGCAGCAGCGGTACGTCGACACGATCCGCGAGGTGTACTCCTGGCTGATGGGCCGGCTGACCACCGCCGGCTGGCACGACGTGCTGCTCCTGCTGCCGTACGCGGTGGTGACGGCGGGCGTGATGCTCGCGTACCGGCGACAGCTCGACGTGCTCTCCGTCGGCGACGAGGAGGCGCAGAGCCTGGGTGCGCACCCGGATCGCACCCGGTACGTGCTGATCGCCGCCGCCAGCCTGGGTACCGCCGCCGCGGTGTCGGTATCCGGGCTGATCCCGTTCGTGGGGATCATCGTGCCGCACACGATCCGGCTGGTGCTCGGGTCGAGCTACCGGATCATCCTGCCGCTGTCGATGCTCTTCGGCGCCGCGTTCCTGTCCCTGGCCGACCTCGCGGCGCGTACCGCCCTGCCGCCGACCGAGGTACCGATCGGCGTGGTGACCGCCTTCCTCGGCGCGCCGTTCTTCGCGATCGTGCTGCGTACCAGCAGGCGGATCTCGTGACGGCCGTACGGGTCGACGGGGTCAGCGTGGTGCTCGACGGGTACCGGGCGTTGGGCGGAGTCAGCCTTGCCGTGGGTACGGGCGAGTGGGTCACCGTGATCGGGCCCAACGGCGCCGGTAAGTCGACGCTGCTGCGCGCGCTGGGCGGGCTCGTCCCGTACGCGGGCGCGATCGAGCTCTTCGGAACGCCACTGGGCCGCATGTCCGGCCGGCAACGCGCGCGGCTCGTCGCCTTCGTACCGCAGACGCCGGTGGTGCCGCCCGGCATGCCGGTACTCGACTATGTGCTGCTCGGTCGCACCCCCTACATCAAGCCGCTGGGTCGGGAGTCGGCACGCGACCTGGCCGCCGCGCGGGACGTGCTGGACCGGCTCGACCTCGCCGGCTTCGCCCGCCGGCGCCTCGAATCGCTGTCCGGCGGCGAACGGCAGCGCGTGTTTCTGGCCCGCGCGCTGGCTCAGGGCGCGACGCTGCTGCTGCTCGACGAGCCGACCACCGCGCTGGACATCGGGCACCAGCAGGAGGTGCTGGAGCTGGTCGACCGGCTGCGCCGGGACGGTCCGCTGACCGTACTCGCGACGATGCACGACCTATCGATCGCCGGGGAGTTCGCCGACCGGATGGTGCTGCTGGCGGACGGGCGTGTGGTCGCCGCCGGCCCGCCCCGCGAGGTGCTCACCGAGCAACTGCTCTCGGACCACTACCGGGCGCGGG
>JBPYFB010000421.1:0-4352 GCA_051986465.1 Rugosimonospora sp.
GATCTCCCTGTTCGACGGGGTGCAGCCCGACGGCAAGCGCGACCTGCTGGAGGGCCGGCTCATCGCGCTGGCCCTGCGGGCGCTGCGCCTGGGTACCGGTGTCGTGCTCGACTTCGGGCTCTGGAGCCGCGACGAACGGTCGGCACTGCGCTGGTTGGCGGCCTCGGCCGGGGCGTCCTGCCACGTGGTGTACCTGCCCGTCGACAAGGACGTCCAGCGCGCCCGGGTCGCGTACCGCCAGGCGACCACAGCGCACCAGACGTTCCCGATGAGCGAGGCCGACCTCGACGCCTGGCGGGAGCAGTTCCAGGTGCCGGACGCCGCCGAACTGGGCGGCGGTACGGTTCCCGGCCCGCCGGCGGGGTGGCCGGGCTGGCCAGCGTGGGCCGTGGCGCGCTGGCCCTCGCTCGAAAACAGCCTGGGGGAGAGCGGCTAGCGGATCGGTACCGACCACCGCAGGGTGGTCCCGGTGGGCCGGCTGCCGGTGATCTCGAAGGTGCCGCCCAGCCCGGTCGCGCGCTGGCGCAGGTTGGCCAGGCCGCCGCGCTCGTCGAGCACGCCGGTACCCACGCCGTTGTCGGCCACGGTGAGGTCGAGCCGGCCGTCCCCGACCGCGACGTGTACCCGTACCGCGGTGGCCTGCGCGTGGCGTACCGCGTTGGACAGCGCCTCCCGCAGCACGGCCACCAGATCGGGGCGTACCGCGTCGGGTACCGCGCTGTCGATCGGCCCGTCCAGTACGAGTTCGGGGCGGAAGCCGAGCGACGCGGCGGCTGCGTCCACTGTGGACCGAATGTCGGCGCGTAGCGTCGCGGTGGCGGGCGCGCGCAGCTCGAAGATGGCCGAGCGGATGTCCCGGATGGTGCTGTCCAGATCGTCGACGGCGGCGCCGATGCGCTGGGCCACCTCGGGGCGCCCCGCCAGCCGGGCCGCGGACTGTAGCTGCAGACCGGTGGCGAACAGCCGCTGGATCACCACGTCGTGCAGGTCCCGGGCGATGCGCTCGCGGTCCTCCAGTACGGCCAGCAGCTCCCGCTCCTCCTGCGCCCGGGCCCGTTCCAGGGCCAGCGCCGCCTGCCCGGCGAACGTCGTCAGTACGTCCACATCGGACACGTCGTCCAGCGTGCGGGTCTCGCGCGGGTACGCGACGGCGAGCAGGCCCAGCACCGTACCGGAGGCGGACAGCGGCGCGACCAGGCAGCTGCCGGTGTGTACGGGTACCGGCCAGGGCGCCGCCTTGCCCAGGTCCTCGACCACGATCGCCTGCCCGTCGGTCAACGCGCGGCGCAGCGGGCTGTCCTCGACCGGCAGGACGGTACCGCGCAGCTCCTCCTGCTCGGGGTCGACGATCTCCACGGTCAGCTCGTCGGCGTCCTCGTCGTAGAGCAGGACGAGGACCAGTTGCGCCTCGGCCACGTCCCGCGCCCGGGTGGCGACCAGTTGCAGAGCGCTGCTGCGGTGCACCTCGCCCAGCAGCACGTTGGTGATCTCCGCGGTCGCCTCCAGCCAGCGCTGCCGCCGCGCGGCCGTCGTGTACAGGCGGGCGTTCTCGATGGCCACGCCGGCCGCCGCCGCCAGCGCGAGGATGATCTCCTCGTCCTCCTCGGTGAAGTCCTCCGCGTCCCGCTTCTCCGCCAGGTACAGGTTGCCGAACACCTGATCCCTGATGCGGATGGGTACCCCGAGGAAGCTGTGCATGGGCGGGTGGTTGGGCGGGAAGCCGTACGAGCGCGGATGCTCGGCGATGTCGTGCAGCCGTACCGGGTGGGGTTCATCGATGAGCAGGCCGAGCACGCCGCGCCCGGTGGGCAGGTCGCCGATGCGCTGGTGGGTCTCGGCGTCGATGCCTTCGGTGATGAACTCGACCAGCCGCCGGTCCGGTCCGATCACGCCGAGGGCGGCGTAGCGCGCGCCGGCCAGCCGGCACGCGGAGGCCACGATGCGCCGCAGGGTGCTGTGCAGGTCCAGGTCGCTGCCGACCCCGACGACGGCCTGCAGCAGCGCGGACAGCCGCTCCCGGGCGGCCATCACCTCGCCGACCCGGTCCAGCAGCTCCTGCAGCAGTTCGTCCAGGCGCACCCGGGACAGGGGAGTGAGCCCGAGGGAGGGCGGATTCCACGACGGCTGCGGGCTGGGCGTCACGGCTCGATCCTAGGTGCGCGGGTTCAGGCCGCCGCGATCGCCTTCCGGTAGGCGGCGTCGTACCCGCTGGCCATCACCGGCAGGTCGAAGCGGCGCTCCACGTGCGCGCGGCAGTCCGCGGGGCGCAGTGCGGTCGCCCGCTCGATGCCGTCCGCGAGCTCCTCGGGAGACTGGCAGATCACGCCGGTCACGCCGTCGGCCACCACCTCCGAGACGGAGCCCTCGTCGAGCGCGACCACCGGGGTGCCGCACGCCATCGCTTCGATCATCACCATGCCGAACGGCTCGGGCCACCGCACCGGGAACAGGACACAGGCCGCCCGGGCGAACAGGTCCCGCTTGGTCTCGGCGTCGGCCTCCCCGACGTACCGCGCGTCGTCGCCCAGCAGCGGCCGGATCTGCTCGTCGAAGTACTCCTGCTCGGCCGGCTCGTTGACCTTCCCGGCGAGCACGATGTGCCGCCCCGCGGCCCGCGCGGCCTGGATCGCCAGGTCCGGGCTCTTCTCGGGGTTGAACCGGCCGAGGAACAACACCCAGTCCTCTTTGGACTCCCGCATCGGGTAGTCGGCCACGTCGAGGCAGTTGTACACGGTGGCGATCCAGTTGAGGTCCGCTGCCATGTCCCGCTGGGCGTCCGAGATCGCCACCAGCGACACGGTGTCACCCAGTTGCCGGTAGTACTCGCCCAACTCGTCGTCGACCGGGCCGTGCACGGTCACCACCGTCGGTACCCGCCGCCCGGCCGCGGTCAGCGGTCCGGCCGCCGAGTGGTCGTGTACGACGTCGGCGTCCAGGCCGGACAGCAGCCGGGCCGCGGTCGCCGCGTGCACCAGCTCCGGCCCGACCTGCCCCAGCCGCTCCGACGGCGGTTCGTCGTATGTGGACAGAAACCGGGCCGGCGTGGCGTCCGCGCCCGCCCCGATCAGCGTCACCTCGTGCCCCTGCGCGACCAGTGCCCGCGTCAGGTCGCCGACGACCAGCTCGACGCCGCCGTACGCCGGGGGCGGTACCGGGAACCAGGGGGGCGCCACCATTGCTACATGTAATACGTCACTCATCGATCAGGCTGTACCCGTGGCGGCAAACGACTAATCCACCGACCGCAGCGTCACGCCATTTGTCCGCAGTGGACCGCCGCCCTGGTACCCGTTGCGCAGCGCGAGCGATACGGTCTCCAGCGCCGAGCGGGTACCGAGCTTCGCGATGACGTTCTGGATGTGCGTGCGTACCGTGTTCACCGAGACGCCCAACGCGGCAGCGATCTTGGCGCGGGGCAGCCCGTCGACCATGCACTGAAGCACCTCGTGCTCGCGGGCGGTCAGCACGGTGAACGGGTCGGACGCCGGATTCTGGATGCGGGCCACCATCTCGCTCAGTACCCAGCCGAGCAGGCTCGGCGACAGGTACGCCTCGCCGGCGCATACCCCGCGGATCACGTGTACCAGATGGTCCGTGTCGATCGTCTTCGGCAGCCAGGCCCGTACGCCGCGCATCAGCCCGATGACCACCGGCTCGACCGACTCGACGGCGGTCAGTATGACGGTTCTCGTATCCGGTGACAGGTCGTGGATTTCGGCGGCGAGGTCGAGCCCGTTCTGGTCGCCGAGCAGCAGGTCGAGTACCACGACCGACGGGCTGTGCCGGGCGAGGTGGGCGCGCAGGCCCGCACCGCTGTACGCCACCCATACCGGCCCGAGGTCGGGTTCGCGGTGCAGCCTGGCCTGCAGCGCGTCGGCGAACACCGCGTGATCGTCGACGACGAGTATCGATATCTTACGCACGAGAGGTGATTGTCCGGCCCGGGACCGCGGCGCACATCATGCAGATGATGGAGACGCTGCGGACACTGCCAATGACGTATCCGCATCTGCGTCACCTGGGGGATGTCAAAAGCGCCTCGGCTGACCAGTGTGAGGACACGGTGAGGACGTGTCGCCACGTCCTCGCTTTGCCCATGACCGCAGAGTTCATTCGCGCGCTGGTCAGCCGCGCGCGATGGTCCGCTGCTCGGTCGAGATCGACACATACGGGGGTTCGTCGTTCGTGCTGGGAGTCATCGAGGGTGTCGGGTCCTGGTTCGCCACAGCCATTGAGCAGACGTCCTGGCGGGATGTCGTGCCACTGGGCCTGGCCGGGATCTTTGTCTGGATGGTATGGCTGTGCCGAGCCATACTGTCCCGCTTTGCCAAACCGGTAGTGAACAATTTTCG
>JBPYFB010000422.1:0-4901 GCA_051986465.1 Rugosimonospora sp.
GGTCGGCGGCGCGCGCCAGGCACCAGCCCACGTGCCGGGAGCGCACCTCGACCAGCTCGCCGGCTTCGGTGAGCCGCTCGGTCCCGTACTGGCGGATGGTCTCCAGCGCCTGGTACTGCGTGCCGGCCGGAGACATCGCCACCGCGAGCAGGCTCTGCTCGGCGAGGCGGGCCAGCGCGTCGGCGACCGCGCCGGGCTCCAACTTCACCGAGGCGGACCCGGCGGACCCCGCGACATCGGCGGCCGACTCGGCGGTGAACGGCGCGACGAATACCGATACCCGCCGCAGCAGCGCCCGATCCGCCGGCTCCAGCAGGTCGTAGCTCCAGTCCAGGACGGCCCGCACCGACCGGTGCCGGTCGTTGGCGCGGGGTCCGCCGGCGAGGATCCGGAGCTGGTCCCCGAGTCCGGCGGTGAGGCCGTCCAGCCCGAGCGAGGGCCACCGCGCCGCGGCCAGCTCGATGGCGAGAGCCATGCCGTCGAGGCGTTCGCAGATCGCGGCGACCTGGTCGCCGGCGGCCGGGTGCGGCGGCCAGCCGACCGCCGCCGCCCGATTCATGAACAGGGTCACCGCGTCCGACTCGCCGTCACCGGCGAGCGACAGCGGCGGTACCGGATAGACGCGCTCGAACGGCACCACCAGCCGGGCCCGGCTGGTCGCCAGTACGCGCAGCCCGGGGCAGGCCGCCAGCAACCGTTCCAGGAACGGCGCCACCCCGTCGCGTACCTGCTCGCAGTTGTCCAGTACCAGCAGTGCCTCGCGCTGCGCCAGCGCGGCCAGTACCGCATCGTCGATGTCCCGGCCGGGTTGCTCGCCGACGCCCAACGCGGCCGCGACCGCCGCGCCGACCCGGCCCGGATCGGTGATCGGTACCAGGTCGACGAAGCACACTCCGTCGGCGAAGTCGCCGGCCACCTCCGCCGCCACCGCCAGCGCGAGCCGGGTCTTTCCCACTCCGCCCGGGCCGACCGCGGTCACCTGCCGGTGCGTCCGGACCGCCTCGCCCAGCTCGGCACGCTCCCGTACCCGGCCGACGAACGCGGTCAGCGGCGCCGGGAGCGCGGGTTCGGGACGCGGCCGTTGCGCCCGGGCCAGCTCGGCACCGTGCCGGGACAGCGCCCGCCGGTCCGGCATCGCAAGCTTGCGCAGCAGCGAGGAGACGTGCGACTCGACGGTGCGTACGGAGATGAACAGGTGCGCGGCGATCTCGGCGTTGCTCAGGTGCTCGGCGAGCAGCGCCAGTACCTCGGCCTCGCGCGTCGAGATCGCCGGATCGGACATCGGCCCATTATCCGTGGTGCTCTCCGTGGTCAGCACGGATGTCCGGGGCACACCGGCCGGGAGACGCTGTGGTCACCAAGGAAACAACCGAGATGCCGAGAGAACAACCGAGGATGGAGGAACATCATGGCGAACCGACGCAGGCTCGTGGTCTTCCCGACGAAGAACCCCGACGCCACGAAGAAGGTGTTCAGTACGCTGCTCGGTACGGAGCCGTACGTTGACCAGCCGTACTACGTGGGCTTCCGTACCGAGGGGCTGGAGGTCGGCCTCGACCCGAGCGCGACGGGCGGCCCGGTCTGCTACTGGGACGTCGAGGACATCGAGGCCAGCGTGCAGGCGCTGGTCGCGTCCGGCGCCACGGTGCACGAGGCGGCGCACGACGTCGGTGGTGGCCTGCAGGTCGCCAAGGTCGAGGACCCGGACGGCAACATCATCGGCCTGCGGCAGGGGAGCTGACCGGCGGTGAACGGCTGGATGGCCCGGCTTCGGAAGTCCGAACGCCGGGCCATCCGCGCTGCTCCTCAGTCGCCGAGGGTGTATCGGCCGCGAAGATCCGACTAAATGCGTGAACGGACAGCCTTCGCCATTGCGATGAGTTTCCGGGCGGGCCACGGTCTGTACGCGTGTGACGACCACGCCCCGGATCACCGTCGCGCTCGCCGCGACGGTGACCCGCGCGCAGATCCCGGAACTCTGCGCGCGTCTCGCCGAACGGTTGCGGCAGCGCGGTCCTGGCATGGTCGCCTGCGATGTGGCAGGCGTGGACCGGCCGGACGTGGTGACCGTGGAGGCGCTGGCCCGGCTGCAGCTGACCGCGCGCCGGTACGGGTGGCGGCTGGTCGTCGCCGGGGCCGGCCCGCAGCTGCGCCGGCTGATCGCCCTGCTCGGCCTGACCGACGCGCTAGTCGAGTCGGGGTGCCAATCCGAACAGCGGGAACAGGCGGGCGGTGTCGAGGAAGCTGTTGACCCCCGCGATCCGGCCGGCTGAGCACTCCAGCACGATCAGCGCCCACGGATCGTGGCCCGAACCGGTGCGGCTGGGCCGGTACTGGCCGTACGCCGGCATGCCGTTGGCGACCACCGGTACCAGTCGCGAGCCCCGGCAGCCGCATCCCGTACCCGCCATCCACGCGGCGATGTCCTCGCGACCGCGCAGCCACAGCGGCAGCGGCGGCCTCGACAGCGTCGCGTCCTCGTGCAGCAGCGCGGTGAGCGCGTCGAGGTCGTACGCCTCGAAGGCCCGGACGTAGCGCGCGAGCAGCGACTGCTGCTCTTCGTCGGTGGGCCGGTGCAGGTCCGCGCTCAGGTCGGCGGTGGCGATGGTGGCCCGGGCCCGCTGCAGCGCGCTGTTGACGCTGGCCACCGAGGTGTCCAGCAGTTCGGCCGCCTCCTGCGCCGACCACGCCAGCACCTCGCGCAGGATGAGCACGGCCCGCTGCCGCGGCGGCAGGTGCTGCAGCGCGGCGATGAACGCGAGGCGTACCGACTCGCGCTGGGCCACCACCTCGGCCGGGTCGGCGTTCTCCGGCACCACCCGGTCGTCCGGCACCGGGCCGACCCAGATCTCCTCGGGGCGCGGCTCGCCGGGATCCGTCGCGCGCCCCGATCCGGCCGGGCCCAGATCCATCGGCCGTACCCGTCGCTGCGCGCTGCCGAGCATGGTGAGGCACACGTTCGTCGCGATCCGGTACAGCCAGGACCGTAGCGAGGACCGGCCTTCGAAGCGGTCCGCACCGCGCCACGCCCGGACGAAGGTATCCTGTACCGCGTCCTCGGCTTCGAAGGCGGAGCCCAGCATCCGGTAGCAGTAGCCAGTGAGCTCCGAGCGGTACGCCTCCAGATGGGCCTCGATCGGTTCGGCGCTCGCGACATCTCTCATCCGACGAACTTAGCCGACACTTCGCCGATGAGTTCGCGGCGCCCGGTTGGTCTCATGTGACGTCAGCCGGACGAGAACCCACGAGGAGCCGCAATGACCACCACGCAGGGACAGTACGCCGACGTCAACGGCATCAACCTGTACTACGAGACGCACGGCTCGGGTCGCCCGATGGTCCTGCTGCACGGCGGCCTCATGTCGGGCGAGTCGTTCGCGCCGGTACTGCCCAGCCTGGCCGACCACCACCAGGTCATCGTGGTCGACCTTCAGGGGCACGGCCGCACCGCCGACATCGACCGGCCGTTGGACGTGCGGCTGATGGCCGGCGACATCGCCGCGCTCATCGACCACCTGGGGCTGGACCGGCCCGACATCGTCGGCTACTCGCTCGGCGCCAACGTCGCGCTCCAGGTTGCGATGCGCTACCCCGACAAGGTCCGCCGACTGGTCGCGGCGTCGCCGCAGATCCGCCGCGACGCCATCTATCCGGAGATTCTCGCGCAGCAGGGCCAGGTGGGCGCGGCGGCCGCCGAGTTCATGAAGGAAACACCGATGTACGAGTTGTACCAGCGGGTGGCGCCGCACCCGGAGGACTTCCCGCGGCTGCTCGACAAGGCCGGCGCGGCGATGCGGGAGGAGTACGACTTCACGGAGGAGGTACGCGGGCTGCGGGTACCGACGCTGGTGCTCGCCGCGGACGCTGACATGGCGCCGCCGAGCCACTTCGCCGAGGTCTTCACCCTGCTCGACGGCGGGCAGCGCGACGGCGGCTGGGGTGGCGAGGGCCGGCCGAAGGGCGGCCACGCCCTGGCCATCCTGCCCGGGCTGACCCACTACGACCTCGGCGAGTCCCCACTGTTCACCGCGGTCACGCTCGACTTCCTGGACAAGGCGGACTGACCCGGGGGAGTACGAGTAGGCGCCGGGTCAGCGCTGCGGCGTCGGGCCCAGTACCGGCTTCACGTCGAGAATCGGTGTGCCGTCGATCGCTTCCAGGCGGTCGACGCGCAGCCGCGGGCCGTCCACCGCGAGGATGCGCGCGGTGTGCAGGCCGATCGGGTTGGGGCGCTCGGGCGACCGGGTGGCGAACACGCCGGTGACCGGGCGGCTGCGGTCACCGCGCGGATGCACGGACAGCGTGTGCCGGTCGGCCCGGTGCAGCCAGGTGAGGACGACGATGTCCATGCCGGGCGCCAGCCCGTCGAGGGCCGGTACCACGCCGGGCTCGAAGACCAGCCAGGCGGGCGGGGCGCCCTCGTCACCCTGGCGCGGCGCCTCGGCGCGATCTGCCAGCGACGACGACACGTGCCCGACCGGCATGAGGTCAAAGGAGAGCATCAGCCAGGGATACCACATCTGAATCGTTCTATGGATTGTAGTGACGTGGTCCCCTACAGACCGATGAGCGCGGCGGCCCGGTCCCAGGTGGCCGCAGCGCCGCGCGGCTCGTACCGCCGCGGCCGGTGGGTCGCGGCGACGAGGCGGCGCATCGCGTCGCGATCGGCCGGGCCGCCGTCGGCGCGGGCCTGAACCAGGATGTTGCCCAGGGCGGTGGCCTCGACCGGGCCGGCGACCACGGGTAGCCCGGTGGCGTCCGCGGTCAGCTGGCAGAGCAACTCGTTGCGGGCGCCGCCGCCGACCAGGTGCACGACCTCGATGGTACGGCCGGAGAGCCGGGCCGCGTCGCGGATGGCGGCCCGGTGGCCGAGGGCGAGACTATCCATGATGCACCGCACG
>JBPYFB010000423.1:0-20455 GCA_051986465.1 Rugosimonospora sp.
GCGAGGCGACTCGGAGGGTGATTACCTCAACGATGCGCTGGCCTTGCTCGCGGGGTGGACTCGAGAAGGGCGCGAGATCAAACGTACGCTACGGATCGATGACGCGCAGCACGCGGCCCTTACCGAACGCATCAAGGTGGCGGCCGACGCCCTCCAGTTGCAGCCCACGGTACGGCGCCTGAACGGGTACACCCAGATCCAGGTCTGCACCCCCGACGGGGGCGCGCTGTCGGCGGGCGAGGTCGCGCTCGCCGCCCGGATCGAGGACGCGTACCGGGCGATCGTCACACCCTGAGGGGTACCGTTCCCCGCCGGCCGCGGTCACCAGAGGTACGGGACGAGCCGCGCGCGGCTGCTCGCGAACCTGCTGTAGGACTCGCCGACGGCGGCGACCATGGCCCGCTCCTCGCGGCGCAATCGGTAGACGAGTGCGGCGAGAACGATGACGACCGAAGCCGCGGCACCGACCCAGTTGCCCAGCATCAGGCCACATCCGAGGAACACCAGCAGCAGGCCGGTATAGCTGGGGTGCCGCAGCCACCGGTACGGGCCACGGTCGACCACCGGTTGGTCGGGCGACGCCTTCACCACGGTGGTGAAGTAGCGGCCGAGCGTCGCGAACGACCACCAGCGCAGCAGCAGGCCGAGCCATCCGACGACCGCCCCGAGCACGAAGACGCCGGCACCTCCGATGACGGCCCCCGGTACCACCTTGCGGCAGATCGGCAGCAGCAGGATGCCGGCGAAGAAGACGACCCTGAAAACGATCTCCGCCGGGACGTCCGCGCGCGCATCCCGGCGCCACCTCAACGACTTCCAGAGCTCCCCGATCGCAAAGGCGCCGACGCTCACCTCGAACACAACCTGAGCCAGGTGGGCATGTTGCAGGTACGCCGCCATCCAACGCCCCCCGATCAGGTCGCTACCGGATCAGGCCGGGCAGGGCGCAGTGTCACCGCCACGACGTCACCCTCGTTGATGCCTTCCGCCTCCCGGACGGCCACCCGCAGCGGAATCAGATAGCGGCCATCCTTGGGGAACAGAGCGGTGCCGAACTCGGTATCCCCGATGACGACGGACACCGGAACCTGGCCCCAGTAGATCAGCGACCGCGCCTCCTCCTTGAGCTCGGCGCTGTCGGACTCCGGCATGACCACGAAGAGGTACGGCGCCGGCCCGCGCCACTCGATGACCTCGCCGTCGAACACCCACTCCACGGGTCCACCACCGTTCCGTCACCGATACACGTCTCGCCGATGCGCAACGGTCACAACCTCGACGACAATCCGGTGATCAAAGATCTCGTAGATGACCCTAAACTCGCCGCGCCGGGCTGAAAACAAGCCGCGCATGTCGTCCCGCAGCGGCTTTCCACCCGATGAGGGTTCTCCGCCAAGGGCCCACGAACGAACTCCGGCTCGCCCAGACGGCGTCACGCCTACACGTTGAAGCGGAACTCGACCACGTCGCCGTCGCGCATGACGTAGTCCTTGCCCTCGATCCGTACCTTGCCAGCGGCTCGCGCGGCCGTCATCGAGCCCGCCGCGATCAGATCGTCGTACGAGACGATCTCGGCCTTGATGAACCCGCGCTGGAAGTCGGAGTGGATGACGCCGGCCGCCTCCGGTGCCGTGGCGCCGATCGGGATCACCCAGGCGCGGGCCTCCTTCGGCCCGGCCGTGAGGTACGTCTGCAGGCCCAGCGTGCGGAAGCCGATATGGATGAGCTGGTGCAGGCCGGGTTCGGGCTGGCCGATGGATTCGAGCAGCTCGCGCGCCTCGGCCTCGGGCAGGTCGATGAGCTCGGACTCGATCTTCGCGTCCATGAACACCGCCTCGGCCGGTGCGACCAGCGCGCGCAGCTCGGCGAGGAGCTCCTCGTTGGACAGCTCCTCCTCGTCGACGTTGAACACGTACAGGAACGGCTTGGTTGTGAGCAGGTGCAGCTCCTGCAGCTCGGAGACGTCGATCCCGGCCGCGGCGGCACCCGCGTACAGGGTCGTACCCCCGTTGAGAAGGGTCGCGGCCGCACTGGCCGCGGCGGCGACGCCCGCGCGATCCTTGCGGAGCTTCGCCTCCTTCTCCAGGCGCGGCACCGCCTTTTCCAGAGTTTGCAGGTCGGCCAGGATCAGCTCGGTGTTGATCGTTTCGATGTCGTCGCCCGGCGAGACCTTGCCGTCGACGTGCACGACGTTGGGGTCGGAGAAGACCCGCACCACCTGGCAGATGGCCGAGGCGTCGCGGATGTTCGCGAGGAAGGCGTTGCCGCGGCCCTGCCCCTTGGACGCGCCGCGCACGAGGCCGGCGATGTCCACGAACGAGACCGGCGCGTGGATCACCTTGGCGGAGTCGTACATCTCGGCGAGCCGGTCCAGCCGCGGGTCGGGCAGCCCGACGACGCCCACGTTCGGATCGATGGTGGCAAACGGATAGTTCGCCGCCAGCACGTCATTCTTGGTCAGCGCGTTGAAAAGGGTGCTCTTGCCGACGTTGGGCAGGCCGACGATCCCGATGGTCAGACTCACGACGAACGAGTCTACGCAGCCCTACTTGGGGACCCTGCCGTACGTCAGGTAGAGCATCCCGCCGATCGGAAAGGTGAGCAGGATCAGCAGGGCCCAGGCCTGGCGGGTCAGGTACCGGACGTGCCGGGCCTTGGCGAGGTCGGAGAGGCAGTACGCGTCGAACCACGCCACGACGCCGAGCAGCACGATCCCCGTGATCAGCCCCGCACTCATTGGTCTCACAGCTGCTAACGTTATCATTTGTGGGAACGGCTGACCTCCTCCTGCACCCGGTCCGCTTGCGGATCGTGCAGGCATTCCTCGGCGAACGGGCACTGACCACGAGCGAGCTCGCCGCCGAGCTGTCCGATGTACCTGCCGCCAGCCTGTACCGCCACGTCGCCCGGCTGGTCGAGGCGGGCGTACTCGCGGTGGTGGCGCAGCGGCGGGTACGTGGTGCGGTGGAGCGGACGTACGTGCTGCGGGCGAGCGCCGCGCTCATCACTCCGGACCAGGTCGCCGCGATGAGCAGGGAGGACATGCGACACGCGTTCATGGCGTTCGTCGCTGGATTGATGTCCGACGTCGACCGCTACCTCGCTCAGGAGGACGTCGATCCGGTACGCGACGGCGCGACCTTCCGCCTGGCCGGCCTGTGGCTCGACGACGCGGAGTTCATGGCACTGCTGCGCGAGCTGGCCCGGGTGCTCCAGCCGGCCGCCGCCAACCCGCCCGCACCCGGCCGGACCCGGCGCATCCTCGCGACCGTCCTACTGCCCGGAGAGAAACTCCCGGGAGAGAACCCGACAACGTAGCGACCCGTACGCAATCATCTCCACCGTTGCGGCCGTCCATAGAGTGAGGCCACCGTGGAGGTGAGGGCGTGACGTACGAGGAGTACGCAAGCGTGCGACTACGGGCGCTGTTGAGGTACGTCCTCATGCTCACCGGCGATCCGCACACCGCCGCGGACATCGTGCAGGAGACGATGATCCGGGTACAGCTGAACTGGCGCCGGGTCGCCAGCGCCGACGCACCCGACCGGTACGTCAAGCGGATGCTCACCAACGCGTACATCGACTGGCGGCGCGGCTCGTGGCTGCGCCGGGTCGTGCTGCACGCGGAGCCCCACGAGCCCCCACCCGCGCCCGACCACGCCGAGCGCAGCGCCGAGCGGGACCAGGTCTGGTCGCTGCTGGCCACGCTGCCCAGGCGGCAGCGGGCCGCGGTCGTGCTGCGCTTCTACGAGGGCCTTACCGATTCGGAGATTGCGGACGTCCTGGGTTGCGCGATCGGCACCGTGCGCGCGCACATCTCCAGGGCGCTCGCGGCACTGCGGACCGAACTGGTCCCGGCGCACGCCAGTGGAGGCGAGACGTGCTAGAGGACGAACTGCGGGCCGCCTTCGCCCGTCACGAAAGCCAGGCGCCCTCGGCCGAGGCGGTGGCGGCCGCGATCGAGGAGGGTTACCGCCGGCGCCGGCGCCGTGGCCGGTTGCGCTCGGCCGGCGTCGCGCTCGCCGTCGCCGCGATGGTTGCGGTGCCGTCGATTGCGGTCGCCGTGTCCCGGCAAAAGCCTTTGCGGGTACCCGCAGCCTCGTCGCCCGCGGCCGTCTCGCCCGCCGCCACCCCGCTGAACATCCTCATCCTCGGTACCGACGCGAGGAGCCCGGGGCAGCGCGCCCGTTCGGATGCCATCATCGTGGTGCACATCCCCGCCACGCGCGACGGTGCGTACGTCATGACCGTGCCCCGGGACACCGCCGTCACGCCCCCCGGATACCCAACGATGAACGCGAACGCGCCATACTTCGTCGGCGGCATGCCCTTGGCCGAGAAGACGATCGGCGGGCTGCTCGGCGTCACGTTCGATGCCGCCGCCGTCACCACCTTCGACGGGCTGAGCCAGATCGTTTCGGTGGCTGGCGGAGTGGAGCTCTGCGTCGACCAGCGCACCATCTCCATCCACATAGGACATACCAAGGACGGCCGGTTCGCGACGCCGTACCGGATGACCGGGCAGGGCATGCAGCGGGTACCCGGGGTGACGCCGGAGGTGTACGAGGTCGGCTGCCACCACTTCGCCGGCTGGCAGGCGGTCGACTACGTCCGGCAGCGCATGCTCGTGGACGGCCCGGGCGGCGCGGGAGCCGTACGCGACAAGCACATCCGCGACCTGCTACAGGCCCTCGCCCGGCAGGTCCTCACGAACCCGGTACGCGCCGCGGCCGTCCTGAAGGTCGCGTCGCAGGCCGTGACCGTCGACACCGGTGGGATGCAGCTCCTCGATTGGCTGCGCGTGCTGAGTCCCGTCAGTAACCACGTACAAGGCCTGGAGTACGACCCGCGCCTCGGCACACAGATCCGGCAAGCCTTCGCGGATGACGACCTGGCGCGTTACCTGGCCGGGCAGCAGCCCTCCCAGCCGGTCACCACGCCACCGAGCCCTCGTCGTTGAAGAAGCCACCCGTGGGTCCATCCGCGCCGAGCGTCGCGAGCCGTACCGCGATCGCGGCGCCCTGCGCGGGCGTCCGGTACCCGCTGTGGTTGTTCAGGTCTGTCGCGCAGTAGCCGGGACACGCGGCGTTGACGAGGACCTTGCTCTCGCGCAACTCCTTGGCGTACTGCACCGTCAGCGCGTTGAGGGCGGTCTTGGAGGGCACGTACGCCGCCGAGCCCGGCATCGCCCGCAACGGACTGTCCGGATTGGACATCTCAGCGAGTGAGCCGACGCTGCTGGACATGTTGACGATGCGCGGGGACGGCGAGCGCAACAGCAGCGGCAGCATGGCGTTGGTGACGGTGATGACGCCGAAGTAGTTGGTTTCGAAGACCGTGCGCACGGTGTCGAGCTGCGCCGTGCTCGGTTCCTGACCGGGGCCGCCCGTAATTCCGGCGTTGTTGACGAGCACGTCCAGTTGACCGAAGCGCGCGTCGATGAACTCCGCCGCGGCCCGTACCGTGTCCGGCTTGGTCACGTCCAGCTCGACCGGGTGAACGGTATCCACGCCCAGCGCGGCCGCGGCCTCCTCGCCGCGGCCCTTGTCGCGGGCGCCGAGTACGACCGTCATGCCCAGGGCGGCGAGCTGCGCGGCGATCTCGCGGCCGATTCCCTTGTTGGCTCCAGTAATCAGTGCGACTGTCATGCTCCGACCTCAGCACCGCGCGCACGGCAGCGCCAAGACCGCCTCGGTCAAGCGCGATACCCTGGCGGTATGGACGCGCTGGAGACCCGGGAGCTGCGCTACTTCCTCGCCGTCGCCGAGGAGTTGCACTTCGGCCGCGCCGCGCAGCGCCTCGGTATCGCGCAACCGCCGCTGTCGCGGGCGATCCGGCAGGTCGAGCGGCGGCTCGGCGTAACGCTGTTCACGCGCGACAGTCGTGGCGTGGCGCTGACCCGCGCCGGCGAGGTGTTGCTGCACGAGGCGCGCCGGGCGCTTTCGGCGGTCGAGGCGGCCGTGCGGCGCGCGCGGCGCGCGGGCGAGGACGCCAGGCTGGTGTTGGCGATGAAGGCCGGCGCCGACGGCGGGCTGCTGCCCGAGATTCTTGCCGTGTACGAGCGCGAGCCGGACTCGGTACCGGTGGACGTTGTGGTGTGTGGCAGCGGCCAACAGTCGCACCTGTTGCGCGACGGGCGGGCCGATGTCGCGTTGCTGCACCGCCCGTGGGACGACGCGAGCGGCTTCGACGCCGAGGAACTGCTGACACAGAGCCAGGTCGCGGTGCTGGCCGAGGCGCATCCACTGGCGCCCCGCGCCACGCTGCTGATGGCGGACCTGAACGCCGAGCCGATGGCCCGCTGGCCCGGCGCGCCGTCCACTGGGGACGGTCCGTTGATTCACGACTCGGCGGAGCTGATGCAGCTCATCGCGCTCGGGCGCGCGGTGGCGGTGCTGCCCGAGTCGGTACGCACGCAGCTGCGCCGCGACCTCGTGGCGGTACCGGTACTGGACGCGCCGCGGACGGTCCTGTTGCTGGCATGGCCGGCCGGCAGCCGATCCCGCTCGGTGGCTGCGCTGGTGCGCACCGCTACGACCGTGGCGGCAGGCCGGCCCGCTCGCGATCCGGCCGGCCCGCTCGCGATCGCCTAGTAGTCCTCACCCGGGTAGGGCGCGGTCCGCTTCGTGGCAAGGGCCTTGACTTTGTCGGGCAGCGCGTCGGCCTCCAACAGCCGGGGCAGGAGCTCAGGCTCGCGGGTCAGCGCCCGGAACGTCAAGCCGATCGTCACGTCGTGGTCGGGTCGGTGGATGACCGTGATCGGGTCGCCGGCCTGGATCTCGCCGGGCTCGATGACGCGCAGGTACGCGCCCGGCACGGCGGCGTTGGTGAAGCGCTTGATCCAGCCCTGCTCCGCCATCCGATGCGCGAAGGTACGGCACGGGATGCGGGGTACCGAAACCTCCAGCACCAACCGATCCCCCACCCGCCAGCGCTCGCCGATCAGCGCTCCGGTCACGTCGAGCCCCGCGGTCGTCATGTTCTCGCCGAACATCCCGCCGGGCAGCTCCCGCTTCAGCTCGGCCTGCCACCTGTCGAGGTCCTCGCGGGCGTATGCGTACACCGCCTGGTCGTCGCCACCGTGGTGCGGCTTGTCGAAGATCTGGTCGCCGGCCAGACCACTCTCGCCCTGCACGCCCGGCGCGCGTACGGCCACCGGAGTCGCGCTGGGTTGCTTGTCGATACCGGTGATTCCGACGTCTTTGGCCGGGTTGGGGTGCGGTACGGCTATGTTGACCGATAGGAGATGCGCCACGACACCGAGACTACTGATGCCGGTCATGTTCATGCAGCTGGTTATGGCCGGTCTCACGGCCGCACCATGGCGGGCAGGTGCCGTGGACGACAATGGTGCGGTGTCCGCGAATGACCTGTCCGCACACGACCTGTCCGCACCCGACGCCGCGCCACGCCTGGCGGGGCTGGCGCGGCGGGCCCTGGACCGGTACGCCGTCGCGCCGGACGCGACCCTGACCCTCGTCAACATCAGCGAGAACGCGACGTACACAGTGGACGATCCGGGTACCGGCCGGCGTACCGTGCTGCGCCTGCACCGGCTCGGGTACCACGACCGGGTCGAGATCGAGTCGGAGCTGTACTGGCTCGACGCGCTGCGCGACGAGGCGGGGGTACGCACGCCTCGCGTCATCCCCGATCGCGACGGGCACCGCCTCGGTACCGTCGCCGACGGCTCCAACGCCCGGCACTGCGTGCTGTTCGAGTGGCTGCCCGGTACCGAACCGGCCGCGGACGGGCTGGTGACTTCGTTCGAGCGGCTCGGCGAGATCACCGCGCGCATGCACGAGCACACCCTCTCCTGGCGCCCACCGGCCGGGTTCACCAGGTTCGCGTGGGACTACGACGGCGCATTCGGTGCCACCGCGCGCTGGGGGCGGTGGCAACACGGCATCGCGGTCGGCGCGGCGGAGCGGGAGGTGCTCGGCCGGCTCGACCAGACGCTGCGCGAGCGCCTGGCCCGCTTCGGCAACGACCGGCACCGGTACGGGCTGGTCCACGCCGACCTGCGCCTGGCCAACCTGCTCGTTGACGGGGAGCAGACGTACGTCATCGACTTCGACGACTGCGGCTGGAGCTGGTACCTGTACGACCTGGGCGCCGCGCTCAGCTTCATCGAGGACGACCCGCGGGTACCTGCGCTGGTGGAGGCGTGGACCCGCGGGTACCGGCGGGTCCGCCCACTCTCCACTGAGGACGAACGCGAGATCCCCACCTTCATCCTGATGCGCCGCCTGCTGCTCGTCGCGTGGATCGGCTCGCACGCCGGCACCGAACTCGCCCAGTCGATGGGTGCCGAGTACACCCGAGCCAGCTGCGAGCTCGCCGAGCAGTACCTGAGCGCCGGCTGACGGACTACCCGGCCATCACGTACCGGAAGCATTTGAAGAAGAACAGCCCGGTACGGAACGGGGTGCGCTCCGGTGACTGTCCACTCAGGACACCGTGCTCC
This sequence comes from Rugosimonospora sp., assembly GCA_051986465.1. Lineage (GTDB taxonomy): Bacteria > Actinomycetota > Actinomycetes > Mycobacteriales > Micromonosporaceae > DATEJJ01. Next base: position 8,468 of record JBPYFB010000423.1, read on the forward strand.
CGGGCCGCGCCCGCGAGGCGAGGCAGGGGCGAGGAGTCGAAGTCGTAGATGTACAGCTTGCCGCCGGGCCGCAGGACCCGCGCCAGTTCAGGTACCGCCGCCTCCGGATCCTCCCAGTGGTGCACGCTGAAGGACGATACGACGAGGTCGAACGAGTCGTCCGGGTACGGCAGCGCAGTTGCGTTGCCGACCTGTGCCGAGGCCCGCTCCCCGAACGGGGCCAGATTGCGGGCCGCAGCGCTGATCATGTCGGCGGACAGGTCGACGCCGGCCACCCGCAGGTCACCGCGGCGCGCCGCGAGCTCGACGAGCAGCACGCCCGGCCCCGTACCCACGTCCAGAACCGCGGCCCCCTCGGGCGCGACCCGTGCGATATCCGCGGCTATCCGGCGGTACAAGCGGCGCAGCAGGCGCCGCGCCAGCACGTCGTAACGCCGGCTCGACCGTCCCTCGAAGTTCTTGTTGTGGCCCTGGCGGTGCCCGACGTGGCCGCGCATTGACATCTCCAATCAGTTGTATCGTGCAACTATGGGCCCAGTGTACGATCTACAGTTGTAGAACACAACCACGATGAATCACTCCCTCAGCTGCTCATCGACCTGTTCCGAGCGGCCCTTTCGGTGCGCCCCGACGAGGTGCTACCCGGCCACGACGTATCCCTGTCGCAGGTGTTCGCCCTGCACGAGTTGGATACCGGTGCCCCGCTGTCGCAAAACGAACTGGCCCGCCGGTTGCGGCTGGAGAAGAGCAGCGTCAGCCGGCTCGCCGCCGAACTGGAACGCAAGGGGCTGCTGGTGCGTGAGCGCGACCCGGACAACCGGCGGCTGTACCGGTTGCGCCTGACCGACGCGGGTCGGGCCGCCCATCGTGACTCGGCCGCGGCCCTGCACGGGCGGCACGAGCACTGGCTCGGCGCGCTGACCCGCGCCGAGCGCGACGCGCTGGCCAAGGCGCTACCCGCGCTGCTGCGGGTCATCCGGCAACACTCGGTATAGGCTCCGTCGCCGCCTGCGACCGGGCCCACCGAGCCCCCGCCGATCGGGAGCGTTTATCGTGCGGTCATGCGCAAGTACGTGATTATGGGGGTTCAGGGAAGCGGCAAGGGCACCCAGGCCGGGATGCTGGCGCGTGACCTTGACCTGGTGCACATCAGCGTCGGGGACATCTTCCGCTGGCACGTACAGAGCCACACCAAGATCGGTGCGCAGGTGCGCCGCGAGTTGGCCGCCGGGGAACTGGTCGATGACGACCTCGTCGGTTCGGTCGTCCGCACCCGCTTGGAGCAGCACGACTGGAACTTCGGATTCATCATCGACGGTTTCCCGCGCAACCGGCGGCAGGCCGAGTTCTTCCTGGAGAGCTACGACATCGACGCCGTCATCCACCTCGACCTGCCCGACGACGAGGTGCGCCGGCGGGTGCTGGCGCGCCGGCTGTGCACGCGGTGTGGCATGGATTACAACCTGATCGCGCACCGGCCCGAGCGCGAGGGGCGGTGTGACGTCTGCGGCGGCGAACTCGCCGCGCGGGAGGACGACACGCCGGAGGCGCTCGCCGCGCGCCTGCGCGACTACCACGCCAAGACCAACCCGGTGCTGGATCTGTTCCGCCGCAAGGAGTTCGTGGTATCGATCGACGCCCGGCCGGACCGCGGGACGGTACAGCGGGAGATCCGCAAACATCTCGACCTGCCGCCCTACGAAGGCTAGGCCGAACACTCAATACGTCATCCGCCGGTGAACGCGGCCAGCGCGCCGGCGTCGCCCTCGACGCCCACGATCTGCCAGGTGCGGGTGACCGGCATGCCGGCGGGCGAGATGTCGGCGCTCACCGCGTGCCCGACTCCGGCACCGCGCCGCTCCGCCGGCCGCATACCGTGCAGCGGCGCGGTGTCCAGCCGGCTGCCCACCCGGAACGGAAGGCTGGAGCGGTTGATCACCCAGCCGCCGTCGCCGACATCGCCCAGTGACACCTCGCAGTCGACGAGGTCCGCAGCGACGAGCGGGTCCATATCGCGTACCGCCTCCGCCAGGCCACCCGCGGGTACCCGGTGCGGCGCCACTCTCGCCCGGGCGCGCGCGTACCCGAACGCCGGCCCCACCCGTACGAGCAGCCCCGCCTGGCCGGTACACGAGTCGCGCAGCCGCATCCCGGCGACCGGCTCCGGCCGGCACTGCGGTACCCGGTGCCAGTGCTCCCGGTACGGCAGGTACCGACCCGTCTCGATGAGGAGGTCACCGTCCCGCGACAGCCACCCGACGTCCAGCGGCTCCTCGCCCACGTCCAGGTCGATCAGGTGCGCCCGCCGGAAGCAGCCGTCCGGCTCGGACCCCAGCCGTCCCGCGAAGCCCTGCTGTCGAGCCAGCCACGACAGGTGCTCGCCGGAGAGGTCGCGCAGGCACTCGACCCCGGCGAAGCTCGGCGCTCCAACGGGCTGGCGCAGGTCGACGCACCACGAGATGCCCTGGAGCCAGCCCACCGCCGTGGTTTCGTCGCGGCCGCCGTCCGCCCACTCGATCAGCGAGCGCCGCCACAGGCCGCGCAGCACCCCCGTCGTCAGGACGAGCCCGATGTCCTGCTCGACGGCTGGCCAAATGGAGCCAGTACCAGTCATGGCAACCGCCAGTGAAGCGGCTTAATGTGACGTAGCCATGTCATTCCCGTGACGGAGTCGGTCCCCTAGGGTGGTGCACATGGCTCTCGGCTCCGGCAAGTACGTCCTTCTGACGACGTTCCGCAAGAACGGCACGCCGGTACCGACGCCGGTCTGGGTGGTTCAGGACGGCGACGATCTCGCGGTGTGGACGGTCACCACGTCCGGGAAGGTGAAGCGGATCCGCCGCAACGCGGCGGTGACCGTGGCCGAGTGCGATCTCCGCGGCCGTCCGCTCGGCGAGGCGGTACCGGCGACCGCCCGGGTGCTTGACGCGGCGGGTACCGAGCGCGTGCGTGCCCTGCTCCGCAAGAAGTACGGCGTCATGGGTTGGCTGACGGTCAACGGCAGCCTGCTGCGCCGTGGCCGCGACGGCACCGTCGGCATCACCGTCACGCCCACCTGAGCCGTCACGCCCACCTGCGCCCTCACGCCCACCTGAGCCCTCACGCCCACCTGAGCCGCCCAGCCACCCCTGATGTCCGAAATCCGCGAGCCGCTGGCCGCGCCACGGAGCAGTATCGGAGGCGTGGACCTCGACTTCGAACGCTGCTACCGGGCCGTCGACAGCCGCGACCCGCGCTTCGACGGCTGGTTTGTGACCGCCGTCACCTCGACGGGCATCTACTGCCGTCCGTCCTGCCCCGCGGTCACCCCGAAGCGGCAGAACGTCCGGTTCTACCCGTCGGCCGCAGCGGCCCAGCGCGCCGAGTTCCGGGCATGCCGGCGGTGCCGGCCCGACGCGGCGCCGGGGTCGCCGGAGTGGGACGTGCGGGCCGACGTGGTCGGGCGGGCGATGCGACTCATCGCCGACGGCGTGGTGGACCGGGACGGGGTACCGGGACTCGCGGCGCGCCTCGGGTACACGACGCGCCACCTGAACCGGATGCTCACCTCTGAGTTGGGTGCCGGGCCGCTCGCGCTGGCCCGGGCGCAGCGCGCGCAGACCGCGCGCACGCTCGTCGAAACGACCGACCTGGGCCTCGCCGAGATCGCGTTCGCGGCCGGCTTCGGCTCGGTGCGGCAGTTCAACGACTGCCTGCGTGAGGTGTACGCGGCCACCCCGTCGCAACTGCGCGCGTCCGCCCGGCGCAGTCCGGCGGCAACGCCCGGCACGGTGAGCCTCCGGCTGGCGTACCGGCCGCCGCTGCACGGGCGGGCACTGCTCGAATTCCTGGGAATGCGCGCGATCCCGGGCGTCGAGGAGGTCAGCGACGAGGTGTACACGCGCGCGCTGCGCCTGCCGCATGGCACGGGAACGGTAGCGCTGACGCCGCGCGACGGGTACGTGTCGGCGGCGCTGCGGCTGACCGACATACGTGACCTGGCCCCTGCCGTGGCGCGTTGCCGGCGCCTGCTCGACCTCGATGCCGACCCGGTCGCGGTGGACGCGACGCTCGGCGAGGACGAGGCGCTCGCGCCCGCCATCCTGAAGGAGCCGGGGGTACGGGTACCCCGCGCGGTGGACGGCTTCGAGGTGGCGGTACGGGCGGTCGTCGGGCAGCAGATCTCGGTCGCCGGCGCGCGTACGATCCTGGGCCGGCTGACCGCCGGGGCGCAGCAGCGGCCGGATGAGCTCAGCCCGTTCCCCGACCCGGCCACGGTCGCGACCGCGCCGGACTCCGCGTTCGGCATGCCGGCGGCCCGCCGCGCCACGATCCGGACGCTCGCCGAGGCCGTAGCGGACGGCTCGCTGATCCTCGACGGCGGTGTGGACCGGGCCGGTACCGAGGAGGCGCTGCGCCGCATCCCAGGTATCGGCGAGTGGACCGCGCGGTACATCGCGCTGCGCGCCCTCGGCGACCCGGACGTCTTCCTCGCCGGTGACCTCGGTGTTCGCCGAGGCGCGGCGCGGCTCGGACTGCCGGGAGAACCGAAGGCGCTCGATGAGCACGCGCGGGGCTGGCGGCCCTGGCGGTCTTACGCGGTTATCCGGCTTTGGCGGGTGTGAACGTCAGAGGCAGCGACGCGCGTGAACGTCAGATGACGAAAAGTAGTTCGTAAAGCGTCGTACCCTCCGGTTACCGTCGCATAGTGCTTCCGGATGCCAGCGCGCCGCGTACAACCATGTCCAGCCTGTGGCGCATCCGGTCGTACGTCCGTCCCCACCTCCCCCACATGATCTGGATGCTCGTCGCAGCCGCCGCCGCGACCGGCGCCGGAATCGTGGTTCCGCTCGTCGTCGAACGCGTCGTGGACGGCCCGGTGCGCCATCACCATCCCGGCGGCCTGCTCGAACTGGGTGCGCTGGCGTTGCTCCTCGGACTCGTCGAGGCATCGCTGATCTTCATTCGCCGGTGGAGCCAGTCGGCGGTGGCGCTGGGCATGGAGTACGCGATGCGTAACGACCTGTACGAGCACCTCCAGCGCCTGCCGATCGCGTTCCACGACCGCTGGCAGTCCGGCCAGCTGCTGTCCCGGGTCACCACCGATCTCGGCGTGATCCGGCGGTTCCTCTCGTTCGGGTTGATCTTCCTGGTGGTCAACATCGGTACGTACGCCGTCGTCGTCGTGCTCCTGCTGCGCCTGTACTGGCCGCTCGGCTTGCTCGTCGCGGTGAGCGCGGTGCCGCTGTTCCTGCTCAGCCACTGGTTCAGCCGGCACTACATCACCGCGTCCCGCAGGATGCAGGACCAACAGGGCGACCTGGCCACGGTGATCGAGGAATCCGCGCAGGGCATCCGGGTGATCAAGTCGTTCGGTCGCCGCCGGTACATGGCGGAGCGCTTCCGCGGTGGCGCGCGACTGATCCACGACACCGCCGTGGGCAAGGCCCGACTGCTCGGCCGCACCTGGGCCGGCTTCGATCTGGTACCCAACATCACGCTCGCGATCGTGCTGGTGGGCGGCGCGTACGCGGTCGCCTCCGGCGGGATGACGGTCGGCGCGCTCGTGGCGTTCGTCACGCTTCAGCTGATGCTGGTCTGGCCGATCGACGCGCTCGGCTGGATCATCGCTAACGGTCAGGAGGCGATCACCGCGGCCGACCGCATCTACGAGGTCTTCGACGTACAGCCATCCATTGTGGACAGACCCGGCGCGGTCGCCGTGACCGACCACGATGAGATCGAGGGCCGGTTGTGCTTCGAGGGCGTGGCGTTCCGGTACCCGGAGGCCGAGCGCGAGGTGCTGCACCGCATCGACCTGGAGGTCAGTCCGGGCGAGACCGTGGCCATCGTGGGCGTCACCGGATCCGGCAAGACCTCGCTCGTCTCCCTCGTACCGAGGCTCTACGACGTCACCGCCGGGCGCATCACGCTGGACGGGCGCGACATCCGCGACTATCAGCTCACCAGCCTGCGCGGGATGGTTGGCGTCGCGTTCGAGGAGGCGACCCTGTTCTCCATGTCGGTATGGGAGAACCTCACGCTGGGCCGGCCGGACGCGGGCGAGGACGAGGTCGCCGAGGCGCTCGCGGTGGCGCAGGCCGAATTCGTCTACGAGCTGCCGTGGGGCCTGTCCACCCGGGTCGGCGAGCAGGGGCTGTCGCTCTCGGGCGGACAGCGGCAACGCCTCGCGCTGGCCCGCGCCGTGCTCGGCAAGCCGCGCGTGCTCGTGCTCGACGATCCCCTCTCCGCTCTCGACGTGCATACCGAGGCGCTCGTCGAGGAGGCGTTGGCCCGGGTGCTGCGCGGCACCACTGCCCTCATCGTCGTACATCGACCGTCCACTGTGGCCTTAGCCGACCGGGTCGCACTGCTGCAGGACGGGGTTTTGGCCGCGGTCGGTACCCACACTGAACTGCTGGCAACGGTGCCCGCATACCGCGAGGTCCTCTCCGCCGCCGCCGACGCCGAGCCAACGGGAGCAACCGCGTGACGACAACCCAACAGGAGACGACTACCCAGCAGACGACCGTCGAGGAACCGGCCGCCGAGCGGGACATCGCGGCCTGGCGCGGCGTCGCGATCGACGAGGATGCCGAGCGTACCGCCGCCGAGGGCGGTTCGGTGGTGCGGCTGCGCGCCGACTCGCGCGCCCTGCTCGGATCGCTGCTGCGGCCGCACTGGCGCGGCATCGCCCTGATGGTCGCGCTGCTGCTGCTGCAGAACGCGGCCGCCATGGCGGGCCCGTACCTCGTGAAGCTCGGCATCGACAAGGGGATACCGCCGCTGCTGCGCCATCCCCGCCACGGCGGGCTGATGGTCGACATCGGTATCGCGTTCGCGGTCGCCGCGTTCGCGGAGTACATCGGCAAGCGTGGCTTCATCACCCTGTCCGGCCGCATCGGCCAGGCCATCCTCTTCGACCTGCGCAACCGCGTGTACCAGCACTTCCAGCGGCTGTCGATCGGCTTCCACGAGCGGTACACCTCCGGCCGGGTGATCTCGCGGCTGACCAGCGACATGGACTCCATCTCGGAGCTCCTCGACGGCGGCATCGAGGACCTGGTGCTCTCCGCGCTGTCGGTCATCTCGGTCGCCGCGATCCTGCTTTGGCTGGACCCGCCGCTGGCGCTGGTCACGCTCGTGTCGTTCCCGTTCCTGCTCGCCCTGTCCCGGTGGTTCCAGCGCTCCTCCGCCCGGGCGTACCGGCGCACCCGCGAGGCGGTGGCGCTCGTGATCGTCCACTTTGTCGAGTCGATGGGCGGTATCCGCGCCGTGCAGGCGTTCCGCCGGGAGCCGCGCAACCAGGACATCTTCGAGGCCGTCAACGAGAACTACCGCAAGGCCAACCTGGTCGCGTTCCGGTTGATCGCGCTCTTCTCGCCCGGCATCAAGGGGATCGGCAACATCACGGTGGCCGTGGTGCTCACCTACGGCGGGTACCGCGCACTGCACGGCCAGATCCAGATCGGCGTGCTCGCCGCGTTCCTGCTGTACCTGCGCAAGTTCTTCGAGCCGATGCAGGACCTGTCGCAGTTCTACAACTCGCTGCAGTCCGCGACGGCAGCGCTGGAGAAGCTCGCGGGCGTGCTCGACGAGGCGCCCGCGGTGCCGGAGCCGGCTCGGCCGACCCCGCTGCCGGGCCGCCCCGACCGCGGCGAGCTGCACTTCGACGAGGTCGCCTTCGGGTACCGGCCGGATCGTCCCGTGCTGCCGACGCTCGATCTCGCGATACCGGCCGGGCAGACCCTCGCGGTGGTCGGCGCGACCGGGGCCGGCAAGACCACGATCGCGAAGCTCGTCTCGCGCTTCTATGACCCCACCGCCGGCACGGTCACCCTCGACGGCGTCGACCTGCGCCAGCTGACCGACGACGAGCTGCGCGCCGCGGTCGTCATGGTGACCCAGGAGAACTTCCTCTTCTCCGGCACCGTCGCCGACAACATCCGCTTCGGCCGGCCGGACGCCTCGGACGCGGAGGTGGTCGCCGCGGCGCAGGCGATCGGCGCGGACGAGTTCATCCGGGCCCTGCCGGAGGGGTACCAGACCGACGTGCGCAAGCGGGGCGGGCGGCTCTCCGCCGGACAGCGGCAGCTCGTCGCGTTTGCCCGGGCGTTCCTCGCCGACCCGGTGGTGCTGATCCTCGACGAGGCCACCTCGTCGCTGGACATCCCGTCCGAGCGCCTGGTCCAGCGCGCGCTTCGGACGATCCTCGCCGACCGTACCGCCATCGTGATCGCCCACCGGCTGTCCACAGTGGAGATTGCCGACCGGGTGATCGTGCTCGACGGCGGCGAGGTGGTCGAGGACGGCGCACCCCGGCGGCTCATCCAGCGCGGCGGCCGGTACGCGACCCTGCACCAGCAGTGGCAGGACAGTCTCGTCTGAATCGGGTCGGCCGCCGGTCACGGGACGTCCTGCCGCACCACCACCGCGCGGGCTCGCGCGCGGTCGGCCCGCCGGTACCGGTACGCGCGCTCCACCGCGGCGCGTACCCCGAACGGGTCACGCCGCACGCGCGCCGCGGGGAACTGGAGTACGAGGATCCCGTACTCGGCGAGCAGTGCGTGTCGGCGCGCCGTGCGCTCCCAGTCGTCCGGGGTGGGTCCGGCGCTCGCCTCCACCTCCACCCCGATGCCCACGTCGTCGATCCAGCCGTCCACCCAGGGCAGGCCGCGCCCGTCGGCGCCCACCAGTTGCGGGTTCCAGAGGATGCGCGGCAGCTCGCGCGACTGCAGCAGGGCGATGCGAAGGTCCTGTTCTGGTGTGTTGCGGGCGCCCGCGATCACCTCGCCGAGGGTGGCCCGCAGCAGCGCGCTGCCGTTGCGCCGGCCGGTCGAGGATTCCGCCCGCAGATCGTCCACAGTGGTGAATCGGCGCTGGAGTGCCTCGCTGACCAGGGCCCGTATCACGGCTGGGTCCGGGCACCAGCGCGCGGTATCGGCGAGGGCGCGCGCCAGCGAGCAGACGGCGACCGGCGCGACGCGCTGCGGCGTCTCCAGGCGCACGGTGCGGTGGATGATCGCGAAACCGGCCGAGGAGAGCTGCCGGTGATGCGGCACCAGCAGGTGGATCCGGGCATCATCGGGAGCGTTGCGCAGGCCGTAAAGGCGCGCCGCCGTCGGACCGCCGAGTTGGCAGCTCGGCCCGCCGTAGAGCCAGCCGGCGATCTGCCGGCGCCGCATGTCGAGCGGGCCGGCGAACAGCGCGTAGATGGTGGCGAAGACGCGCTGCCACTCCTCCTCGCGCACGCGCCTCCGGATGGTCGCGGGTGGCACCCCGGCCCGCAACAGTTGGTCCCGGCGCACGATCCCGTACTGCACGGCGATCAACGCATCGAGCCTCATGGGTCGCAACTGTGCGGCAGCGCAATGCGGTCCGCAACCAACCGAACGCTACCTGTGGACAACCGTCCATGATCCCGGTGATTTCGCGCTGACTCACCACTCAGGCCCGGGCTCAGAACGACGGTTCCGAACGACGGTTCAGAACCACGGCTCAGAACGTGGGTTCAAAACCACAACTCAGAAGCCGTCGAAGCCACCGCCGTCGAACCCGCCGCCGTCGAAGCCACCACCGTCGAAGCCACCACCGTCGAAGTCGCCGCCGTCGTACCCGCCGCCGTCGTCGTACCCGCCCTGGTCCTGGCCCGCGTCGTAACCCGCGTCGAAGCCCTGGTCGTAGCCTGAGCCGTAGCCCTGGTCGAAGCCGCCGTAGCCACCGCCCCAGCCGGGCGAGAACAGGGCATCGAAGATCAGCATGCTCCCGACGCCCGCGGCACCCGCCACCAGCGCCGTCTTCCACCACGGTTCCGAGTACCAGCCGGACGGCACCGGGCGCCCGCGGACCATGCCGCCCGGGTAGTAGTACGGCGTGCCGGCGCCCGGCTGCGGCGAGGCTCGGTACTCCCGGCCCTGTACCTCCACCGCGCGCTCCTCGCGGAGGGCGCCCGCGGCACGCTGGCCGCTCAGCGGGGGCAGCTCCGGCCCGGGATCGAGCCCCATCGCGGTACGCGCCGCGCGCACGTACGCCAAGCCCTCGAGCGCCGTCTCGCGAGCCAGCTCGTACTGCTTGACCGAGGTGGCGCGATCCAGTTGGCTGCCGGCCGCGTTGTACCGCTCACCCGCGTCGATGAGCGCCTGCTTGGTCGCGGGGTCGTCGCCCGGCGGCAGGTTCATGATCTGGCCGCCCAGCCGCTCGTACCAGCGCAGCGCCTCCTCGCGGGCATCCGCCAACTGCTGTTCCTTGCGCTTGCGCGACCACCACATGCCCCAACGGTACCTGTTGCCTACCACCGCGGACGTGGCGGCGCGGGAAACGTCGCACCCGTACGGCATGCTTCGGCCATGGCTGTTGCGCTCCTGCTGATCGGGTTGGCGTTCGGCGCCGCGCTGGGCTGGCTGGCCGCGCGCGCCCGCACGGCCGGGCAGCTCGCCGCCCTCGACGCGACGCTGCACGCCACCCGCGAAGGTGAGACGCGACTGGAGCGGTCGTTGCGCGCGCTGTCCCATGAGGCGGCCCGGGATCAGCACCTCAGCCTCGCCCAACTGTTGCGCCCCCTGCAGGACTCCATCGACCGATACGAGCGCCGCGTGGTCGAGATGGAGGCCGACCGGGTCGACGCCTACGCGGAACTGCGCACCGAGGTGCGCCAGATGCAGGCGCTGTCGACGGCGGTGTCCGCGTCGACCAGCCAGCTCGTGGCCGCGCTGCGGGCACCGCAGGTGCGTGGCCGCTGGGGCGAGCACCAGCTGCGCCGGATCGTCGAGGCGGCCGGCATGCTGGAGCACTGCGACTTCTCCGAACAGGTCACCGCGAGCACCGACACCGGCGTGGTCCGCCCCGATCTGGTGGTACGCCTCGCCGGCGACCGGCACGTGGTGGTGGACGCGAAGGCGCCGCTCGACGCCTACCTGATCGCGGCGCAGGCGCGCGACGAGTGTACCCGCGACGACGAGCTGGACCGGCACGCCAAGCACCTGAGGACCCATGTCGAGCAGTTGGCCGCGAAGTCCTACTGGAACGCGTTCGCCTCGGCGCCGGAGTTCGTCGTCCTGTTCGTACCGGCCGACCCGTTCCTGGACGCCGCCCTCCAGCGCGATCCGACCCTCCTCGAATACGCGTTCAGCCACAACGTCGTACTGGCGACCCCGGCCACGCTCGTGGCCCTGCTGCGCACCGTCGCGTACGCCTGGCGACAGGACGCGCTGACCCGCAACGCCCTCGCCGTACACAAGCTCGGTCGTGAGCTCTACTCGCGACTGTCCACAATGGGTGGTCACTTCGCGAAGGTAGGCACCTCGCTGGCGGGGGCGGTCGCGGCCTACAACAAGGCGGTCGGCTCGCTGGAGTCGCGCGTACTGGTCAGTGCGCGACGCTTCGCCGACCTTGGCGTATCCGGAGAGGAGCTGGAGTCGCCCGCACAGGTGGAGCTGGCGCCCCGCCAGCCGCAGCCGGCAGATACCGAGGACGAACTCAGTGACCAGCCGCCGCGCGCATATCCCGCTTGAGGTCGCGCGGGAGCGAGAAGATGAGCCGCTCCTCGGCCGAGACGAACTCCTCGACATCCCGGAAGCCGCGCTCGGCGAGCCAGCCGAGCACCTGGCCGACCAGCTCCTCGGGCACGCTCGCACCCGAGGTCAGCCCGACCGTCTGCGCCTCGGCCAGCCAGGCCGGGTCGATCTCCTCGGCGTAATCCACGAGGTATGCGGCACGGGCACCGGCGTCCAGAGCCACCTCGCGCAGCCGCACGGAGTTGGACGAGTTACGCGAGCCGATCACGAGCAACACGTCGCACGAGGGCGCGATCTCCTTCACCACGGCCTGGCGGTTCTGCGTCGCATAGCAGATGTCGTCGCTGGGCGGCGACTGGAGCAGCGGCAGCCGCTGCCGCAGCCGGGCCACCGTCTCCATCGTCTCGTCGACCGACAGGGTCGTCTGCGACAGCCAGACCACCTTGGCCGGGTCCCGCACCGTGACCGCGTCGGCTCCCTCCGGACCGTCGACGAG
>JBPYFB010000424.1:0-13221 GCA_051986465.1 Rugosimonospora sp.
CTGGTCGGCCAGGTGCTCTGCCTCGTCGAGGTACTGGGTGGTGAGCAGTACCGTCGTGCCGGCCTGGGCCAGCTGCTTGACGGTTTGCCACACTTCAATGCGCGCCTCCGGGTCCAGCCCGGTGGTCGGCTCGTCGAGGAAGATGACAGGCGGATCCCCGATCAGACTCATCGCGATGTCCAGCCGGCGGCGCATGCCACCGGAGTACGTCGCCGCCCGGCGGGTACCCGCCTCGGTCAGCGAGAAGCGCCGCAGTAGGTCATCCGCGATCGCGCCCGGGTTCCGCAGGTGCCGCAGCCGGGCGACCAGGACGAGGTTCTCCCGCCCGCTGAGGATCTCGTCGACCGCCGCGAACTGACCGGTGAGGCTGATGGACCCGCGTACCTCGGCGGCCTGCCCCGCGACATCGAAGCCGTTGACCCGGGCGGTACCCGCGTCCGCCTTGAGCAGCGTGGACAGGATCTTCACGACCGTGGTCTTGCCGGCCCCGTTGGAGCCGAGGAGGGCGAAGATGGTGCCCCGCGCCACCTCGAAGTCCACGCCGCGCAGCACGCGCAGCTCCTTGTACGACTTCGCCAGGCCCTGTACGTGGATCGCGGGTCCCTGAGCCTGATTGCCTGTTGCCGGGATGCTCATGACGCTCAGCATGCAGGGTTGACGCAGCGTCAAGGTCAAGCCCGCGGGGCAGATTCGGGTCTTGCGCACGGAATGGGCGCACGGAACGGGCGCCGCCCCCGATCGGCGGCGCCCGTCCGAACCCGTTAGTTGAGGCGGAACCCGTTAGTTGAGGCCGAGTCCGTTAGTTGAAGCCGAAGCCGGGCGGCAGCGGTGCCGGGCGGAACAGCCAGGCCGGTACCGTGTCGGCCAGCGCCTTGTAGCCCGTGGGGTTGAGGTGCAGGTGGTCGCCGACGTCAAAGGCGGGCAGGAGCTGGCGCGGGTTCTGCGGATCCCGGGCGGCCCGGTCGAAGTCGACGACCGCGTCGAACCGGCCGCTGGTGCGGATCCACGCGTTCACGGTCTGCCGGGTCTGCTCGCGCAGTCCGGCCGCGTCGTCGTAGCCGGTGTTGCCGCCGAACGGGGTGATGGTGGCCCCGTACACCCGGATGCCCTGCGCGTGCGACCGGGTGATGATCTGGTCGAACGCCGCGATGAGGTCGTCGCCGACCTGCTTCTGCGCCGCCTCGGTGGCGTCGGCCGTGCCGATGTCGTTGACGCCCTCGAAGACGAGCAGCCAGGAGACACCGCTCTGGGCCAGTACGTCGCGGTCGATCCGGGACAGCGCGTTGGGGCCGAGGCCGTCGTTGAGCACCCGGTTCCCGCCGGCCGCCTGGTTGACGATCGCGATGTCGGCGGTGGCGGGGTTGGCCTGCAGGCGGGCGAGCAACTGGTCGGGCCAGCGGTCGTTGCCGTTGGTCGTGGAGCCGCGGCCGTCGGTCAGCGAGTCGCCGAGCATGACCGCGGCGGCGGTGGACGGTCCCGACCACACCTCGACGCCGCTGAGGAAGTACCAGTGCGCGACGTTCGCCGAGCCGGCCACGTCGGCGTCGTTCAGGTGATTACCGGAAATCAGGTAGGTGGTGGTACGCGATCCCGGGTGTGAGGTGATGTTCGTGGAGGCCTGACCCTGCGCGAGGTACATGTTCACCGTCACGTTGGCCTGTGCCGGCACGTCGAAGGTGAGCGGGTCGGATACCACCTGCGAGCCGACCGGGACGACCACGGAGGGACGACCGTGGAACGTTACCGGGTGCACGCTGTCCGGCACGATGGCGCTGGCGCCGGCCTGCCCGCCCGCGGGGAGCGCGACCGATACCGCGGTGATGGGTAGTGCCGCGCCGCCGAACGCGTTGGAGAAGCGCAGCCGGATCTGGTGCCCGGCCACCGAAGCGTGGAAGGTCTGCCGCAGCGTGGCGTCGGCGAAGACGAGGTTGCCCTGCGTGAACGGAGGGGGTGGCATGTTGGACGGCTCGGTCAGCTGTGGCATCGACACCCAGGTGTCGACCCAGTGCGTACCGGGCTTGGGCGTGGCGGGCGTGGCCTTGTGGTTGAGGCCCGCGCGGATGACGACGGGGACGGCGACTGCCGCGGCGGCGAGCGCCGCCGCGGCGAGGACGTGAACGATCGACATTGAACGACCCATGGCAACCCGAACCTTTCCTGAAAGCTTTCAGGAGCAGGCTGCAAACTTACGACCGCCATCGACGTACGTCAAGGCGCTACCGGAAGGCTCGTACCGACGGCAACGCGTTGCCCTGCCAGTCGAACATGGTCAGGTTGTCGTTGGGGTTGCCCGCGCCGGGCTCCCAGCCGACCCCCGGAATCCACTCCGGTTCCCAGTCCACGAAGCCGGCCCCGCGCCCGTCCGGTACCGCGGCGAGCACCTCGCGCAGCGCCTCGAAGTAGCCGGCCTGTCCCTCGGGCGTCGCCGGGTACGCCGCGCCGTCGGGCAACTGGCTGTCGCTGTTGATGAAGTTTGCGAGTTGGTCGCCGTTGCCGGTGGTCCACGGGTACGCCGTCTCGACCACCACGATGTCCTTGCCGTACCGGGGCGCGAGGTCGTTCAGGTTGGCCTGCAGCGCGGCGAGCGGGCCGTGCCAGAACGGGTAGAACGACTGCCCGATCACGTCGAAGTCCACGCCGGCCGCGAGGATGTGGTCGTAGAACCAGACCGAGCCGCCGTTGTCGCCGCCCCGGTCGATGTGCACCATGACGCGGGCGGGGTGCTTGCGCGGGCTGCCCTCCCGTACCCCTTGAATGCCCGCTTTCAACAGGGTCGTGAACTCCGTCCAGTGCGCGCCGTCGGACTGGTAGATCTGCCCGAGCGGCCAGAGCATGCCCGCGGTGATCTCGTTGCCCACCTGCACCATGTCCACCGGTGTGCCCTGCCGGGCGAAGTCGGCGACGACGGTGCGGGTGTACGCCCGTACCGTCTCGGCCAGTGTCGCGAGGTCCTGCCCCTGCCAGGCGGCGGGCGTGGTCTGGTGGCTCGGGTCGGCCCAGAAGTCGCTGTAGTGCAGGTCGAGCAGGACGCGCATGTCGGCGCGCTGGGCGCGGCGGGCCATGGCCAGCGCGGTGGCCTCCGTGCTGTACCCGGCGGGCGGGTTGGTCCAGATCCGCAGCCGCATGTAGTTGGCGCCGTGGTCGGCGAGGATCCGCTCCACCGGCCGGACGTGGCCGCCGTCGCGGAAGCGCACGCCGACCTCTTCGAGTTGCGGCGTGAACGACAGGTCGGCGCCGCGTACGCGCAGCGCCCGGTTGGCGGCCGGGGCGGCCGCGTGCGCCGCGGAGGCGCCGGAAAGGACGGTACCCGCACCGATCGCGGGGGCGGCGAGCAGCAACGAACGCCGCAGCGGGAGGAACTGACGGGGACGCACCTTCACTCCTCAACTCGACGAATTCTGTGAACGCTCACGGTAGACCTCGGGGTGTTGAAACGGAAGGCCAGTCGAAAGGTCGGCAAAAAGCTGGGAGCGTTCACGGCTACCGCGGGCGCGGCGGCGGTATATTGTGGCGCCTGATCGTGCAACAACCTGACCGATTGCGAACGAGTAGAGAATAGGACCGTGACCGGAGCAGCACGAGCACGCCGCCCCCTGCGCCAGCGCCCGACGATCAACGACGTCGCGGCGGCCGCGGGCGTATCCCGGGGCACCGTCTCCCGCGTGCTCAACGGCGGGCGCGACGTGAGCAGCGTGGCCCTGGAGGCCGTGCAGAAGGCGATGCGGCAGACCGGGTACGTGGTCAACCAGCACGCGCGCAGCCTCGTCACCCAGCGCTCCCAGTCGGTGGCGTTCATCCTCTCCGAAGTGCAGGACCGGCTCTTCGAGGACCCCAACTTCAACGTGCTGCTGCGCGGCTGCACGCAGGCTCTGGCCGCACAGGACATCACCCTGCTGCTGACGCTGGCCAGCAGCCCGGACGACCGCAAGCGGGTGGTCCGCTACCTCAGCGCCGGGCACGTGGACGGGGCGCTGCTGGTCTCCACCCACTCGGGCAACCCGCTCATCGGTGAACTGGTCGCCCGCGACCTGCCCGTGGTGGCGTGCGGCAAGCCGCTGGGGTACGAGCGCTCCGTGGCCTACGTGGCCGCCGACGAGCGCGACGGCGCCGCGCAGATGGTCGGGTACCTGCGCTCGATCGGGCGCAGCCGGATCGCCACCATCACCGGGCCCCTGGATACCGGTGGCGGTATCGGCCGGCTCGACGGGTACCGCGACGCGCTGGGCGAGACGGACCCGCGCCTGATCGTCAACGGCGACTACACGCGGCGCGGTGGCGAGGTGGCGATGGAGCGGCTGCTCGCCCAGGCGTCCGATCTGGACGCGGTCTTCGTCGCCTCCGACCTGATGGCGGCCGGCGCGCTGACCGCTTTGCAACGGGCCGGCCGGCGGGTACCGCAGGACGTGGCGGTGGGCGGCTTCGACGACTCGTCGGTCGCCACCGCCGCGCACCCGCACCTGACCACCATCCGCCAGCCGTACAGCCGGATCAGCGCGGAGATGGTCCGCCTGCTGTTGGGGCTCATCGGCGGCGACAGCCCGTCCGCGGTGATCGTGCCCACCGAGCTGGTGGTCCGCGACTCCACCTGAGGCTTGCCTTCGAGTCCGCTCGAAGTCATAGGGTCGCCTGATGGAATACCGTTTTCTGGGCCGTACCGGCCTGAAGGTCAGCGAGATCTGCCTCGGCGCCATGACCTTCGGCCGGGAGTCCGACGAGCAGACCTCGCACCAGATGCTCGACCGGTTCGTCGAGGCCGGCGGCACGTTCATCGACACGGCCGACGTGTACAGCGCGGGCGAGTCCGAGCGGGTCCTCGGCCGGTGGATGAAGGCGAAGTCGCGCGACGACCTGGTGATCGCCACGAAGGTGTACGGCAGCATGGGCCCCGGCCAGAACGATGCCGGCGCCGGGCGCAAGCACATCCTGTCCGCGGTCGAGGCGAGCCTGCGCCGGCTGGGCACCGACTACATCGACCTGTACCAGGTGCACATCTTCGACGACGGTACCCCGATCGAGGAGACACTCTCCACATTGGACAGACTTGTGGTGAGTGGCAAGGTGCGCTTCCTCGGTGCCAGCAACTACACCGCCTGGCAGTTGCAGAAGTCCGTGGACGTGGCCCGGCACCACGGGTGGGAGTCCTTCGCCTGCCTGCAACCGCTGTACAACCTCCTCGACCGCGGCGTCGAGCTGGAGCTGATTCCGGTGTGCCGCAACGAGGGCGTCGGCGTCATCCCGTGGAGCCCGCTGCGCGGCGGGTGGCTGTCCGGCAAGTACCGCCGCGAGATGAGCGGGCCGCCCGCCGGTACCCGCATCGACCAGGCCGCCCGCGAAGGTTGGCAGGAGCAGTGGGGCGTGTACGCCAACGAGCGCACCTGGGCCGTGCTCGACGCGGTGCGCGCGATCGCCGCGGAGACCGGCCACAGCCCGGCGCAGGTGGCGCTGCGCTGGCTGCTGCAGCGCCCCGCCGTCACCGCGCCGATCATCGGCGCCCGCGACCTCGACCAGTTCGCCGACAACCTCGGCGCGGCCGGCTGGTCCCTGACGGCCGAGCAGGTGGACCGGCTCACCGCCGCCAGCGACACGGACCTGCCGTACCCGCACGACGTGCTGGCCCGCTCCAAGCGCCGCTGAGCTTCACAAAACCTGCACGCGACAGGCCCGGCACGCCCACAACTCGTGGATAGCGTGCCGGGCATGCGCGTCACCATGATCCTGCCGGCGCTGACCGAGGCGAACAGCCCGTTCTTCCGCCCCATCAAGTACTCGCTCTTCCCGCCGCTGGGCCTGGCCACTCTGGCCGGGTACCTGCGCGCCGACGACGAGGTGCGGATCTGGGACGAGCACGTGGAGCGGCTGCGCCTGGACGGGGACCGGCCGGACCTGGTCGTGATCCAGCCGTACATCACCTCGGCGCGGCGGGCGTACCAGATCGCCGACGCGTACCGGGCCCGCGGTGTGCACGTGGCCATGGGCGGGCTGCACGTGACCTCGCTACCGGAGGAGGCCGGGCGCCACGCCGACACCGTCTTCATCGGACCGGGCGAGGACACCTGGCCCACGTTCCTCGCCGACTTCCGCCGCGGCCGGCCCGGTACCCGCTACACCTCGACCGGGCGGAGCCTCGCCGCGCTCCCGCCGGTGCGGCGCGACCTCATCCAGCGCCACCGGTACCTGGTACCGAACTCGATCGTGGTCTCCCGCGGCTGCCCGCACCACTGCGACTTCTGCTACAAGGACGCCTTCTTCGCGGGCGGCCGCTCCTTCTACACGCAGGCCGTGGACGACGCGCTGGGGGAGATCGACCGGCTGCCCGGCCGGCATCTGTACTTTCTGGACGATCACCTGCTCGGCAACCGGCGCTTCGCCGAAGGGCTGTTCGACGGCATGGTCGGGATGGGGCGGGTATTCCAGGGCGCCGGCACGGTCGACTCGGTGCTCGCCCCCGGCCTGCTGGAGCGGGCCGTACGGGCGGGGCTGCGCAGCCTGTTCGTCGGCTTCGAGAGCGTCGACGCGGACAACCTGCGGGCACGGGGCAAGCGCCAGAACGTCGGTCGCGACTACGGTGCGGTGGTCCGGCGCCTGCACGACCTGGGCGTGATGGTGAACGCCAGCTTCGTGTTCGGGCTGGACGGGGATGGGCCCGACGTATTCGGGCGCACCGTGGACTGGGCGGTCGGGCAGGGCATCGAGACCGCGACGTTCCACATCATGACCCCGTACCCGGGCACCGGCCTGTACCGGCGGATGCGGGAGCAGGGGCGGATCCTGCACGACGACTGGGACCGGTACGACACCCGGCACGTCGTGTACCGGCCGGCCGGGATGACCGCGCGCGAGCTTACGGCCGGGTACTGGCGGGCGTACCGGGAGTTCTACCGGTGGAGCGCGATCTGGCGGGGCGCCGGTACGCACGCCGACGCCAGGAACCGGGCGCGGCATCTGGCCTACGCCGGCGGCTGGAAGAAGTTCGAACCGTTGTGGGACATGCTGATCCGCACCGGGCTGGTGACCCGCGCGCTACCCGTACTCGAAGCCGTGCTCAACGGGCGGCCGGCGGTTGGCGGGCGGCGCTACGATGGGCCGCGTGTCAGAGCGTGTGGGACTCAGCAGTGCCAGTGACGTCGTCGACGAGCCACCAGACCAGCCACCCGGCACCGAGGCGCCGCCGCGCCGCCGCCGCCGCTGGCGCAAGATCCTGCTGATCTGCGTGATCGTGCTCGTCGTGCTGGTCGCCGGTACCGCCGGCGGCGTCGCCTGGTACCTGCACTCGGTGGATTCCAGCGTGGCGCGCGTCAACGCGTTCCAGGACATACCGGCGCAGGCGCGGCCGCAGAAGGCGCCGGAGGCGGCGGGCGCCCAGAACTTCCTGATCCTGGGCAGCGACAGCCGCGACCCGGCGAACACCAGTGGTTCCCGCAGCGACACGATCATCCTGGTCCATATCCCGAAGGGGCACGCCAGCGCCCAGCTGGTCTCGATACCGCGCGACACCTGGACGCACATCCCGAAGTCGCCGGACGGGAAGAACGGCGACACCACCTCGAAGATCAACGCGGCGTACGCCTGGGGCGGCATCCCGCTCACCGTGGAGACCATCGAGAGCTTCACCGGGGTGCGCATCGACCACGTCATGGTCATCGACTTCGGTGGCTTCAAAGAGATCATCGATGCGCTCGGCGGCGTGGACATCTACGTGGAGAAGACGTTCACCTCCAACTACGCGCTCGAGGGGCCGCGCACGTTCAAGCAGGGCATGCAGCACATGGACGGCCAGGCGGCGCTGGACTACTCGCACGAGCGGCATGCGTTCGCCGACGGGGACTTCGCCCGGATCCGGCACCAGCAGCAGATGATCAAGGCGGTCCTGGACAAGGCCGCCTCCGGCGGGATGCTGACCGACCCCGCCCAGCTCAACTCGTTCCTGCACGCCACGGCGAAGGCGGTCTCCGTCGACCAGTCCATGTCGCTGGTGAACACCGCCATGGACCTGCGCGGCCTGCGCAGCGGCAACCTGGTCTTCGCCACCAGCCCGTCCACCGGCACCGGCATGGTCGGCACGCAGAGCGTCGTGTTCCCCAACACCGCCAAGGACAAGGTGCTCTACGACGCCATCCGGCTCGACAACGTGCCGGCGATTCTCGCGGCGATGAAGTAGCGGCCGGTGGCGTCGAGCCGTTGAGACAGCTGCGGATCAGCACGCGCAACGCGAGCTTCCAGCGGTGGCAGGCGCTGCTGGCCAACCGCGCCAAGCGGCAGCAGGCGGGCGAGTTCCTGGTGCAGGGGGTACGCCCGATCAGCCTCGCCGTCGAGGGTGGCTTCAGGGTCAACACCTTCGTGTACCCAGACGGTGCGGAGCTGTCCCGATGGGCGCGCGAGACGCTGGACCGGGTACCGGCCACCCGCGTCGCGATGGCCCCGGAGCTGCTGCGCGAGCTGGGTGAGAAGGACGAGGACCTGCCCGAGTTGCTGGCCGCCGTCGCGCTGCCCGACGACGAACTCTCGCGCATCCCGGTCGGCCCGGACCTGCTCGTGGTCGCGTTCGACCGGCCCACCTCGCCGGGCAACGTCGGTACCCTGGTGCGCTCCGCGGACGCGTTCGGGGCGCACGGGGTCGTCGTCACCGGGCACGCCGCCGACCCGTACGACCCGAAGGCGGTACGGGCGAGCACCGGCTCGCTGTTCGCGGTACCTGTCGTACGCGCCGCCTCGCACCGCGACCTGCTCGACTGGGTGGCGGCGCTGCGCGGCGGCGGCCTGCCGGTACGCGTCGTCGGCACCGATGAGTCCGCCCCGGTGGACGTGGCAGCATGCGACCTGGCCGGCCCGACGGTGATCGCGATCGGCAACGAGACGCACGGCCTGAGCTCCGGCTGGCGGCGAGCGTGTGACGCGATGGCCCGCATCCCGATCACCGGCGCGGCGAGCTCGCTCAACGCCGCCACCGCCGCCAGCGTCGTGCTGTACGAGGCCGCCCGGCAGCGGCGCCTCCCGCATACCGTTGTCGCGCCGCCCGGATCGCGCCTACCGTGAGGGCGTGGCGGCACCGGTCAACGACACCATCCTCGACACCCGTTCGCGCTTCGCCGACATCGGCGGGCGCCTGCACTACCTGGACTTCGGCGGCCCGGCCGGCGGACCCGTCGTGGTGGCCGTGCACGGGCTGGGCGGCTCGGCGCTCAACTGGAGCGCCATCGCGCCCGCGCTTACCGAGCACTGCCGCGTCCTCGCGCCCGATCTGGCCGGGCACGGCCTGACCGAGTCGCTCGGCCGGTCCACCACGGTCACGGCAAACCGCGAGCTGCTGCACCGCTTCGTCGAGACCGTTGCCGGTGGCCCCGTCATCCTGCTCGGCAACTCGATGGGCGGCATGGTCTCGCTGCTGGAGGCGGCCGCGGCGGCCGAGTCCGTCGCGGGTCTGGTCCTGGCCGACGCGGTCCTCCCGCTGGTACCCCTGCGGCAGGACCCGCTCGTGACCGCGGTGTTCGCCATGTACGCGACGCCCGGCCTCGGCCGGTTCATCGTGGCGCGGCGCCAGGCCGCCTCCGCGACCAGCCAGGTCGCGCTCATGCTGCGGCTGTGCTGCGCCAACCCGTCCCGGGTACCCGCGGCGATCGTGGCCGAGCACGTCGAGTTGGTCCGCCGCCGGGCCACGTTCCGCGACCGCGAGCGGGACTTCCTGGTCGCGGCTCGCTCGCTCCTGGCGCTGATCGGCGTCACCGGAGCCCGCGGGTACCGCCGCACCTTGGGCTCGATCGCCGCGCCGGTACTGCTGCTGCACGGCGATCGGGACCGGCTGGTACCCGTCGCCGCGGCCCGCGCCATCGCCCGGCGGCACCCGGCGTGGCGCCTCGTCGTGCTGCCCGGTACGGGTCACGTGCCGCAACTGGAGGCGCCGGCCGAGACGGCGGCGGAGATCGTCGGCTGGCTCGCGGACGCGGGACGGGGCGCGGCCCTGGCGGCGAGCCACCCGCTCGCGATCTAAGCCAGCGGGTCCGCCACGATCTGGTGCTGCTGCCGGCCACACTCCGCGCAGTGCCACACCACCGCCAGCTCGAAATGGCAGCTGCCACCGTCGATGTGCGCCTCGGACCCCGCGTTGAGCTCGGCCATTTCGGCCCGCATGGTCGCGAGGAGCGTGGCGTAATCCTCGGTCGCGCCGGCGTGTGCGCTGATCACAGGGGTGACCTC
The DNA here is from genome assembly GCA_051986465.1 of Rugosimonospora sp. Lineage (GTDB taxonomy): Bacteria > Actinomycetota > Actinomycetes > Mycobacteriales > Micromonosporaceae > DATEJJ01. The sequence goes on from JBPYFB010000424.1 coordinate 10,192, forward strand.
CCGCTACAGGGCCGGCGCGGGGGTCGCGCCGGCACAGCGCCCCGCCCCCTACCCAGGTGGCCGGCGGTCAAACATCTCGACGTCGCGTTGACATGTGACTGAGTCACACATATGTTGGCCGGATGACAGAGACTCTCGACACGAAGCTGAAGATCCTGTCCTGGGACGAGAAGCCCTACCGCGAGCTGCCCGACGGTTCGAAGTTCGCCCGGGCGGAGGTGGCCCTCGCCGGCGACGTGCTCACCTCCGGCACCTTCGAGGCGCTTTTGCACTACCGGCCCGACGGCACCAGCACCTATGTCGCCCTCATGCAGCTGTCCGGCACGCTCGACGGCCGTACCGGTGACTTCGTCCTGCGGGGTGAGGGGCACTACGACGGCACGACCGCGCGCGGCGAGATGACGGTGATTCCCGGCTCTGGTACCGGGGGATTCGCGGGTATCGCCGGTCGCGGCGAGAGCGTCTCCACGCACGCGGACTACCCGTACATGCCGCTCGTGCTGAGCTACGACCTCGGGTGACGGCCGGATTCGACCGGGAGGCGAACGTGCTCGGCGCGCTCGCCCTGGTGGTCGCCGATCGGGTGGCGGCGGCCACCGAGGCCGCGACCGGGCAGTCCGCCTCGGCCGCGGCCGCCCTCTCCGCCCTGTACCAGTTCCTCGACCGGCCCACCCTCGACCGGCTGCGCCAGGTGCTCGGGCTGACCCCGTCCGGCGCGGTGCGGCTGGTCGACCGGCTCGCCGAGGCCGGCCTGGTGACCCGCGGCCCGGGCGCCGACGGCCGGACCCGCGCGGTTGCGCTGACCCGGAAGGGCAGGGCGCTGGCCGAGCGGGTCTGCGCTGCCCGGGCCGGCGTGCTGCGGGACGCGGTGGCTGACCTGTCGACGCACGACCGGAAGGCCCTGCACGCGCTGCTCGGCCGGGTCATGGCCGGCATCGTGCGGGACAAGCAGGGCGGCGCCTGGATCTGCCGGCTGTGCGACCTGAAGGCGTGCGGCCGGGATGAGGGCGACTGCCCGGCGGCGAACGCGGCCGCCGCCAAGTACGGACCGCCAAGTACGGACCGCCAAGTACACCGCGCCCGGACGCCTGACTGACCACAGGGGACTGCCAACCTGTTAGCGTGGCCTTTCCCGCGGCGTTCCCCAATCACCCCGGAGCGTTCGTGATCCTCTGCTGAGTTGAGCGCATGAGCGTTGAGCGCATGAGCAGAGTCAACCGTCGGCGCTTCCTCCAGCTTGCCGGCGGCACCACCGCCGCATCCCTGCTGTCCCCGAGCATTGCCCGCGCCGCCGCGATCCCCGCCGACCGGCGCTCCGGGACGCTGCGCGACGTCGAGCACATCGTGGTGTTGATGCAGGAGAACCGCTCGTTCGACCATTACTTCGGCACGCTGCGCGGGGTGCGCGGCTTCGGTGACCCGCGCCCGGTCACGCTGCCCAGCGGCAAGCCGGTCTGGTACCAGTCGGACGGCACCAAGGACGTGCTGCCGTTCCGGCCGCAGACCGACGATCTCGGCCTGGCGTTCCTGGAGGACCTGCCGCACGGCTGGAACGACATGCACGCGGCCTGGAACCAGGGCCGGTACGACCAGTGGGTACCGGCGAAGGGCCAGACCACGATGGCGTACCTGAACCGGCGGGACATCCCGTTCCACTACGCGCTCGCCGACACGTTCACGATCTGCGACGCGTACCACTGCTCGTTCATGGGTTCCACCGACCCCAACCGGTACTACATGTGGACCGGGTACACCGGAAACGACGGCAAAGGCGGCGGACCGGTCCTCGGCAACGACGAGGCCGGCTACGACTGGACCACCTACCCGGAGCGGTTGGAGCGGGCCGGCGTCTCCTGGAAGATCTACCAGGACGTCGGCGACGGCCTGGACGCGGCCGGCTTCTGGGGCTGGACCGGCGACGCCTACATCGGCAACTACGGCGACAACTCGCTGCTCTACTTCCACCAGTACCAGAACGCGCTGCCGGGCAGCCCGCTCTACGACAAGGCCCGTACCGGCACCGACGCGAAGCACGGCGACGACTTCTTCCGGATCCTGCAGGCCGACGTGGTCAGTGGCGCGCTGCCCCAGGTGTCCTGGATCGTGGCGCCCGAAGCCTTCACCGAGCACCCGAACTGGCCGGCGAACTACGGCGCGTGGTACGTGGCCAAGGTGCTCGACGCGCTCACCGCGGATCCGAAGGTCTGGGCGCGTACCGCGCTGTTCGTCACGTACGACGAGAACGACGGCTTCTTCGACCACATCGTGCCGGCGTACCCGCAGTCCGGACGCTCCACTGTGGACACAAGTGGCGAGCTGCTCACCCCGGCCGGCACCGACTCGCACGTGCCCGGCCCGTACGGCCTGGGCACCCGGGTGCCGATGCTGGTCGTGTCGCCGTGGAGCACCGGGGGATGGGTCTGCTCGGAGGTCTTCGACCACACCTCGATCGTGCGCTTCATCGAGCGGCGCTTCGGCGTGCACGAGCCGAACATCTCGGCGTGGCGCCGCGCGGTCTGCGGCGACCTCACCGCGGCCTTCGACTTCGCGCGCACCGATCCGCGGGTACCGGCACTGCCGGACACGGCCGGCTACGCGCCGCCGGACAACCTCCGGCACGACGACTACGTACCCGCGCTGCCCGCCCGGCCGGCGCTGCCCGGCCAGGAGCGGGGCCTGCGCCCGGCCCGCCCGCTCGGCTACGACCTGGGCGCCGACGCGCACCTGACCGGCGACCGGCTGCGCGTCACCTTCGCCAATCGGGGCCAGCTCGGCGCGACCTTCCTCGTCACGTCCGCGATCCTGCTCGGCGGCCCGTGGACGTACACCGTCGAGCCCGGGCGCGTGCTGACCGGCGAGTGGGGCGTCCCGGGCGGGTACGACCTCGAGGTGCACGGGCCGAACGGGTTCTTCCGCCGGTTCGCCGGTACCGGTCCCGAGGCGGTGCTGCACGGCGACCGGCTGGTGCTCACGAACGGCGGCGGGGCGGCGGTACGCCTCACGGTGACCGACGGGTACCAGGTCGCCCGG
>JBPYFB010000425.1:0-19615 GCA_051986465.1 Rugosimonospora sp.
GAAATTGCGCCGATCTTGGGAGCCACGCGGGCGGCCGCGGTTGCGGCGGCCGTGCGCCTGGCCGCGGCGCGGGCCACACCGGTGAGGCCGCGCGGGAGGAGGTACGCCGCGGCGACGAAGACGGCGCCGAGCAGCAGCGGCGCGTGGCCGGGCAGCGGCGCGGCGAGCCAGTCCCGCGCGGCCAGTACGAGCGCCGCCCCGGCCAGCGCGCCGCCCACCGAACCCAGGCCGCCGATGACCACCGCGAGCAGGGCGAGCGCGGCGACCGGGAAGCCGGCGTCGGCGGGCGACACGTACCGGTTCACCGTCACCAGCAGCGAGCCGGCGATGCCCGCGACCGCCCCCGCCGCCACGTACGCGACGGTGAGGTACCAGGTGACGTCGTGCCCGCTGGCCCGCGCCCGCGCCTCGTCCTGTGCCGCGGCGCGCAGCAGCAGTCCGGCGGGGGTACGCAGGGCGAGCACCACGGCGAGCGTGCCGGCGCCGGCGACCGCGAGCACGTACAGGTACACCGCCGCGTCCGTGCGCAGCGGCGGCAGGCCCCAGAACGGGCTCGGTGCCGCGACGGCGATGAGCCCGTCGGTACCGCCGGTGACCGCCTTCCAGTGGCCGGCCGCGGTGGCCACGAGTGAACCGAGGGCCAGCGTCACCATCAACGTGGCCACGCCCCGGGTGCGTACCACCAGCGGGGCGGTGAGCAAGGCGAACCCGGCGCCCGCGACCGCCGCGGCCGGTACCTGCACCGCGCCGACCGCCACGCCGTGGCCGACCAGCACGGCCGTGGTGTACGCGCCGGCCGCGTACGGGGCGGTCTGCCCGAGCGTCGGCAGCCCGGCCACGCCGGACATCAGCGCGACGCTCACCGCGAGCAGGCCGAAGCTGAACGCCTGTGCCAGCAGCGTGGTCGGGTACCCGCCGAGGAGCCATGGCACGGCGCACAGTGCCCCGCCACCCACTGTCCACACGAGACGGCCCGTACTCATGCCGGCCGCCAGCGCGCGCGCAGCCCGAGCACCAGTACCATCGCGGCGAACAGCAGGAACGGCGCGACCTCGGGCGCGAGCGCGACGCCCACGGTCTGTATCTCGCCGACCGCGAGCGCCGCGAGCGCGATGCCGGGGATGCTGCGCAGCCCGCCGACCACCACGACGATCAGCGAGAGCAGCAGTACCGTGTCGGCCACCCCAGGACCCGGGCCGAGTACCGGCGCGCCGAGCACGCCGGCGCCACCCGCGAGCCCGCCCGCCACCGCCAGCGCCCAGACCCGTACCCGCAGCGGGCTGATGCCGAGGCAGGCGACCATCGCGCGATCGTCGGCGAGCGCCCGTACCAGCATGCCGGGGCGGGTACGGGTCACGGCGAGGTGCAGCGCGAGCGCGAGCCCGGCGCCGGCCACCACGAGGGCCAGCCGGTACTCGGGGTAGCTGTGCCCGAGCAGCCGCACCGTACCATCCACAGTGGAGGGTACGGTCACCGGCAGGTCCTGCGCCCCGAAGCGGGCGAGGAGCAGGTCGCCACCGACGAGCGCGATGCCGAAGGTGAGCAGCGCCTGTGTCAGGTACCCGCGGCGCGCCACGGGATGCACGGCGGCGGCGACGAGGCCACCCAGCCCGGCACCGGCCACGGTACCGGCGGCGAGCGCCACCGCGAACCCGGGCAGGCTGCCGCCGGAGAGGGTAGCGGCGGCGTACGCCCCGACCGCGTAGAGCAGGCCGTGCGCCAGGTTCAGCGTCTGCGCGACACCGAAGGCCAGCGCCAGGCCGGCGGCGACGACGAACAGCAGCAACCCGTAGGCCACGCCGTCGACCGCCGGCACGAGGTACGCACCCATGTCAGTTACGCACCGAGCGTCAGCAGGCTCTCGACCACGGTGTTGGACAGCGCTCTACCATCCGGCCGGACCTGGCGCAGGTACCACTTCTGCACCGGCGCGTGCGTCGTCCGCGAGAACTCCCATGTCCCACGTGGACTGTCGATCTGTCCAATCTGGCCGATCGCGGTGTTCACCGCGTCCGGCGTCAAATTCGTGCCGGCCGCGCCGATCGCCCGGTCCAGCACCGCTCCCGCGTCGTACGACGCCATCGCGTACGTCGTGGGCGCGCTGTCGTGGCGGGCCCGCCACGCGGCGGTGAAGCTGCGGTTGGCGGCGTTGTCGAGGTCCGGCGCGTAGTTCAGTACCGAGTAGATGCCCTTCGCCGCCTCGCCCTGCGCGCCCAGAACGCCGCCTTCGGTGAGGAACCCGGCCGCGTACAGGGGCAGGTCCTTCACGTCGGACTGCGCGTACTGCTTGACGAAGTCCACCGCGGCCGTTCCCGCGTAGAAGCAGTAGACGGCCTTCGCGTGGGACGCCTTGATCTGCGCGAAGTACGGCGTGAAGTTGGTCGTGGTGGGGAACGGCGTGAAGGTCGCCTTGCCGCCCGGGTTTGCCAGGCCGCCACCGATCTTCTTGAAGGTCTCGGTGAAGCCGCGCAACTCATCCCAGCCACCCTGGTAGTCCGGGCCGATCGCGAAGACATCGCCGTGCACGCTGTCGTGCACGTACTGCGCGATCGCGGCGCCGGGCTCGTCGGAGAGGAACGAGGTGTGCCATTCCCGGGTCACGTCCTTGAGTGCGGGCCGGCCGTTCGCGCTCACCAGCGGTATCTTCGCCTGGCCCAGCAACGGCATGAGGGCCTGGACCGTGCCGCCGCCCACGACGCCCGTCATCGCGAGGATCTGGTTCTCCTTGACGATCTTCGTGGCCGCCGGCAGCGCGGTGGCCGGGCCGTCGCCCTCGTCGCCGACGATGAGCTGCACCGGGTGGCCGCCCAGCTTTCCACCGTGCGTGTCGAGGTAGAGCTGGAAGCCGTCGCGCATGTCGCGGCCGACCGCGGCGTAGGTACCGGAGAGCGCGGCGAGCAAACCGATTTTGACGGTATCCGGGCCGGGCGCGGCGGTGGGGCGGCCGCACGCCGCCACGGCTACGGTCGCGGCGCAGGCCAATGCGAGCAGGGTGCGACGCATGTCATGTACTCCTCGGAGGTCTCAGGCGTCGGAGGATCGGATCTCAGGCGTTGGTGCGGACGGCCGGCGTGAGCGCGTCGCCGATACGGTTGGCGAGTTCGGTCATCTCGTACGAGACCTTGCCGACGTCGCAGGTGGGTGAGGCGAGGACGAGCAGCGAGGCGCCATCGCTGAAGGCCATGGAGAACATGAAGCCGCCGTCCATCTGGGTGACGTTGGAGATGACCGCTCCGGCGTCGAAGAACCGGGCGGCGCCGCGCAGCAGGCTCACCAACCCGCTGCCGGTCGCGGCGAGCTGGTCGGCGCGGTCGGCTCGCAGCCCTCGCGTCGCGGCCAGCAGCAATCCGTCGGTCGAGATCGCGATCGCGTGGCTCACGTCCGGGGTGCGTTCGGCAAAGCTGTCCAGCAGCCAGCCCAGCTCGCGGCTGTCGGTCACGGGGTACTCCTTGCGGTATAAGGGGTTCACTCGGACGGTTCGGTGGTGGTGCTCGGACGCCGGGCCGCGATGCCCCGCGCGTACGCGGCCATCGCGGATGCCACCCGCTCGGGGTCGCGCTTGTTCGCGCCGGACTCGCGCTCGGGTGCTACGTCAACGCCGCCGGCCACGAGGTGCTGTCGCGGTATCCGTACCGGAAGGCCGGAGGCGGTCTGCCGGGCGGAGGTGACCTGTGTCGTGGCGCGCTCGGCCTGCTGCCACAGTTCGTCGGCGGGGCTGTGCCACTCCGCCGGCTGCTCGGCGAGGTCGGCGTGGAACCAGCCGCTGACCTGCTGGAAGATCGGCAGTTCCGCGGTGTCGTCCACATCAGACAGTGGAGGCGAGGGCGGCAGGGGCGCGGGTGGCAGGGGCGCGGGTGGCGCGGGTGGCGAGGACGGCAAGGCCGGCGCGGAGGCCGACGGCGGCAGGGCGGCAGGCGGCGGTGACTGCGAAGGCTTCTTGACGGGAGCCCACTCCTCGCCCGGTTTCCCGCCGACGATGATGCTCTGCCCGCGAGCGCCGCCACGGCCATCCACATTGGACGGATGAGAACCATTGGACGGATGCGAACCGTTGGACGGATGCGAACCGTTGGACAGGTGGGACCCGTTGCCGTTCCCGTTGCCGTTCTTGCTCGGCGAAGTGGCGCCCGGTATGTGCGGCGCGCTGGCTCCGTCGGAACCGCCGCGGTTAGCGCTGGCGAGCGCGACCACCCCGGGAGTCTGGCGGGTCAGGCCGAGCGGGATGTTCACCTCGGCGATCGTGCCGAGCTTCGGCCCGGGGCGCAGCTCGACCCGTACGCCGTAGCGCAGCGCGAGGTGCCCCACCACGGTCAGCCCCATGGCCCGTACCGCGGCCACGTCCACCGCCGGTGGCCGGCGCAGCAGCGCGTTGAGCTCCTGGCGGCGCTGGGACGGCAGGCCCACGCCCTCGTCGCCGATCTGGACGACGACCCGGTCGTGCAGCGCCCGCCCGGTCATCCACGCCTCGCTGTCCGGCGGGGAGTACAGGGTCGCGTTGTCGAGCAGCTCGGCGATCAGGTGCACGATCTCGTCGACCGCCTCGGAAGCCAGCGCCACGCCATCGTCGATCATCCCGATGCGTACCCGGCGGTAGTGCTCGATCTGGGACAGCGCGGCCTGCAGCACGTTCACCAGCGGTACATCCTCGTGGCGTACCCGGCCCGCACCGACCCCGCCCAGTACCAGCAGGCTGGAGTTGATGCGCGCCATGCGGGTCGCGAGGTTGTCCAGCTTGTACAGGCTCTCCAGCCGCTGCGGGCTGGTCTCGTCCCGCTCGACCTCGTCCACCTGCGCCAGTACCGCGTCGACCAGTCGCTGTTCGCGCCGGCTGAGGTGTACGAAGATCTCGGCCATGTTGGCGCGCATCACGGCCTGTTCCGCGGCGGTGTGTACGGCGGCCCGGTGCACGTGTGCGAAGGCGAGCGCCACGTCCCCGATCTCGTCCCCGCTGACCCGCTCCGGGTACGGTGCGGCCCGGTCGGCCGCCTGGTCCGGCCGTACCGACGTCGGGTCGGCCAGGCGCAGCTCCTCCACGACCGCGGGCAGCTTGCTGAAGGCGACCTCGTTCGCCGTGTCGCGCAGCCGCTCCAGCCGCCGGCTGATCCGGCGCGCGACCACGGTGGTGACGAGGATCGTGAGCAGCAGCGCGATCGCGGTCGCGGCCGCCTCGATGCCGGCCCGCCGGACCTGCCACTGGCGGGCCCGCTCGACCTCGGCGCGCACCACGCCGTCGACCCGCTGTTCGAGCTGGAAGAGCCGGTCGGTCCAGCCGGTCAGCGCGGTGATCCAGCCGGTGGTGTTCAGTTGCAGCGGCTCGCCGGTGACCGCGCGGGCCACCTGGTCCTGCAGTTGCTGCGCGGCGAGCGGCACGGCGCCGGTACTCGCCTGCTCCCACCAGGCGCGCCAGGGCGCGGGTGCGAGGTCGAGGAAGCTGAGGCTCGACTCGGTGAAGCCGGCGCGGGCGGCGATGATGTCGCTTTGCATGGATGGGGTGAGCTGGCCGGCCGCCACCGCCCGTACCACCGCCGCCTGCTGCTGGCCCGCGGCCTCGATGGCCTCGGCGAGCGCGGCTGCCGCGCGCATGTCGTCGGCCACCCCCGCGGACGCCGCCGCCTGCGCGACCGACTCGCGGTAGGCGAGCAGGTCGGCGATGAGGATGCGGTACCCGAACGTGGTGGCCGAGACGGACGCCTGCTGGCCGAAGCGCACCTGCTCGCGCTGCTGGCCGAGGCGGTCGAGCTGGTCGCCGACCCGGTCGAGGATCACCCGGCCGGCGGCCGGTACCGAGCCGGCGGCGGCCTGCCACTGCCGCCGGTACGTGCCGACCGTGGAGTCGGTGTGCGCCACCTGCTGGTTGAACGCGTCGAGCTGCGGCTGCTCGTTCATGGTCAGCAGTTCGTCTGCGGCGGACCGCTCCAGCAGGAGCTGGTACGCCAGGTCGCCGGCGTCGTCGGCGAGGGCGACATGGGCGCCCAGCCGGCCGGCCGCCTGGGCCTGGCTGATCGTGTTGGCCAGCGCGAGGCCGGCGAAGCCGCACACCGCCACGAGCGGCGCCGCGATGATGACCCGCAGCCGGGCGGCGATCCGCCAACCCTTGCCCCGGGGCAGTGCAACAGCCTCCGCGTGCGACGCACGTGGTTGGGCTCTTGAGGCCCGTTCCGCACCCGACACTCGCCGCTCCCTCGGTCGGTTCTCTCCGCCCGCGCCCCCGGCAGGCGTTGGGGGTGCTCGGCTCGCCAAAAACCGGCTCCGCCTGCGCTCCCCCCGAAGCTCGCCTGGGGCCGTTAACGCCCCGCGGCCCGCCTGGAGGCCGTTAACCATTCGTCCAGACCGCGTCGTGCACGGCTAGGTGAGGAAGCGGTACCAAATGGCGGTACCGCTTCCAGTACCTCCCGATCAGCCCCGATCGCCCGCGACCGCCAGGGTCTCGATGAGGTCGCGGAGCTGGTTGACCAGCTCGGGCGGGGCAATGCCGATCGTGGGCCGGATGCGCTCCGCCCAGTCGGCCCACGTGGACATCGCGTTGCGCGCCGGCAGGCGCCGTTCCGGCCGTGGCCCTCGCCGCCGGTCGGCGGCGACCTGCTCGTTCTCGACGAGCGGCCACATGCGGGTGAGTACGCCGTCGGTGCCGAGCGCCTCGTCGCAGCGGACCGCGAGCGAGCGGCTGCCGTAGCGCCGGCCGCGCTCCACGGCGGCGACCATCTCGCGGCTGTACTTCACCATGTCGGCGAGCTGCCGCTGGGTCATGCCGGCCTCGGTGCGCCGGCAGCGCAGTTCCTGGCCGAATCGGCGGGCGATCTCCGGCCCGCGTACCTGGGAAACGTGGTCCACTCAACTCACCTCGCACGTCGGGTGGTCGTCCAGCGGGCGGGTCAATCGTCAAAACCCAGAATGCAAGTTGCGGGTCAGACGAGTGCCCCGTTGTGGTGACCATCAGGGGTCGTCGGGAAACTCCTGGTGATTCTCGCGAGGGGCTGGCGTACGCAACTACCGCCAGGTGGCGGATATTTTGCCGTTCGTACCCAGGTTGACCAGGGGGTCCGCCTCCCGGGTGGCAGCCAGCCCGGCTATCGCGCCGGCGACCCGGTCGGGCCGCGACAGCGGCAGTTCGTGCCCGCCCGCGACCCAGCGCGCCGTGAGCCGGTGGCGCAGCACCGCGCGGGCGCGCTGGATCGAGGCGCGCCGCGGCTCGTCCTGACCCGGGTCGTCCTGACGCGCCGCCATCACGAGCACCGGCGCGCGCACGGCCGACAGCAGCGGCAGCGGATCCTGGCGCCACTGGTCGTAGGCGAGCGCCTCCTCCTGCTCGGCCGGCAGCCGCAGCCGCAGGCCGCCGTCCGGGCCGCTGTCGGTGTAGTTGGCGAGCACCGCCGGCAAGGCGGCCGCCGGCAGGTCGGTGGTGGCGAGCCAGGCGCGCAGCACCGCGGCGGTGACGCGGCCGCGTCGCGGCCGGGTCAGCACCGTGCGGGCCCGCTCCCATGCGGGGCCGAAGAGCAGCCGGGGGTCGTAGACGCCGCCCTCCACGCAGGCGAGCGCGGCGACCCGGTCCGGGCTGGCCGCGGCGATCCGCAGCGCGACCGCGGCGCCCAGGCTGTGCCCGGCCAGCACGACCCGGTGCAGGCCGAGCGCGTCGAGCACGCCGAGGCCGTCGGCGGCGAGCAGGTCCAGGGTGTACGGGTCGGCAGGCGCGTCCGACCCGCCGTGTCCGCGGTGGTCGAAGCGCACGACGCGGTACCCGGACAGGCGCGGCGCGACCAGGTCCCACCACCGGTGCGTACTGGCCAGGCCGTGCAGCAGCACGATCGGGTACCCGGTACCGGACTCGGTGCCGGCGAGCCGTACGCCGCCCACGTTGATCCACATCTCAGGCGACTCTCCTATGTGGATCGAGTTCGGTGATCAGCGCGGCGAGCCGGGCGGCGGTCGGGTTGTCGTAGACCTGCAGGGCCGCCACCGGTACCCCGAAGCGCTCGGTCGCCGCCACCGCGAGCTGCGCGGCGACCAGCGAGTGCCCGCCCACGTCGAACACGTCGTCGTCCGGCCCGACCTGCTCGGTCTCCAGCGCCTCGCGCACCAGTGCGAGCGTGTCGGCGAGCACGTCCGGCCCGCCCACGGTCGGGTCGATGGCCGACGCGGTCGAGTCGACGGCGGGCGCGGACGAGGCCAGTTCGGCGAGCGCGCGCCGGTCGAGCTTTCCGTTGCCGGTCAGCGGGAGCCCGTCCAGGAAGCGCACGTCCCCGGGCACCATGAAGTCCGGCAGCCAGCGCGCCGCCTCGGCGAGCACGTCGGCCACGGCAGGCGCGCCCGCCCGCGGCACCACGTACGCGACGAGCCGCCCGCCACTCGCCGCGACCGCGCACTCCCGTACCTCCGGATGCCGGTGCAGCGCCTGCTCGACCTCGCCCAGCTCGACCCGGTGGCCACGCACCTTCACCTGCTCGTCGAGGCGGCCCGCGTACACGAGGCAGCCGTCGGGGCGCTGGCTTACCAGGTCGCCGGTGCGGTACCAGCGCGCCCCGGCCGCCTCGACGAACCGGTCGCCCGGCACGATCGCGGGACCCCGGTGCGGGTACCCGGACGGTGGCGCGGTCACGTAGCCACGGGCCAGCCCGACCCCGCCGACGATCAGCTCGCCGGTGCAGCCGCGGGGTACCGGCGCCCCGGTCTCGTCGACGATCTCCACCCGTACCCCGCGCAGCGGCTGGCCGATCGTCACCGGCTCGCCGGGCCGGCACCGCCCGACCGATACCGCGACGGTCGCCTCGGTCGGCCCGTACCCGTTGAGGAAACGCCGCCCCGGCGCCCACCGCGCGACGACCTGTGGCGGGCATGCCTCGCCGACCGCCACCACGGTCTGCAGGCTCGGCAGCTCCGCGCCGGGTAGCGCGGCGAGCAGCGACGGCGTCAGCGTCGCGACGTGTACCTCCTGCTCGCGCAGCAACCGCGCCAGCTCCTCGCCGCCGCCCCGCTCCCGCTCTCCGGCGAGCACCAGGGTGCCGCCGGCCGCGAGGGTCACCAGGATCTCGCAGGCCGCGGCGTCCCACGCCCAGCTCGCGAACTGGAGCATCCGCACGCCGGAGCCGACGCCGAACGCGGCGGCCAGCCGGCGCACCATGTTGGCCGCACCGTGGTGCTCCACCGCGACACCCTTCGGCGCGCCCGTCGACCCCGACGTGTAGACGACGTAGCACAGATCGTTCGGGCGAGCCGTGTACGCGTGGTTCGGCGGGGAAGCCTGGGCCGCCACGGCCAGGCGGGTGCGGCGCGGCGGCGGGTCCGGCGATTCCGGGCCGGCCCAGCCGAGGGAGACGTCGCGGCGGCCGGTCAGCACGAGCGGCAGCCGGCATTCCCGTGCCATGTGGCGCAGCCGGGCGAGCGGCCACGCCGGGTCGAGGTACAGGTATGCGCAGCCGGCCAGCAGGATGCCGACCATCCCGGCGAGGCCGTCCAGGCCGCGCGTGCAGGCGAGGCCGACCACCTCGTCCGGGCCGGCGCCGGTGCGCCGCACGGTACCGGCGACGCGCCAGGCTCGGTCGACCAGTTGCCGGTACGTGATTTCCCGGTCGCCGGCGATCGCGGCGACCGCGTCGGGCGTCGCCTCGGCCCACGCGGCGATCAACTCCGGGACCAGCCACCCGGCCCGGCTGCGCGATCGGTTCGGCGTCGGCATCATTGCTGGCCCGCCCTCTCGTCTGTGGACCGGAACGCGATCGGCAGCGCGGCGAGGCCCCGGAGGTTGCCGTTGGCGCGCCAGCCGCGCTCGCCGCGGCCGCGCAGGTCGGTGTAGCGCCGCAGCAGGCCGCCGAGCACGAGCTGCGTCTCCAGGCGGGCGAGCGGCGCGCCGAAGCAGAAGTGCGGGCCGTGCCCGAAAGCCACCGGGCGGGGCTTGCCGGGGCGGTCCAGCCGCACGGTGTCCGGGTCGGCGAAGGCGGCCGGGTCGCGGTTGGCCGCCGCGAGCATCAGCACGACGCTCTGCCCGGCCTCGATGCGCACGCCAGAAACGTCAATGGGGGTACGGGCGGTGCGCACCGTGTACTGCGTAGGCGGGTACAGGCGGGACAGCTCCTCGACGGCGGCGGGCAGCAGCTCGGGTCGCCTGCGCAGCAACTCGGCGAGGTCTGGATGGTCCAGCAGCGCGGCGACCGCGTTGCTGATGAGGTTGCCGGTCGTCTCCTGCCCGGCGGTCACCAGCATCAGCAGGTTGCCGATCAGCTCGGCCTCGGAGATGCGCCCCGCGTCGGCGGCGCGTACCAGCAGACCGGTGATGGTGTCCCGATCCTCGGCCCGGTGCTCGGCGACTGCCTTGCGCAGGTGGGCGATGAGCTCGTCCAGGTCGCGGCGCAGCGCCTCAGTGTCGCCGGTGGGCAGGTGGCCGGGGGAGGCGACCACGTGCCCCCACGCGGTGGACCATCTGTGCAATGTGGACAGTTCAACATCGTCCATGCCGAGCAGGTACCGGATCACCCGAAGTGGTACCGGAAGCGACAGATCCGCCACCACGTCCATCCGGCCGGCCGCGGCGTACCCGTCGAGTGCCTCGTCGACCGTACCCGCGATCCAGCCGGCGAGCGTCTCGATGTGGCGCGGCTTGAACGGGTCGCCGAGCACCTGCCGCAGGCGCGTGTGGTCCGGCGGGTCCACAAAGGACACGTGAGCGTCCAGCAGCGCGAAGATGTGGCGTATCTCGGGTGGCGCGTACCGGGCGGCCCGCTCGTGGTCGGTCATCGCGGACAGCCGCCGGTCGTCGAGCAGGCGGGACACGTCGGCGTGCCGCGAGACGAGCCACGACCGGACACCCCGGTCCCAGTACGGTCCATCGGCGGCGAGCAGCTGCCGGTACAGCGGCCACGGATCCGCGATAGATTCGGGGCGTTGCAGGTCGTACAGGCTCGGCGGGCGAATCGGCCGGGTGGGCGTGACGGTCATCTGGAGGCTCCGCTGAGTATCCAACTGATTACTTTGAGTATGTCCTTGACCGTTCTCGATGTGAAGGCTCAGCACCTGAACGTGCTCTTGTTTTTGTGCCAAAATCCAGTAACGCCAATAGGATTTCCACTCCGTACCTGACGATCTGCAATTTTCATTTTGGTCATTTACCCTCGACTGTCCACAGTGGAAAATGCGATGCCTCGCTCCGGGCCGCCCCGTAGGCTCCGTGGCGTGCGATCCCTTCCTCAGTTCCTTCTGGTCGCCATGCTGGTGACGCTGACGCCCGGTCCGGCAACGGCGACGATCATCCGGGTCGCCGCGCGGGACGGCCGCCGGGCCGCGCTCGGTGCCGTGGTCGGCAACAGCGTGGGAGTACTGCTGTGGGCGGCGCTCTCCGCGGTCGGCGTCTCCTCGCTCATCCTGGCCTCCGAGGTCGCGTACGCCGCGCTGAAGATCGCCGGGGCCGCGGTGCTGATCGGGCTGGGCGTGCGCTCGCTGCTGCACCGGTCCGGCCGGCGCGCGTCGCAACCCGCCGCCGCGCCCGCCCCGCGTACCGGCCGCGGCGGCTGGCGTGCGGGCCTGGTCACCAGCGTCTCCAACCCGAAGCTGGCGGTCTTCTTCGTGGCCCTGTTCCCGCAGTTTCTGAGCCCGCACACGGCGGTGCTGCCGGCGGCCCTCGCCATGGCCGGCATCATCGTCTCGCTCGACCTGATCTGGTATTCAACCCTGATCTACGCGGTGGACCGCGCGCGCATGATGCTCAGGCCCCGCGTCCAGGCGGTGCTGGATCGGGTCACCGGCAGCGTGATGATCGGCCTGGGGCTGCGGCTCGCGATCGAGCCTCGCTGACTCCCGACGTTCGTCCGGCCGCAATCTGACGGGAAGCGTCGCGACCTGGGTTCGTACACCGAGCCGAACCTAGGGTTCCGGGAATGAAGAACATCAAATCCTTTGGCCGCGACGGTACAGACAAAGGGGTGTGGGTGGGCATCCAGCACCCAGGATGCCCACCCACGGAGTAATGCTTGATTAGTTCCTTATGCGCACGTGACGTTGGTCGGCACGCTGTTGCTGCCGCTCCAGTTGGCGAGGAAGCCGAAGCTCGTGGTCGCGCCGGCGCCCAGGGTGCCGTTGTAGCTGACGTTGGTCACGGTCACCGCGGAGCCCGACTGGCTGACCGTGCCGTTCCACAGCTGCGTGATGGTCTGCCCGTTGGCGAATGTCCACTTGACAGTCCACGAGCTACGCGCCGTCGATCCGTTCGTGATGTTCACGTTCCCCTGGAAGCCCGTGTTCCACTGGCTGACGATCGAGTACGAGGCCGAGCAGCCACCCGCGGCCGGGCTGCTGGATGGCGGCCGGCTGGAGGCGGGCTGGCTGGAGGCGGGCTGGCTGGCCGGCGCGCTGGATGGCGGCCGGCTGGACGCCGGCTGGCTGGCCGGCGCGCTGGATGGCGGCGCCCCACCGAGCGACGTGATCACCGAGTTGTACAGCGTCGTCTTCTTCTGCTCGTTGGTGTCCCACAGCAGGGGAGCGCCCTCGCCAGAGAACGTGCCCGGCACCCACGAGTAGTTGTCGGAGACGCCCCACGTCGTGATGCCCACGCACCGGCTGATCGCGATGCACGCCTTGACGACGTTGTTGTAGTAGGTCTGCTGCGTCGCGTCCAGCGCCGCGGTCTCTGGCAGCTGCATGCGCACGTCGAGCTCGGTGATGGCCACGTCCAGGCCGAGGTTGGCGAAGCGCTGCATGTTGGCCTGCATGTTGGTGGGGAAGCTGAACTGCACGGCGAGGTGCGTCTCGAAGCCGATGCCGTCCAGCGGCGCGCCCTGCTGCTTCAGCGACTGCGCGAGGTTGAACATGGCGTCCGCCTTCGCGCCCTGGCCCTCGATGTTGTAGTCGTTGAGGTACAGCTTGGCGTTCGGGTCGGCGGCCCGGGCGGTCTTCAGGGCGTCGGCGATGTACCCGATGCCCATCGCGTTGAAGAACGCGTCCGTGCGCGGGTTGCCATTGTCGTCGAACGGCTCGTTGACCACGTCCCACGCGTAGATCTTGCCCGCGTAGTGCTGGGCCTCTTTGGTGATGTGGTTCTCCATGGCGGCCTGCACCTGGTTGGTGGGCAGGCTGGACACCCAGCCGGGCAGCTGGCTGTGCCAGACCAGGTTGTGCCCGCGTACCCGCTCGCTGTGCGACGTGGCGAACGAGACGACCTGGTCGCCGGGGCTGAAGTTGAACGAGTTCTGGGAGCTCTCGACGGTGTCCCACTTCATCTCGTTCTCCGGAGTCACCATGTTGAACTCGGAGCCCGCGATGCCTGAGTAGGTGCTGTCGCTCGCGTGCGCGTTCGTGTACGCGACACCGAAGTACCGGCCGGAGGCCGAGGCGGCGCTGGCGAGTGTCGTCGCGGCCTGTGCCGACGGCGTCCCGAACAGCACCACGCTGAAGCCGACGAGGGCGACGAGGGGGGTCGTGATGCCGGCCAGTAACCGCAGGCGCCGCGACGATCGGTGTTTCATGAGAGACCTCTTCCTTGCAAGAAGTTGTGCAGGCTCCAGCCGGCAGCACGGACTGAGCTGCCGGCGGGCAGGGACGAACTGCGAGTGGTCTGTCACGGCTCCCGGTCCCCCGAAAACTTCCGGAAGACTCGGCAGACCCTATCGGAGGCGATTCTCTGAAGTCAACGTCTAGGCCTCCGGTGCAACTGGGCTGACCTCGCTATATAGCCAGATCTCTAAGCCAGAAAGTTTCGCCGACACGCTGTGCGGGGTATCCGATGCCCTGGTTCTCGACAGGTACGGAGCCTTCCGCTGGCGGGACGTCCTGTCAATCGTTGTCGATAACGTATGCCGCGATATCCTCGCGGGGGTCGCATTCCAGTCCACCTTCCGGCCGATCTGACAAATCCGCGCCCGACGAACGGATCCACAAGTGACAGTCGAAAGCACCGTCTCCGGCGAGACCTGGCGGGACCCCGTTGCACCCATCGCGAAGCGCGTGGCCGATCTGATGGCGCGCATGTCACTGCGCGAGAAGGTGGCCCAGCTGTACGGCGTCTGGGTTGACGTGCAGGAGTCCGGCGGCCAGGTCGCGCCGCGGCAGAACGACCAGGCCCAGGCGCCGGTGGACTGGGCCGACCTGATCCGGTACGGGATCGGCCAGGTGACCCGGGTGTACGGTACCGCGCCAGTGTCTCCTGTGGACGGTGCGGGACGGGTGGCGCAACTGCAACGGCAGATCATGTCCGCCGGCCGGTTCGGCGTACCGGCGATCGTGCACGAGGAGTGCCTGACCGGCCTCGCCGCCTGGCAGGCCACCATCTATCCGGCACCGCTGTCGTGGGGGGCCAGCTTCGACCCGGAGCTGGTGGAGTTGGTGGGCGCGCAGATCGGTGCCACCATGCGGCGGCTCGGTATCCAGCAGGGCCTGGCACCGGTCCTGGACGTGGTACGGGATCTGCGGTGGGGCCGCGTCGAGGAGACGATCGGCGAGGATCCGTACCTGGTCGGCACGATCGGCAGCGCGTACGTGCGCGGGCTGCAGTCGGCCGGCGTCATCGCCACGCTGAAGCACTTCGTCGGGTACTCGGCCTCCCGTGCCGGTCGCAACCTCGCGCCGGTATCGATCGGGGCGCGCGAGATCGCGGACGTGCTGCTGCCCCCGTTCGAGATGGCGCTCGCGGCCGGCGCGCGCTCCGTGATGAGCAACTACACCGACCTCGACGGGGTACCGGTCGCGTCCGACCCGCGGCTGCTGACCGAGTGGCTGCGCGAGCGGTACGGGTTCACCGGTACCGTCGTCTCCGACTACTTCGGCGTCGCGTTCCTTCGGGACCTGCACGGTGTCGCGGCCGACGGGGGCGACGCGGCGGCGCTCGCGCTCGCGGCCGGGGTCGACGTGGAACTGCCGAGCGTCAACTGCTTCGGCGAACCGCTGATCGAGGGCATCGAGTCCGGGCGGATCGACGCCGCGCTGGTGGACCGGGCGCTGGAGCGGGTACTGACCCAGAAGTTCGAGCTGGGCCTGCTCGATCCCGACTGGTGCCCTGAGCCGCCGCAACTGCACGGCGAACCGGCGGTACTCGACGGCGAACCGGAGCGGGCGCTGGCCCGGCGGCTGGCGCAGCGCGCGGTCGTGTTGCTGCGCAACGAGAACGGCGCGCTACCGCTGCGGCCGGGTACCCGCCTCGCGGTTGTCGGGCCGGGTGCGCACGAGGCGCGTTCGATGCTCGGCTGCTACTCCTTCCCGCAGCACGTGGGCGTGCACCACCCCGATCTGCCGGTGGGTGTCGCGATACCGTCCCTTGTGGACGCTCTGCGGGCCGACCCGGCCGGCTACGACATCCGGTACGCCGAAGGGTGTCCGGTGCTCGACGGGGACGACGCGGGCATCGCCGCCGCGGCTGCCGCGGCCGCGCAGGCCGACGTGTGCGTGGCGGTGCTGGGGGACCGGGCCGGCCTGTTCGGGCGCGGTACCTCCGGCGAGGGCTGCGACGCGATCGACCTGCGCCTGCCCGGCCGGCAGGAGGAGTTGCTGGAGGCGGTGCTCGCCACCGGTACCCCGGTCGTGCTCGTGCTGCTCGTGGGGCGCCCGTACGAGCTGTCCCGTCAGGTCGACCGGCTCGCCGCGGCGGTGTGCGGCTTCTTCCCCGGTGAGGAAGGCGCGTCGGCTCTCGCCGACGTACTCAGCGGCCGGGTCAACCCGTCCGGCCGGTTGCCGGTCAGCTTCCCCGCCGCCGCCAACCAACCGAGCACCTACCTCGGCGCGCCGCTGGCCGAGCGCAGCGACGTCAGCAACGTCGACCCGACCGCGGTGTTCCCGTTCGGCCACGGCTTGTCCTACACCCCGGCCGTCTGGGAGGACATCGCGCTGCGCTCGCTGGCCTCCTGGTCCACCGAGGGCAGCTGCGAGCTGTCGGTATCGCTGCGCAACGACGCGCAGGTCGCCACCACCGAGGTCGTCCAGGTGTACTTGCACGACCCGGTCGCCGAGGTGGCCCGCCCGGTACGCCAACTGGTCGCCTCGGCCCGCGTCGACCTGGCACCGGGGCAACGCCGGGTCGCCCTCTTCACCCTGCACGCCGACCTGACCTCCTACACCGGCCGGACCGGCCGGCGCATCGTCGAACCGGGCGACGTCGAGCTGCGGGTCGGAGCATCCAGTGTGGACATACGCGGCCAGCTCCGCCTCACGCTCACCGGCGCCCGCCGCTACGCCGGCCCCGACCGGGTGCTGCGGCCGGAGGTCACGATCCTGCCGTAGCCGGAGTTTTACGCCGCGGCCAGCATGGGAAGGAGCGGGCAGGGGCTGCCGCGCAGCGGTCGGTACGAGAGGGGGGCGCCGATGGTGGCGTGGACGAGCGACGAACTCACCCGGATCGGCGAGGCCGACGAGCTGGAACTCGCCTCCCGGCGGCGGGACGGCACGCTGCGCAACCCGGTACCGATGTGGGTGGTACGCGCCGGGGACAACCTCTATGTCCGGTCCGTCAAGGGGCCGACCGGCGCGTGGTTCCGCGGTACCCAGGACCGTCACGAGGGCCGTATCCAGGCCGGCGGGGTCGACAAGGAGGTCTCGTTCGCGGAGGCTGACAGGGGTATCGCCGATGAGATCGACTGCGAGTACCGGGACAAGTATGGCCAGTACCCGAGCACGTATGTGGATGCCGTACTGACGCCGCAGGCGCGCGCCGCCACCATCAGGCTCGTACCCCGCTAGTATCCGCCCCGTTTCGAAGGCCCCGCATAGGAGTGGCACGTTGGAGATCCTGAGGAAGAGCCCGTCCAGCAAAGGCTCGGCCGACATGTTCACCGGGGACGTGTGGGTCGACGTGATCGCGAAGGGCGAGGAGCCGTCGCGCCTGCGGGTGAACGCGGTGCGCTTCGCGCCGGGCGCCCGTACCGCCTGGCACCGGCACGCCCTCGGGCAGACCTTGCACGTCACCGACGGCCGCGGGCTGATACAGGCCCGGGGTGGTGAGGTCATCCAGATCCGCCCGGGCGACACCATCCACACCCCACCCGGCGAGTGGCACTGGCACGGCGCGGACGCCGACCACTTCATGGTGCACCTGGCGATGTGGGACGGGCGCGGCGAAGGCCAGGGCGCGGAGACCGACTGGGGCGAGCACGTCACCGACGCGGAGTACCGCACGCGCTAGACCTGGTTAGTACAGACCGGAACACTCCGTTCCGGTGTTACCCTGGCGCCATGCCAGATGGCTTGTCCGGCCGGCGCGGGCAGGCGGCCCGCAACGACACGCTGATCCTCGACACCGCGCGCGAGGTGTTCCTCGCCGATCCGAAGGCACCCATCGCGGCCGTCGCGGAGCGGGCCGGCGTGGGTATCAGCGCGCTCTACCGCCGGTACCCGAGCAAGGAGGAGCTGCTGCGCCGGCTGTGCCACGACGGGCTGCGCCGGTACATCGCCGAGGCCGAGGCGGCCGCCGGCGAGCCGGACGGGTGGCGCGCGCTGGCCGGGTTCCTCGCGCGCGTGGTCGAGGCCGACGTGCACTCGCTGACCGTGCACCTCGCGGGCACCTTCACGCCGGTACCACAGATGCGTGCGGACGCGGAGCGGGCGCGCTCGCTCACCGAGGAGCTGGTGCGCCGGGCGCACGGCAGCGGGCGGCTGCGCCGGGACGTGGTCGCCGAGGACATCGGTTCGGTACTGGAGGCGTGCACCGCGGTGCGGGTACCGGACCCTGAGCGGACCAGGCAGCTACGCCAGCGGTACCTCGCGCTGATGCTCGACGGGATGGCGGCCACCGGGCACGGGAAGCTGCCCGGGCCGCCACCCCAGGAGAACGAGTTCCGCTCGCGCTGGCGCCGTTAGCGGCCGTCGGACGTCCCGGACCGTCAGGAGTGCAGGACCCGGCGCAGGAAGCCGCCGGCCTGAGCCATCGCGGCGCGCGGCGCGGGCGTACCGGTGATCGGGTTGAGCAGGACGAAGTCGTGGATGGTGCCGCCGTACCGGACCTGGGTCACCGGTACACCCAACTGGGTGAGGCGGTGCGCGTACGCCTCGCCCTCGTCGCGCAGCACGTCGTTCTCCCCGTTCACGATCAGCGTCCGCGGCATGCCGGCGAGCATCTCGTCCGGTGCACGCAGCGGCGCGGCGGTCGGTTCGAGGCGCTTGGCCTCGTCGGGCAGGTACGCCTCCCAGAACCACTCCATGCCCGGCCGGGACAGCCACGGCCCGTCCGCGTACTGGTCATAGGTGGCGGTGTGGAAGTCGGCGTCGGTGACCGGATAGAACAGCACCTGCGCGGCGATCGGCGGGCCGCCGCGCTCCTTGGCCATCATCGCGAGGACGGTGGCCATGTTGCCGCCCACGCTGTCGCCGACCAGGGCGATGCGGGAGGTGTCGCCCAGGTCGCCGCCGGTCCTGATGATCCACTCAAGCGTCGCGTACGCCTGCTCGTTCTGCACCGGGTACTGCGCCTCCGGTGCCGGCAGGTAGTCGACGAAGACCGTGACCGCCCCCGCGGCCGCGGCCAGTTCCCGGGTCATCCGCTCGTGCGTGTACCGGTCGCCCAGAATCCAGCCGCCACCGTGGCAGTGCAGGATGATCGGGAGTGTGTGCCCCGCCTGATGCGGCCGGACGATGCGCAGCCCCACCTCTCCCGTGGGACCGCCGGCGATCGTGATGTCCTCGATGTCGGCCGGCGGCGCTGGTACCCGCACACTGGTCTGGATGTTCCGCAGCACCTGCCGGGCGTCGCGCGGCGTCATCTCGTACAGCGGCGGCGATTTGGGCAGCTGGTCGAGCCATTCCTGGGTGTGCGGCTCGATGACCGTCCGGGTCGCCAGCATCGTGCTTCCCGTACTCATGTCTGATCCTCCTTCGCGGCGGCGCCGTGCCTGGATGGCCTACCCGCGAAGGGCGGGCTTACCCATGCGGTGCGGGTGCCGCTACGATCCGCATGTGGCATCCATACGGGTGGAAGACAGCGGCATGGTGGCGCCGATGACCCGAAGCGACCTCTTAGCCCTGATGCCCCACGCTGTTGCGCTCGGGATTGTGCTGGAGGAGGCCACCCCGGCGCTGACCCGGGGCAGCCTGCGGTGGGCGCCGGAGCGGTGCACGGTCGACTCGGCGATGCATGGCGGTGCCATGATGTCGCTCGCCGATTCGATCGGCGCGGTCTGCGCTTACCTCAACGTCCCCGACGGCGCGGGCACGTCGACGGTCGAGTCGAAGACCAACTTTTTCCGGGCCGTGCGCGAGGGCACCGTGCACGCCAAGGCGCGGCCGTTGCACGTCGGGCGGTCGTTCATCGTGGTGCAGACCGACCTGACCGACGACATCGGGCGCGCGGTGGGCCAGACCACCCAGACGCAGGCGGTCATCGCGCCACCCGCGCCGCGCCCGTCGCCTTGACGCCCTGACGCCCTGACCGCCTGACGGCCTGACGGCCGGCAGATCAGGCCGGCCACGCCGGAGAGCGGCCGAGCAGCGCCACGACGAGGTCGAGCGCGGGAGCATTTTCGGGTACGGACACCGCCGGCGCGAACGCGGCGCCGGGGGCGAGCCGGCTCTCCCCGTCGGGTACCGCCTTCGCGATGCGGAGCGCCAGCTCCAGCACCTCCGGGTCCAGCTCGTACGGCAGGCCCAGGCTGCGCGCGACGTCCCAGCCGTGCGCGACGTAGTCGACGAGGTGGAAGGTGATCGCCTCCGTCCCCGGGAA
>JBPYFB010000426.1:0-24787 GCA_051986465.1 Rugosimonospora sp.
ATGATGCTCGTCGAGTCGGACAGCTTCGACACCGTGTCCCGGCTGGCCGGGCTGGAGGGGCAGCCGCGCGCGACCAACACCCGCAAGGTACAGGCCGCGCTCGGCGCCTTTGAGTCCCATGTGGACACCGGCGAGCTCGCGGCCCGGTTGGACATCGCCCGCTCGGCGCGGGTCACCCCGCTGATGTTCGAGTACCAGCTGATTTCCCGCGCCCGCGCCGCGACCCGCCACATCGTGCTGCCCGAGGGCACCGAGGAGCGCGTCCTGCGGGCGGCAGAGACCCTGCTGCGCCGCGGCGTCTGCGCGCTGACGCTACTCGGCACCGAGGCGGACGTACGCCGCCGTATCCGCGAACTTGGCCTCTCAATTCCGGATGCGTCCATTGTGGACCCCGCGACATCGCCGTGGCGCGAGGAGTTCGCCACCGAGTACGCCCGGCTGCGCACTGGGCGCGGCGTGACGCTGGACGCGGCGCGCGACCGGATCGGCGACGAGAACTACTTCGGCACCATGATGGTCCACAGTGGATTCGCCGATGCCATGGTGTCCGGCGCGGTACACCCGACCGCCGATACGATCCGGCCGGCGTTCGAGATCATCAAGACGGTACCCGGCGTCTCGGTCGCCTCCTCGGTCTTCTTCATGTGCCTGCCCGACCAGGTGCTCGTGTACGGCGACTGCGCGGTCAACCCCGACCCGAACCCGAACCAGCTCGCCGACATCGCCATCTCCTCGGCCGACACCGCGGCCACCTTCGGTATCGAGCCCAGAGTCGCGATGCTCTCCTACTCCACCGGTACCTCCGGCCACGGCGCGGACGTCGACAAGGTCGCGGCGGCCACGGCCCTGGTTCGCGAGCGGCGGCCGGACCTGCTCGTGGACGGGCCGATGCAGTACGACGCGGCGGTGGACCCGGGGGTGGCCGCCACCAAACTGCCGGGCAGCCCGGTCGCCGGGCGCGCGACGGTGTTCATCTTCCCCGACCTCAACACCGGCAACAACACGTACAAGGCTGTGCAGCGCTCCGCCGGGGCGGTCGCGGTGGGCCCGGTCCTGCAGGGGCTGCGCAAGCCGGTCAACGACCTCTCGCGCGGGGCGACGGTACCGGACATCGTCAACACCGTAGCCATCACGGCGGTACAGGCCCAGTCATGATCCTCGTCCTCAACACCGGTTCCTCGTCCGTCAAGTACCGGCTCTTCGCCCCGGATCTGTCCACTCTGGACCGAGGTCTGATCGAACGGATCGGCGAGCCGGGCGGACCGCGGTCGCACCGGGAGGCGCTGGCGGGTGCGGCGGACCGGCTGCGCCTGGACTCACCGGAACTGCGCGCGATCGGCCACCGGGTGGTACACGGCGGTTACCGGTTCCGCGAGCCGACCCTGCTCACCGCCGAGGTGGTCGCCGCGATCGAGGAGCTGACCCCGCTCGCCCCGCTGCACAACCCGCCCAACCTCGCCGGCATCGCGGTCACCCGGCAGTTGCGCCCCGAACTGCCCCAGGTCGCCGTCTTCGACACCGCGTTCCACGCCACGCTCCCGGCCGCCGCGGCGAGCTACGCGCTGGACGCCGGGCTGGCGCAGCGGCTGGGCATCCGCCGGTACGGCTTCCACGGCACCTCCCACGCGTACGTGTCGCGGCAGACCGCCCGGCTACTCGACCGTCCACTGGAGACGCTCAACACGATCGTCCTGCACCTCGGCAACGGCGCCTCCGCCTGCGCCGTCCAGAGTGGACGGTCGGTGGAGACGTCGATGGGCATGACTCCGCTGGAGGGCCTCGTCATGGGTACCCGCAGCGGCGACCTCGACCCGGCCGTCGTGCTGCACCTGGCCCGGGTGGGCGGGCTCTCACTCGACGAGGTGGACACCGCGCTGAACCGGCGCGCCGGCCTGCTCGGCCTGTGCGGCGACAACGACATGCGCGGCGTACTGTCCCGCCGGGCGGCCGGCGATCCGGCGGCAACGCTCGCGTTCGACGTGTACTGCCACCGCATCCGCAAGTACGTCGGCGCCTACGCGGCCGTACTGGGCCGGCTGGACGCCGTCACGTTCACCGGTGGGGTGGGCGAACACGCGGCGCCGGTACGCGCGGCGGTGCTCGACGGGCTGGGCCTGTTGGGACTCGCCGTGGATCCGGCGCGCAACGAGGCATCCGCGAGCGAGGCCCGGCTCATCTCGCCGGACGGCGCGCCGGTGGCGGCCTGCGTCATCCCGACCGACGAGGAACTCGAGATCGCCACCCAGACAACAGCGACTGCACACAATTAGAGGGTGTGGTCCAGCACGATCTTCCCGAACACGTCGCCCTTGGCAAGGTGCTCGAACGCGGCGCGCGCCTCGGAGAAGCCGTACACGGAGTCGACGACCGGGCGGAGATTGCGGCCGACCGCCAGTGCGAGCAGCGCGGCCAGTTCGTCCCGGGTACCCATCGTGGATCCGACGAGCTCCAGCTGGAGGAAGTAGA
The DNA here is from genome assembly GCA_051986465.1 of Rugosimonospora sp. Lineage (GTDB taxonomy): Bacteria > Actinomycetota > Actinomycetes > Mycobacteriales > Micromonosporaceae > DATEJJ01. Next base: position 2,467 of record JBPYFB010000426.1, read on the forward strand.
CGCGGCGCAGGTCCACTGTGGCCAGATACCCGGCGGTCGCGCCGGAGACGACGATGCGCCCGCCCGGCTTGGCGCACTTGAGTGAGTGGTCGAAGGTGGGCGCCCCGACGGTCTCGATGACGACGTCGACCCGCTCCGGTAGGCGCGCACCCGGCTCCAGCGCGGTCGCGCCCAGCGCCGCGACCCGCTCCCGCTTGCCCGCGTCACGGCTGGTGGCGTAGACCCGCGCGCCCAGCGCCACGCCAAGCACCACGGCCGCGGTGGCCACCCCGCCACCGGCCCCCTGTACGAGTACGGAGCCGCCGTCGGGCAGCCGCCCTCGTACCCGCAGCATCCGGTACGCGGTAAGCCACGCGGTCGGCAGGCACGCCGCATCGGCGAAGGAGAGCTCGGGCGGCTTGGGTACCAGGTTGCGCCTGGGTACCGCGACACTCTCCGCGAGCGTCCCCGGGTACTTCTCGGAAAGCAGGCTGCGCTTGGCATCCAGCGTCTCGTCCGGTACGTCGGCGTCGGCGATGACGGCGTGCACCACCACCTCGTTGCCGTCCGGATCGACACCGGCCGCGTCGCAGCCCAGGATCATCGGCAGTTGCTCGGCGGAGAGCCCGACCCCGCGCAGCGACCACAGGTCGTGGTGGTTGAGCGCGCTGGCCCGTACCTGTACCCGTACCCAGTCGTCCGGCACCTCGGGTTCCAGCTCGCCGATGGCCAGCCCGGCGAGCGGATCGTCGGCGTTGATGGCGGAGGCGTAGACGGCGCGCATCTCAGACCACCGCCTCGGCCACCGCCCTGGCCACCGCGGGCGCGACGGCCGGATCGAGGGCGCTGGGGACGATCGCGTCCGGGCGCAGGTCCTCGGCGGCGACCGCGGCGATCGCCTCGGCGGCGGCCACCTTCATCCGTTCGGTGATGCGCCGGGCGCCGGCGTCGAGCGCGCCCCGGAACATGCCGGGGAACGCCAGCACGTTGTTGATCTGATTGGGAAAGTCACTGCGGCCGGTGGCCACGATCGAGGCGTACCGGGCCGCCACCGCCGGGTGTACCTCCGGTGTCGGATTGGCGAGCGCGAAGACGATCGAGTTGGGCGCCATCCCCGCCAGCGCCTCCTCCGGGATCGAGCCACCGGAGACGCCGACCAGCACATCGGCACCGCGCAGCGCTTCGGCGATCCCACCGGCGCGCCCGGCCGCGTTGGTCAGCTCGGCGAGCGCCGCCTTCTCGCCGGAGATGTCCGACCGTCCCTTGTGGAGAATGCCCCGCGAGTCGCAGACCAGTACGTCACCGGCGGTCACGCCACCGGCGATCAGCATCCGGCTGACCGCGCTGCCCGCGGCACCGGCGCCGCAGACCACCACGCGCAGTTCGGAAAGCTTGCGGTGCAGCAGCCGGCCGGCGTTGCGCAGCGCGGCGAGCACCACGATGGCGGTGCCGTGCTGATCGTCGTGGAAGACCGGGATCGGCAGGGCCTCGATCAGCCGCCGCTCGATCTCGAAGCAGCGCGGCGCCGAGATGTCCTCCAGGTTGATACCGCCGAACGACGGTGCCAGCGCGGTGACCGCCGCGATGATCTCCTCGACGTCCTGTGTCGCCAGGCAGACCGGCACGGCATCCACGCCGCCGAACTGCTTGAACAGCACGGCCTTGCCTTCCATCACCGGCATTGCCGCGTGCGGCCCGATGTTACCCAGGCCGAGTACGGCCGAACCGTCGGTGACCACGGCGACCGCGTTGCCGGTCCACGTGTACTGGCGCGCCAGCGACTCGTCCGCCGCGATCGCCTCGCACACCCGGGCCACTCCGGGCGTGTACGCGAGCGACAGATCGTCACGGGATGCCAGCGGCACCTTCGAGGCGATCGCCATCTTGCCGCCCCGATGCAGTGCGAACACTGGATCCTCGGACATGCTTGACCCCCAAACCCCTCTAGCCCGTCTCGTCATTGAAGCGGTGAAGCGGCGCGGCGCCGAATGGTTGTGGTCAGAGGCGTCGGGCGCGCGTGCGCGGGGGTAACCCGGTACCCGCCCGAGCATAGTGCCCGCGCGAGGCGCTGGAAGTGAGCGGGGTCACCGCGGTGCTCTGCGCAGCCAACGGGGTCGCGGCCACCATCGCAGTACCGCCCGCCCCACCACCTCGGCATCCCCGTACCGCCGCGAGTCGTCGCGTACCAAGTGATTGTCGCCCTCGACCCACCAACCCGCACCCTGCGCGCGCACCGCGCGCTTCACGACGAGCGCCGGCTCGCCCGCGAACCGCGCCACGACAACGTCGCCGGGGAGCACCCGTGCGGTACGCAATACCAGGATCGCGTCGCCGTGGCGCAGGGTCGGCACCATGGACGGACCCTGAACCAGTGCGGTGAACATCTTGCCCATTCAAGTGGCCGCTTCCGGTCAGGAGTAGGGTCTTCAACTGAGAGCGATCATCGCAAGACGTCCAGGAGGATCCTGATGCGACTGCCACGCTTCCTAACGCCGCGGACCATCGTCCGCGCCCACTGCGACCTGCCCTGCGGTGTGTACGACCCGGCTCAGGCAAGGATCGAAGCCGAGTCGGTCAAGGCCATCAGCGAGAAGTACCAGGCCAACCAGGAACCGGAGTTCCGCACCCGGGCGCTGATCATCAAGGAACAGCGGGCCGAACTCGTCAAGCATCACCTCTGGGTGCTCTGGACCGACTACTTCAAGGCGCCGCACTTCGAGAAGTATCCGCAGCTTCACCAACTGTTCAACGATGCCACCAAGCTGGCCGGCGCGAGCGGTTCTAAGGGCTCGGCCGACCCGGCGGTCGCACAGCAGCTCCTTGAGAAGATCGAGGAGATTTCGAAGATCTTCTGGGAGACCAAGCAGGCGTGACGCCCCGTTTCACCATCCGGCCGGCACGCCCCGAGGACGTGCCGGCCGTCGTGGCTATGGTGTACGAACTCGCCGAGTACGAACGCGCGTCCGAGCAGTGCCACCTCACCGAGCAGCAACTGCACGCCGCCCTGTTCGCCCCGACGCCGGCCGCGTTCGTCCACGTCGCCGTCGAGCCCGAAACCGGCGAGCCGCTCGGCATGATGCTCTGGTTCCTCAACTTCTCCACCTGGCAGGGCGTACACGGCATCTACCTCGAGGACCTGTACGTGCGCCCCGCGGCTCGCGGGCTCGGTCTGGGACGGGCGCTGCTGACCACGCTCGCCCAGTTGTGTACGGAGCGGGGGTACGAGCGCCTGGACTGGTGGGTCCTGCACTGGAACCCGGCGCGCGAGTTCTACGAGGCGCTGGGAGCGGTCGCGATGGACGAGTGGATCCCGTACCGGTTGACCGGCCCGGCGCTGGCCCGCCTTGCCGCGGAGACGTCCCGAGACACTACTGGTACCCACGATGTCGCCGCGACGCCATAGAGTCATCGCCGTGGGGTGGCCCGGTTGACACAACTCGTACCCGACGAAGCGGCGACCCGCCGGGATGACGTAGTCGTCCTCGTGGTTCCCGCCGACGGCGGCTACCTGGCCGTGTTGCGCACCGCGACGGCCGGGTTGGCCGCGCGTCTGCAGTTCACCCTCGACGAGATCGAAGACCTGCGCATCGCCGTCGATGAGGCGTGCGCCATGCTGCTCACCCTCGCCGGCCGCCCGACCAAGCCGAGCACCGAGCTCACCTGCCTGTTCCAGGTCACCGAGGAATCGCTGTCCATCGAGGTCGCGGTACCCGTAGGCGACAAGGCGGCGCTACCGGGCGGCCACTCGTTCTCCTGGCAGGTGCTCACCGCGCTGGCGGGCGAGGTGACCGCCGAGAACAGCGGCGGCAAGGCCTCGATCCGGCTCGTCAAGCGCCGCTTCCCACTGGCCAGCTGAGGCGCTTCCCAGCGGGTCGGTTGGGTCAGTGGATGTTCAGCGACTGCCTGGTCGCCGGCGCGAACAGCAGGACCGCACAGGCGAGGCCAATCACGATCAGCGGTATGCCGAGCCACGGCACCCCGCCCTGGACCACGTAGTACCCGATCGGCAGGAACAGCAGCTCCAGCACGATCGCCGGAGCCCGGGCGCCCGCCTTGCGCCGGGACAGCAGCGCGCCGAGCAGGCCGAGGAGCCCGGCGAGGCAGGCCATGAACACGATGATGGTCACCGCCGCGCTGGCGCTGACCGCCTTCTGGGTGGCGGCCGCGTACAGCAGAACGCCGGTGACCACGGCAACCGCCAGAGCCTCGAGGTACAGCAGCAAAACAGCCCAGCGGAGGGTGGCCGGCACCGAGGCGTTCCCCTTGGTCACGGCGACCACCTTACGGCCAACCGGTACAGTGCCTGCCATGCGGGCGCTACTCGTGGTCAACCACAAGGCGACCACCACCAGCTCGCGAGTACGCGACGTGCTCGTACACGCGTTGCGCAGCGAGGTCGACCTGCAGATCGCGCATACCCGCCGGCGCGGGCACGCGGCCGCCCTGGCGCGGCAGGCGCGGGCGGACGCCGTGGACGCGGTGGTGGTGCTCGGCGGTGACGGTACCGTCAACGAGGCGGTGAACGGGCTGCTCGCCGACGGTATCGGCCCGGACGCCCCCGCGTTCGCCGTGGTACCGGGCGGCTCTACGAACGTCTTCGCGCGCGCCCTCGGGCTGCCCAAGGACTGGGTCGAGGCGACCGGCGTGCTGCTGGAGGCGTTGCGCCTGCGCCGGTACCGGTCGATCGGGCTGGGGCGCGCGGACGACCGGTACTTCACCTTCTGCGCCGGGCTGGGCCTGGACGCGGAGGTGGTACGGCGGGTGGAGCGGGCCCGGTTGCGCGGGCAGATCTCGACGCCGCTGCTGTACATGCGCGCCACGGTCGCCCAGTACCTGTTCGGCACCGACCACCGGGACGAGCCGCTCACCCTGGAGCAGGGCGGCGAGGCACCGGAGGTGGGCCTGTCCACCGCGATCATCCAGAACACCTCGCCCTGGACCTACATGGGTGACCGGGCGCTGGACGCCTGCCCGGGCGCCTCGTTCGATCTCGGTCTGGACGTGCTGGCGATGCGCGCCATGCGGCTGCCGAGCACCGCCCGTACCGCCATGCAGCTCCTGATGGGCGGGGGTGAGGACGGCCGGGACGGCGGTGGCCCGCACGGCAAGCGCGTCCTGCGCCTGCACGACGCTGAGTCTTTCACGCTGCGGGCAAGCGAGCCGCTCGCGTTCCAGTTGGACGGCGACTACCTCGGGAAGAGGGACAAAGTCCGGTTTAGCTCCGCACCCGCGGCGCTGCGAGTAATCTGCTAACCGTCGGCTGCATGTGCCCTGAGGTGGGTATAGAGCACTCGTAACGAGACCTGGCCTCGGCAACGCAGCATACAAATACGATTACTGGCCGTCACAAACGCAGGTATGGGATGCCCGGGGAATACGGACAAAGTGGGCGTGACCTCGCTCACCGTCTGTATTTTTTCCGAGGATCCCCCTTGACATCGCGGTAGTTCGTGAAAGTATTCACAAGCGAAGCGAGTTACGGATGTGTTGCCTGCACACGCGCTGACCGACCACCGGTGACCAGCTGGTGACCGGCTGCGCGAGATGCATAGAGGAAATAGCAGGGACTGGATTCGGGTATTACCGTGTCCAGAAGAGCAAGATCCGCCCAGCATCAAGCATCGACGAAAGAACCAGGGAGTGTTGCCGCCATGGACTGGCGCCACCGTTCTGTCTGCCGCGACGAGGACCCGGAGCTGTTCTTCCCCATCGGGACGTCCGGCCCGGCTCTGCTTCAGGTCGAGCAGGCCAAGGCGGTCTGCCGGCGCTGTTCGGTGTCTACTGAGTGCCTCCAGTGGGCTCTCGACACCGGTCAGGACGCCGGCGTCTGGGGCGGGATGAGCGAGGAGGAGCGGCGTGCCCTCAAGCGCCGTGGCGGGCTTCGGGTCCGCGCCCACTCGCTCTGACCAAGACCATACCGCCTAACAAACCGTTCAGTTATGACACCCCGGCAACGATTGCCCGGGGTGTCTGTCTATCCGGGTCCTTTCCGGCGGGCATGGCACTTTCAGGAGCGCGCCGCTTCCGCGCGCAGCAGGACCAGGTCGACGATCTCGGAGGCGTCGTCGAGTGGGGCCGCTGCCGCGACGGCTCCCGCGTCCCGCGCCGCGTCGGCGACGCGGTCGTAGAGCAGGCCGGGGGCGAGGAAATAGGCGGCGGCGGCGATCCGTCGGGCGCCGTTCGCGCGCAGGGCCGCGACCGCCTCCGGTACGCCCGCACCACTCCCCGACGCGTACCCGGGCAGGCACGGTACCCCGCACGCCGTACCGAGCGCGGAGGCCACCAGATCGACCGTGGCGAGCGCGGGTACGACCTTGGTACCGGCGGCGCCCAGCACGATCCCGTCCGGCGCTGGACCATCTCCGAGGGCCTCGGCGAGGCGCCGGCGCAGCGCACGTACCACGAGATCCAGCGCCGCCGCGTCGGCAGCCGCCCCGGCCACCGGCCCGAGTACCTCGGCGAGTGCGACCGATGTACCAGCCGGCGCCTTGGCCACCTCGCCCGGTACGTCCACGCGACCGTGGTACGCCGCGGTAAGGAGAAGTGGCACCACGGTGACCGCCGGGTCGACCACCTCGGCCAGCGCGGCCGGCAGCCGGGGAGCCTCGAAGTCGAGGAACGCCGCGCCCACCCGGTAACCGACTCGGGCCGCGCCGACCACTCGGGTCAGCGCCCAGGTCGATCGCGCGGCCCGCGGATCCCTACTGCCATGCGCGACGAGTACCAGAGGTCTCACGCGGCGTGGATACCACACTCGGTCTTGTCGAACATCGGCCAGCGCCCCGCGCGCGGGTCCTCGCCCGGTGCCGTCCGGCGCGTGCACGGCCAGCAGCCCACTGAGGCGTACCCGTGCCCGATGAGCTCGTTGACCGGGACGTTGTGCTTCTCGATGTACGCCTGCACCTGGGCCTCGGTCCAGTACGCCAGCGGAGCCACCTTCACCTTGCCCCGGCTCGCCTCGAAGCCCACCACCGGCGTGTTGGCGCGGCTGGGACCCTCGTCGCGGCGCAGCCCCGCCGCCCAGGCGTCGTAGGGCTCCAACGCCCGCTCCAGCGGTTCCACCTTGCGCAGGAAGCAGCATTCGTCGGGGTCGCGCTCGAACAGGCGGGGGCCGTACACGCCGTCCTGCTGGCCAACGGTGAGCCGCGGCTTGATCGACTTCACCACGATCGGCAGGGTGGCGCTCGCCGTGTCCCGCACCCGCAGAGTCTCCGCGAAGTGCAGGCCGGTATCCAGGAAGATGACCTCGATACCGGGGGCGACCTTGGACACGACATGGGCCAGTACCGCGTCCGCGAAGGAGCTGGTCACGCAGAACCGCTCGCCGAACGTCTCCAGCGCCCACTCGATGATCGTCTCGGCCGGCTTACCGTCCAGCTCGACACCGGCTCGCGCAGCGATCTCCCGCAGCTCTCCCACGGAGTACCGGGTACCGACTGTTGTTGTCATGCCTTCACCACCAGTCCGAGAAACTTGACCGAGAACACGCGGGTGCAGGAACGGCACTCCCATTCCCCGTGCTTGTCGCCGTGCGGCCTCAGGTCCTCTTCCCCGCAGTAGGGGCAGTGCAGCGGAGACACGCGCTCGCTCACCGGAACCGCCTTTCGCTCACCGGAGATCTCCCTCGTCGGCCCTCGTGACCCACTCGGCGAAGCTCTCGCCGACCGTACGTCCGGTCGCATACCGGCGAGCCAAACGTTCTACGTAGTCCGTCAGGTCCTCGGCGGTCGTCTTGAGGCCGCGCAACTTGCGCCCGAAGCTCCCGGTCTGGCCCTGGCTCATGGCCAAGCTCCCGCCCAGATGCACCTGGAAGCCCTCGACGAGCGCCCCGTCCGGTCCGGGTACCAGTTGCCCCTTGAGGCCGATGTCTGCGACCTGGGTACGGGCGCAGGCGTTGGGGCAGCCGTTCACGTTGATCGTGATGTCCACGTCGAGGTCGGCCAGGCGCTTCTCCAGGTCGTCCACGAGCCCGATGGCGCGCGCCTTGGTATCGACGATCGCGAGCTTGCAGAACTCGATGCCGGTGCAGGCCATGGTCGAGCGGCGCCAGCTCGACGGTGCGGCCTCCAGCCCGATCTCGCGCAGCGCCACGATCAGGCTGTCCACCCGATCGGCTGGTACGTCGAGAACGATGAGCTTCTGGTGCGCCGTGGTGCGTACCCGGCCGCTCCCGTGCGCCTCGGCCACATCTGCCAACTTCCCCAGCATCGTGCCGCTGACCCGGCCGACGACCGGCGCCACACCCACGTAGTACCGGCCATCGCTCTGCCGGTGCACGCCGACGTGGTCGTACGGGCGATCGGGCAGCTCCGGCGCCGGACCGTCGACGAGCGGGCGGTGCAGGTACTCGGTCTCCAGCACCTGCCGGAAGCGCTCCACACCCCAATCCGCGACCAGGAACTTCAGTCGCGCGCGGCTGCGCAGGCGGCGGTACCCGTAGTCGCGGAAGAGGCTGGTCACCCCGTGCCATACCTCGGGTACCTCGGCGAGCGGTACCCACGTGCCCAGCCGCTTGGCGAGCATCGGGTTGGTGGACAGCCCGCCGCCGACCCACAGGTCGAAGCCGGGGCCGTGCTCGGGGTGGTTGACGCCGACGAACGCGATGTCGTTCGCCTCGTACGGCAGGTCGGGCAGCCACCCGATCGACGTCTTGAACTTGCGCGGCAGGTTGGACAGGCTCGGGTCGCCGATGAAGCGCTCCTGGATCTCCCGGATCGCCGGCGTGGCGTCGATCACCTCGGCCTCCGCGATGCCGGCCACCGGGCTACCCAGGATCACCCGGGGACAGTCCCCGCACGCCTCGGTGGTGGACAGGCCCACGCCCTCCAGCTCGCGCCAGATCTGCGGCACGTTCTCGATCTCGATCCAGTGCAGCTGGATGTTCTGCCGGTCGGTGACGTCGGCGCTGTCCCGCCCGTACGCGGTCGAGACGTGCGCGATCGCCCGCAGTTGAGCCAGGTCGAGCTGGCCGCCGTCGACGCGTACCCGCAGCATGAAGTACTCGTCTTCGAGCTCCTCCGGCTCCAGCACCGCGGTGCGCCCGCCGTCGATACCGGGGCGGCGTTGCGTGTAGAGCCCGTACCAGCGGAAGCGCCCGCGCAGGTCGGCCGGGTCGATGCTGGCGAAGCCGCGCACCGCGTAGATGCTCTCGATGCGCTGGCGGACGTTGAGCGGGTTGTCGTCCTTCTTCGAGCGCTCGTTCGGGTTCAGCGGTTCGCGGTGGCCCAGTGCCCACTGCCCCTCGCCCCGAGGACGGCGCGCTGATGCGGCAGCGCGACCCTGCTTGCTTTGTGCCTCGACGGTGCTGGCCGTCATGGGCGGCGTCCTCCTGGTTGAAGTGGGACGCACGCGCGGCCGGCCCGAGCGGGAGGCCGGTGACGGCTATGTCAGGAGATCCGGCGCTCGCGTGCGCCCAACATATGAAATGTTGGCGATATCAGCGGGCCGGACACAGGGCGCTGCGCACGCGACCGTAGTCGACGTGGCGACGGGCCACGAAACGACGGTGCACAGCGGCTGTCATGTACCAAGAATCCCATAACATGGTCGCCACGACCAGCGTGGTACAGACCACTCCCGGTTACTGGGACGTCGGCGTGTAAACGGAATGTTTCCCACGTTCGGGTGGTTGCCGACCCCGCGTCCGGGCGCACACGGTGCTGACCCGCCTACTATCGTCCAGCTATGGACGACGTCGACGTGGCTGCCCCCGAGGCATCCAACGGGGCTACGGCCGCGCCGGCGCCGCGCGGGCGGCGGGCGGTGGACGCGGCCGCGCTGGCCGGGCGGCTGTACTGGCTTTGGCCGGCGCTGCTGACCCTCATCTATGGCCTGTGGGGCATCCGTACCCCGTCGCTGTGGGCCGACGAGTTGGCCACCTGGGGTGCGGTACGCATGTCGTGGCGCTCGCTGTACCAGATGCTCGGCAGCGTCGACGCGGTGGTCGGGCCGTACTTCACCATCATCAAGATCTGGACCGACATCGTCGGTACCTCCACCACCGCGCTCCGGCTGCCGTCAGTCGGGGCGATGGTCGTGGCGGCCGCGCTGATCTCGCTGCTCGGCGCCCGCCTCGCGAGCGGCGGCGCGGCCCGGTGGACCGGCCTGCTGGCCGGGCTCGCCTTCGCGGTGATGCCAACCACATCGCGGTACGCCCAGGAGGCGCGGCCGTACGCCTTCGCGATGCTCTTCGCGATCCTCGCCACCCTGTTGCTGGTGCGCCTGATGGAGCGCCCGTCCCCGGCGGCTGCCGCGTGGTACGCGCTCGCCGTGATCGGGCTGGGCGCGTTCCACCTCGTCGCGCTGCTGCTCCTCATCGGCCACGCGGCGCTGGCCTGGCGCCGTGCCCGCGTCTACTGGGCGATCGCCGCGGGCGTGGGGGTGTTGCCGCTGCTTCCCCTGCTGTGGCTCGGGCACCGGCAGAGCGCGCAGATCTCCTGGATCAAGCCGGCAAAGTGGCTCACCCTGCTCTCGACCTGGGACGTCGTCTTCACCGCGCCGGCGGTAGCCGGGTTCGTCATCGTGCTCGCCGTCCTGGCCTTCTCGCGGCGCTGGCAGAGCCTGCTGCTCATCACCTGGGCGCTGGTACCGGTCGCGGTGCTGTTCGTCCTGGCGAGGCTCACACCGGTCTACTGGCCCCGGTATCTGCTGTTCACGATGCCCGCGTGGCTACTGCTCGCCGCGCTGACGCTGGCCCGGCGCTCCCGACTCCAGGCCGTGCTGCTGGTGCTCGCCCTGGCCCTGGTCGGGCACCCCATGCAGTTCGAGATCCGCGCCAGCGACGGGCACAGCCACGGGGACCGGCAGGCCGCCCGGATCATCGCGGCGAACGAGGCGCCCGGTGACGGGATCGCGTACAAGCTGACCGAGCAGCCGGAGCCGTGGGAGGGGCGCGACCTGGTCGCCCGGTACGTGCCGACCGCCCACCAGCCGCGCGACGTGTTCGCGGTCACCCCGCAACGCACCGACGGGCACCTGCTCGCGACCGAATGCACCGACCTCGCCATCTGCCTGGACCGGGCCAACCCGACGCGGATGTGGATCGTGCGCTTCGGCACCCAGCCCGACCCGCTCAGCGGTATCGGCGAACCCAAGTCAGACCTGCTGCGCGCCCGGTACCGGCTGGCGCGGCTGTGGCTCGTCAAGGGCTTGACGATCGGGTTGTTCGTGCGCGGCTGACCTGAACCAGCGGCACCACGAGCTCGGCGTCGGTACCGCCCTCGGGCCGGGGACGCAGCGCGATGGTTCCGCGCAGCTCCCCCGCCACCAGGGTGCGTACGATCTGCAGCCCGAGCCGGTCGCTGGCGAGCAGGTCGAAGTCGTCCGGTAGGCCCTTGCCCGTGTCGACCACGTTCACCCGCAGCTCCCGGTGGCCGCGCTCGACGTGTACCACCACCTCGCCGCCGTCGCCCGGCTTGAAGCCGTGCTCGACCGCGTTGAGCAGCAGCTCGTTCAGCACCATCACGAGCGGCGTGGCGACCTCGGCGGGCAGCACGCCGAAGGTGCCCTCCCGCCCGATGCGCACCAGCGAGTCGGAGGCGGCCACCTCGGTAGCGGCGAGCGACACCCGGTCCACGATCCCGTCGAACTCGACCACCTCGTCGCTGGACATCGACAGGGTCTCGTGTACCAGCGCGATCGAGGCGACCCGGCGTACCGACTCCTCCAGCGCGTCCCGGGCGGCCGGCGCCCGCCTGGCTTGCAACCGCAGCAGCGCGGCCACGGTCTGCAGGTTGTTCTTCACCCGGTGGTGGATCTCCCGGATCGTGGCGTCCTTCGTGATCAGCGCCCGGTCCCGGCGGCGCACCTCGGTAACGTCGCGTACCAGTACCAGCGCACCGATCGGTACCCCGGCGGGCATCAGCGGTACCGCCCGCATCAGCATCGAGGCGCCCCGCGCGTCGAGCTCCCGCCGCGGCGGCCCCTCGCCACGCAGCGCGGTGAGGATGCCGTTGCTGACCTCCGTGCCCTCCAGCGGATCGTCGGCCAGCCGCTTCGTGAGGATCGCCAGGTCCTCGCCGACCAGGTGGGCGGGGGTACCCATGCGCCGGTACGCGGACTGCGCGTTCGGGCTCGCGTAGGTGACCTTGCCGCTCGCGTCCAGCCGGATCAGCCCGTCGCCGACCCGCGGCTGATGCGTGATCTCCCCCGGGTGCCGGCGCGTCGGGAACGTACCGTCGGTCAGCATCTGCGCCAGGTCGTCGGCGGTCGTCAGATAGTTCAACTCCAGCTGGCTCGGCGTACGGGCGGTGGAGAGGTTGGTGTCCCGACCGATCACCGCGATCACCCGGGGGCTACCCGGGCGCCGTACCGGTATCGCCTCGTGCCGGGCGGGCGTGTCGCCGTACCAGACCGGGTCGCCCTCCCGCCAGATCCGCCCCTGCGTGCGCGCCACGTGCAGGTGCGCCACCTCTGGACCGCCGGAGACCCGGCCCACCTGGTCGTCCTGGTAGGCGGTCGGGGCGGTCGTCGGGCGGACCTGTGCCACGCAGAGGAAATCGTTGCCGCCGCCCATGGGTACCCACATCAGCAGGTCGGCGAAGGACAGATCCGAGACCAGTTGCCAGTCGCCGGCTACCCGGTGCAGGTGCTCGACGTCCTCGGGGTCGAAGGAGGTGGTGTTCTCCTCCAGCAGGTCGCGCAGCGTGGACACGGAATCCAGCCTGCCATGCGGCCCGCCGGGTTCACGAGGTACCGTCCAGCCGTGCGTGCACCCAAGGCCGTCCTCGGCATGCTAGTCGCCCTGCTGACCGGCGGATGCGGCTTCGTCGGCGCTTCGAACGTGAGCCACCAGAAGCCGGGCGGCTTCGTGCTGCGCGGGCACGTGACGGTACCGCTGGCCGCCACGGACGGGCACGCGGCCGGTACCACCTGCACGGCGGCCGGCATCACCGCGGGCGTACCGGTGAAGGTGACGGATCCGGCCGGCCACACCATCGCCCTCGGGGCCCTCGGCCCGGGCATCGTGGCGCGGGCCTCGGCCGCGCCCGGGGCCTCCGGCGTCTCGTGCGACTACCCGTTCGAGATCCGGGCGGTACCCGGCGGCGTGGACAGCTACGGCATCTCCGTAGGCGATCGCCCGCCGAAGGTGTTTCCCGGCACCGCGCTGCGCCAGAACGAGGTGGCGATCATCACGGTCACCCCGTCACCCTGATCCGGGCGGTCACCGGGTGACGGTGACCTTGTTCAGGCCGCGGGGCGCGTCCGGGTCCTGACCCCGAGCCAGCGCGAGCGCGAGCGCCAGGCGCTGCAGTGGGAGCACGTCCAGCAGCGGCGCGTACCGCTCGTCCACCTCCGGCGTCGGTAGCCGCGTCTGTACACCCTCCACATCGGACGGTCCGATCGTCACCACGTCCGCCCGGCGCTCGCCCAGCTTCGCCAGGACCTCGCGCATGGCCGAGCCGCCGGGACCGTTGCCGACGACGGCGAGCACCGGTACATCCGGGTCGGCCATGGCCAGCGGCCCGTGCAGCAGGTCAGCTCCGGAGAAGGCCAGCGCGGCGAGGTACGACGTCTCCATGAGCTTCAGCGCGGTCTCCCGGGCGGTCGGGTACGCGTACCCCCGCCCGGTGGTCACGACCCGCGCGGCGAACCGGTAGCGCGGCGCGAGCTGGGTCGCGGTCGGGTCGTCGAGTACCCGCTCGGCCAGGCCGGGCAGCCGCTCCAGGGCGGCCCGCTCCTCGGCGGGCAGCGCACCGTCCCCCGCCCGTACCCCCTCCACCAGCATCAGCAGCGCGAGCAGTTCGGCCGTGTAGGTCTTGGTCGCGGCGACGGCCCGCTCGTGCCCGGCCGCCACGTCGATGTGCGCCTCGGCCGCCTGCGCCAGCGGGGACTGGGGATTGTTCGTGACCGCGAGGGTGTGCGCGCCGGTGGCCCGGGCCTGGGTGACCACCTCGACCAGGTCGGACGAGCCGCCGCTCTGGCTCACCCCGACCACGAGCGCGCCGGACAGGTCGGGGCGGGCGCCGTAGACGGTGACTGCCGAGGGGCTGGCGAGCCCGGCCGGCACGCCGAGCCGGATCTCGGTGAGGTAGGCGGCGTAGAGCGCGGCGTGGTCGGAGGTGCCGCGTGCGGTGAAGACGACGTGCCGGGGGCGCCAGCGGGCGATCTGCGCGGCGACCTCCGCGATCTGCCCGGCGCTGTCGGGACTGAGCAGCCGGGAGAAGACCTCCGGCTGGTCGGCGATGTCGGCGGCCATGCCCGCGCCACGTTCGGTCACGTCGCACCTCTTTACGATCATGTGCGCGATTGCCGCGCGATTCATGCGCAGTCTTGCACACTAAAGGAAAGTTTCACAATGGTACGAGCACTTCGTGGCATCTTTCGCGCACGAAACGCGCCTCGCCCGTACCCAGCCCTTGCGGACCGGGTACGGGCGAGGCGTACCCCCGACTCTCGTGCCTACTCGGGCACGGTGACCAGGTCGGCGGTCGGCGCGCCGGCCGGCTCGGCCGGGGCCGGGCGATCCGTCGCGCTGCGCAGCGGTACGTGCTTGAGGAACACCGCCAGTACCGGCACCACCGCGGCCACCACGATCGCCCACACGAAGATGTGCGAGGTGGCGGTTGCGATGCCGTGCAGCAAGGCGTCCCGCAGGTTGGTCGGCAACAGCTTGAGCTTGGCCGCGGTCAGGCCCGCCACACCGCCGCCGCCGGTCAGCCGGCCGGCCGCCGCCCCGCCCAGGCTGTGGGTGATGTCGGTCTTGAGCGAGTTGTTGAAGACCGCACCGAACAGCGACACCCCGAACGATCCGCCGATCGAGCGGAAGAACGTGGCCGCGCTGCTGGAGACGCCCAGATCCTTCTGCTCGACGCTGTTCTGCGCGATCAGCATCGTGGTCTGCATCAGGAAGCCCATGCCCAGCCCCAGAACCACCATGTAGAGGGAGGTCTGGGTCTTCGTCGAGTCGACCGTGAGCGTGGAGAGCACCACCATGCCCAGCACCATGATCAGGCCGCCGAGGACCGGGAAGGCTCGGTACCGGCCGGTACGCGTGATCAGGTTCCCCGCCACCAGCGAGGTCACGAGCATGCCCGCCATCATCGGCAGCAACAGCAGGCCCGAGTTGGTCGCCGAGGCACCCTGCACCACCTGCTGGAACAACGGCAGGAAGTTGATCGCGCCGAACATCGCGAAGCCGAGCAGGAACCCGATCAGCACGCTGATCGTGAAGTTGCGGTTGCGGAACAGGCCCAGCGACAGGATCGGCTCTGCCGCGCGCCGCTCCGCGATGGCGAACAGGGCCAGCGTCACGACCGCGGTGATCGCCAGGCCGAGGATCTGCCACGAGCCCCACGCGTACTGGTTGCCACCCCACGTGGTGATCAGCACGAGCGCGGTGATCCCGACCGCGAGCAGGCCGGCGCCGGTCCAATCGATCCGGTGCTCGGTGCGGTACTTGGGCAGGTGCAGGCGGAACGCGAGCAGCAGCAGCGCCACCGCGCCCAGCGGCAGGTTGACGTAGAAGGCCCAGCGCCAGCTCAGGTGGTCGGTGATGTAGCCACCGGCGAGCGGCCCGGCAACCATGGCCACCGCCATGATGGACGCCATGAAGCCTTGGTACCGACCGCGCTCGCGGGGCGGTACCAGATCGCCGATGATCGCCATGACCCCCACGATCAGGCCACCGGCGCCCAGGCCCTGCAGCGCCCGGAAGGCGATCAGCTCGCCCATGCTGTGCGCCATGCCCGAGAGAGCGGAGCCGACGAGGAAGATCACGATTGACGTGAGGAACACGTTCTTCCGGCCGTACAGGTCACCGATCTTGCCCCAGAGCGGGGTAGACACGGTGGTGCCCAGCACGTACGCCGTGACCACCCAGGACAGGTGCGTGAGGCCATGCAGGTCACCCACGATGCGTGGCATGGCCGTGCTGACGATCATGTTGTCGAGCATGGCCAGGAGCATCGCGAGCATGAGTCCGGGCAGGACGACCATGACCTCGCGTCGTCGTGCCGGCGGTGCTTCGGTAACTGTCACCGGTAGGCTCCCCCGATCGTGCGGCCGGACTACTTACTGGCCGGCCGGCTAGCGTCGTTACATGTAGTACGGTAGGCTACTTACTTGCCGGCCGTCAAGTTAATTCCGACACCTCACAATTGATCTTTAAGACATGGACGCAGTGATGAAGGACCAGCGCGATACGCGCGCCGCGATCCAGGCGGTCGCGCTTGAGTTGTTCACCGAACAAGGCTATGAGGCCACCTCGCTACGCGAGATCGCCGAGCGGCTGGGCGTGACGAAGGCCGCGCTGTACTACCACTTCAAGACGAAGGAAGACATCGTCGCGAGCCTGATGGAGGATCGGGTGGACGCGATGGTCGAGCTCGTCGAGTGGGCGCGTACCCAGCCGCGTACGCCGGAGCTGCGCCGCGAGGTTGTGCGCCGGTACGCCGCCCTGTTGCACGACAGCCGGCACCACAACGTGCTGCGCTTCCTGGAGCGCAACCAGACCGCCCTGCGCGACCACCCGAAGAGCGAGAAGATGCGCGGCGTCATGCTGGAGCTTCTCGACGTGCTCAGCTCGCCTGAGGACCCGCTGACCGTACGCGTGAAGTGCGCGATGTCACTCTTCACACTGCACGCGACCTGGTTCATGATCCGCGACGTCGACGTCACGGACGAGCAGCGGGCCGAGGCCGGCCTCGAGGTCGCCTTGGAGCTGGTCGACGCCGCGGCACCGCAGCGGGCAGCCGCCCCCGACTGACCGCTACTCGACGACCGCGATCAGGTCGCCCTCCTGCACGACGTCGCCCTCCTGCACGGCCATCTGCGCGACGGTGCCGTCGGACTCGGCGACGACCGGGATCTCCATCTTCATGGACTCCAGGATGACCAGGGTGTCGCCCTCGGCCACCTGGTCACCGGCGGAGGCGACCACCTTCCAGACGTTCGCCACCATCTCCGCCCGGATCTCCTCGGCCATGGCCCCTCCGTTACCCAGTCGCCGTCACGCTGTCCCAGCGGTATCCAACCATGGTCGGGTGTCCGGTGCGAGATCGCGCCGGTACCCACCGGTAGGATGCCGCACATGGCGAAGAAGTCCCGCAAGAAGAAGGCCCGCAAGAAGAGCGCCGCCAACCACGGCAAGCGCCCCAACTCGTAACGGATTAGGTGCCCCGGAGGTCCGGGGCACCGCTGTACTACTCCGCGTAGAGTTCGTGCGTCTCCGACTCGAAGACCAGCTCGGTCAGCTTCGCGCGGAGGCGTTCGCGCAGTCCGCTCGGCGCCGTCTCGCTGCCGCAGCAGCGCGCGACGAGCGCCTTCACCTCCTGCTCGATGCCGTACTCGCGCAGGCACGGCGAGCATTCGTCGAGATGGGTCCGGATGACGTACCGGCGGGCCTCGTCGCACTCCAGATCCAGATACAGGTAGACCTCGGCGAGCACTTCGCGGCAGTCGGTCTCATGCGGTTCACCACAGCTCACGTGCTCACACCTCCTGCCCTGCTTCGAGCGCCTCCGGCGATTCAGAACCGCGGCTGAAGCCCCGATCGGCAGCGTAACCCTCCAGGAGCTGGCGTAGGTTGCGCCGGCCGCGGTGCAGCCGGGACATGACGGTACCGATGGGGGTACCCATGATCTCGGCGATCTCCTTGTACGAGAAGCCCTCGACGTCGGCGAGGTACACCGCCAGGCGGAAGTCCTCGGGCAGCGCCTGCAGCGCCTCCTTGATGTCGGAGTCGGGCAGCCGGTCCAGCGCCTCGGTCTCGGCCGAACGCAGCCCGCTGGAGGTGTGCGACTCCGCGGACGCCAGCTGCCAGTCGGTGATCTCCTCGGTCGGCGCCTGGATCGGCTGCCGCTGCCGCTTCCGGTACGAGTTGATGTAGGTGTTCGTGAGGATCCGGTACAGCCACGCCTTGAGGTTCGTACCCTCTTCGAACTGGTGGAAGGCGGCGAAGGCCTTGAGGAAGGTCTCCTGTACAAGATCTTCGGCGTCGGCCGGGTTGCGCGTCATACGCAGCGCGGCAGCGTAGAGCTGATCCACAAACGGCAGCGCGTCCCGTTCAAACCGGGCGCGCCGCTCGTCGGTCCGCTCTCCGCGTGCCAATCGCCCCGCCTCGCCTTGTGTCGACTCCGGCCGCTCGACGGCGATCCGCGTCGGCCGCTCCACGGTGAAATCCCGGCCGCCTGCTCGCGGACTCGGTCCCGCCGAGGATACGCCCAGCGCCGAAGCCAACGCCTCCGGACCCGGAGTGGTATCGCCCTCAACCGGCCAGTCCGGCGCGTACAGCAACCGCCGTACGAGTTGAGCGCCGGCGTCCGGCAACCTGGTGTATGTACCCACAAAACCGCCCTTGTTCGCGAAGTTAGGGAAGCGGGGCGCGCCCGCCGCGGCGAGCCGCTGCCCCTGCTTTGGAAGCTTCCGGGTTGTGCAACATCGCGCGGGGGTCCGGGCATTCCGGCGACTGGCGAACGGCGGCCCTCGTGATCCCGGCGGGGTGAGCCGGCTGCCCATCACCGCCGGGACCAGGAAGGGCCTGGGAGCCGTACCCGGGGATGGACAGGTACGCCTGCTCCAACGAGGCTTTGCCGGGGCGGTGACGCGGTCGCTACTGTGCGAAACCGTGCTGGCGCAACCAGTTCACGACGAGCTCCCCGATCGCGACCGGGTTGCGGCGCAGGTCGTGCCGCTCGCCTGGGCGTACGAGCACCTCGACGCCGGGCACTGGCTCGGGTACCCCGAACGGGTCACGGTCGCCGTTGACCACGAGCGTGGGTACGCCGGTGTCCAGTTCCCCGGCCCGGCTGCGATCCGGCTTCCCGGGTGGGTGCAGCGGGAACGCGAGCGCCACGACGCCCACCGCGCCCAGTGTCCGCGCCGTACGGCACGCGACCCGGGCGCCGCTGGAGCGCCCACCCAGAATCAGCGGCCCGAGCCGCGGCAGGCCGGTGCAGGCCGCCACCCACGCCTCGTCGAGACGAGGAGCGGGCGGCGGCGTGCGTCGCCCGGCAAGCCGGTACGGCTGGGTCACGAGCGCCACCGCCACGGAGGCGGCGAGAGCCGCGGCGCGTACCGCGGACAGGTCCGGCGCCGTGACGTCGCCACCCGCGCCGTGCCCGAGCACCAGCAGACTCACGGCGTCAGCTGGTGCTTCGAGATCGACCCGGGGCTGGCTGGCGTTCACCCGGTCAGGATGCCACCCGTTCCACGGCTCCGACGAGCTTCCGCTCGACGCAACGGTCGTTCAGCAGCGGAAGCAACGGAAGGCGGTGCCGCTGTTCTGGTACATGCGACACGAGGCGCTCCGGTGGGAACCCGGTCACTACGACCGGCTCCACCACCTCCGGAGGCTCCTGCCGCTCCGTCCGCCACGCGACAAGCATCGCGCGGCGCTCGCGGGGTGTGGTCGCCCCCCATACCCCGTGACAATCACCGACTTCCAGCGCCCAGGCGAGGCAGGCGCCCTGCACTTCGCAGGTACGGCACAGCGCGACGGCCGCGTCGGCCGGTTCGCTGGGTGCCGGAAAGAAGGTCTCTGGATCCACGCTCTGGCACACGCCCCTCGTGCGCCAGGCGCCATCGTCCTGCCGCTCGCGGAAAGCACGCAGTAGGCGTGGATCCCGTCGTGCGGCCGCAACTTCATGCGGGCGTGGCATACGCGCCCGTGTCATCAACCCACCTCCCCCGTGGGGTCGGACGAGTCCAGCCGCTCGCGATCGTCGCGCACGGCGCGTCCGGCGCTGTGTTCTATCGCACATCCGGGGGGCGATACAAGAGTCTTTACACAGATGACTCACAACTGGCCGAATCAATCAGCCGTATCTACTCAAAACAGCGTGAGGTCTGTCGGCTGAACGTCACCTGCGCCAGAAAGTGTCATAGGCCCTTGATTACCGTCCGTCGATACCCGCGCGACTAGATCGGGGCCGTCGTTGCGCACATCGCCGACCGCCGGACCGACCGGGCGGATCTCCAACCCGGCCAGAATTTCCTCGGCGGGCGGCGCGAGCAGCGCGGTCGGGTCGGCCGGGCCGGCGAGCCACGCCGACCAGCGCGCGGGTGGCAGGACCAAGGGCATGCGATCGTGTACGGCCGTCAGGTCACTCAGCGCGGCCATGGTCACCACACTGCACGTGATCAAGCGATCCGGTCCGCTGCCCCAAACCGACCAGAGGCCGGCGAAGGCGAGCCCGGCGCCATCCCGCGGGGTCATGAAGTACGCCTGCTTGCGGCCCCGCCCGGATTCGGGAGCGCGCCACTCGTACCAGCCGTCCGCGGGCACGAGGCACCGGCGGCGCGAGAAGGCACGGGCGAACGCGGGGGCCTGCGCCACCCGCTCGGCCCGCGCGTTGATCATCCGGGCGCCGCCGCGCGGATCCTTCGCCCAGGCCGGTACGAGCCCCCAGCGCGCGACACTCACCGCCCGGTGGCCGGCCGAGGTGACCCGGACGATCGGTACCGGATCGGTCGGTGCCACGTTGTAATCAGGCACGAGCTCGCCGTCGGTCTCATCCACGGCCTCGAAGAGCGCGGCCAGATCGGCCGTGCTCCGGGTGGTCGCGTACCGGCCGCACATCACCGTTGACGGTAGCGCGAACCCCGGAAACCAAGGTGCCCGTGTGCTGACGATCGTGAACCCGGCAGACTGTACCCGTGCCGAATGCCACACCCTGGACCGCGCCGACCGCCACGGGCCCGATCAGCGCCAGCATCCGCCTGCCCGGCTCGAAGTCGATGACGGCGCGGGCGCTCGTGCTCGCGTCGCTCGCCGCCGGGCCGTCCACCATCGCCAAGCCGTTGCGGGCGCGCGACACCGAGCTGATGGCCGCGGGGCTGCGCGCCATGGGCACCTATGTGTCCACAAAGGACGATGAGCGCTGGGTGGTACGCCCGCAGTCGCTGGGCGGCCCGGCTCAGGTCGACGTCGGGCTCGCCGGTACCGTGATGCGCTTTCTGCCGCCCGTGGCCGGGCTCGCCGACGGCGCCGTCACCTTCGACGGTGACCGGCGTGCCCGGGAGCGCCCGCTCGGCCCGCTCCTCG
Organism: Rugosimonospora sp.; assembly: GCA_051986465.1. Lineage (GTDB taxonomy): Bacteria > Actinomycetota > Actinomycetes > Mycobacteriales > Micromonosporaceae > DATEJJ01. Next base: position 23,429 of record JBPYFB010000426.1, read on the forward strand.
ACGCGCTGCGCTCGGCGGGCGTACGGATCGACTCCATGGACGGCGGCAGCCTCCCGCTCACGGTGCACGGCACCGGGTCGGTACGCGGCGGGGAAATCACGATCGATGCCTCCGCCTCGAGCCAGCTCGTCTCCGGGCTGCTGCTCGCCGCGCCCGCCTTCGACGAGGGCCTCGTACTGCGGCACGTGGGGCCGCCGGTACCGAGCGCGCCACACCTGCGGATGACCGTGCAGATGTTGCGCGCCGCGGGGGCGGCCGTCGACGACCGGGCAGCCGACACGTGGGCGGTGCAGCCCGGACCGCTGTCCGGGCGGGGCTGGGAAATCGAACCCGATCTGTCCAGCGCGGCACCCTTCCTGGCGGCGGCGCTCGTCACCGGGGGCGAGATGCGGATACCGGGCTGGCCGCGCGCCACGACCCAGCCGGGCGACCAGTTGCGCGCGCTGCTCACCGAGATGGGCGGTGCCTGCACGCTGACCACGGAGGGGTTGCGGGTACGGGGCACCGGTGTCCTGCACGGGCTGACCGCGAACCTTTCGGAGATCAGCGAGCTCACCATGGTGGTCGCCGCGCTGGCCGCCCTCGCCGACTCGCCGTCCCGGCTGACCGGCATCGCGCACGTACGCGGCCACGAGACCGACCGGATCGCGGCGCTGGCCCGGGAACTGTCGGCGATGGGCGCGGAGGTGACCGAGCTCCCCGACGGGCTGGCCATCGTGCCGAAACCATTGCACGGCGGGCGGTTCGAGACGTACGCCGACCACCGGATGGCGCACGCCGGCGCGGTACTCGGGCTCGCGGTACCGGGCGTGGTGCTCACCGATGTCGCGTGTACGTCCAAGACGATGCCGGACTTCCCGGCACTATGGGAGGCGATGATCGGGGTATCCGATCCGGCGGAGGTGAGCGCGGCTGACGGCTAAGCGCCGGGAGTACGACGAGGACGACGTACGGGTACGCCCGGGCCGCTCGTCGCGCCCGCGTACCCGCATCCGCCCCCAACACGTCGACGCCGCCGAGGGCTTCGTGGTCGCGGTCGACCGTGGCCGGTACACGTGCGACCTGGGCGGCCGGCAGGTGCTCGCGATGCGCGCCCGGGAACTGGGGCGCCGGGGCGTGGTGGTCGGCGACCGGGTGGCGATCGTGGGAGATCTCACCGGCGCGCCCGGCTCGCTGGCCCGGATCGTACGGATCAACGAGCGCAGTTCGGTGCTCATGCGCACCGCCGACGACGATGAGAGCACGCCCGAGGGGCGAGCCGAGCGGGTGGTTGTGGCCAACGCCGACCAGCTCGTGATCGTCAGCGCGCTCGCCGACCCGCCGCCCCGTACCGGCTTCATCGACCGGTGCCTGGTCGCC
>JBPYFB010000427.1:0-5430 GCA_051986465.1 Rugosimonospora sp.
ATCCAGTCCGAGGTGCGCACCTTCACGGTCGCCAACCGGACGATCGCGATCACCAAGCCCGCGGCGGCGTACACCGCCCTGACCGGGGTGACGCTGAGCGGCAAGGTCACGCCCGCGGAGGCCGGCCGCACGGTAATCCTGGACTGGATCTACCAGGGTGCCTGGCGGGGGTTCGCCAGCGGTACGACCGATGCCACCGGCACATTCCGCATCCGCGTCCCGGATAACTTCCCGTACCACTGGAAGGTCCGGGCCCGGACCAACGAGTCACCTGCTACGGCGGTGGAGTACTCGAGCTCGGTGCAGTTCGACGTCAAGGCGTACTTGTGGCCGCAGGTGTCGACGGTGACCGCATCGGACATACCGAGCACGTACCGCTCGGGCTGCCCGGTCGGGCCGTCCAAGCTGCGCCGGCTGGTGCTGACCCACTGGGGCTTCGACAAGAAGCTGCATCGCGGCGAGCTGATCGTGCGCGACGCCGCCGTGTCCGACCAGATCGCGGTGTGGAACGCGGCGATCATCAACAGGTTCTACGTACGCGGCATGCATCGCGTCGATGTCTACGGCGGTAGCGATGTCCGGTCGATGGAGGCTGACAACACCTCGGCATTCAACTGCCGGCAGGTGACCGGTGACCCGTATTCGTTGTCCCCGCACAGCTACGGGTACGCGACCGACATCAACACCGTGGAGAACCCGTACTACGCGGCCAACGGCGTCTGGTACCCCAAGAACGGGTTGAGCTATCGCAACCGGTCGATCGTACGTATGGGCATGCTCTTCAGCGGAAGTACGCCGACCAAGGTGTACAACTCGCGTGGCTATCTGTGGGGTGCGGTCTGGAGCCGGCCCGACTATCAGCACTTCGAGCCGCGATGAGGCGTTCGCCGGCAACGGCTCTGGTCCTTGTCGCCGCGCTCGCCATGCTTGCTGGGTGCAGTGACAAGGCCCAGCCCGTCGCCGATCAATCCCCGTCGGCGACACCGAGCGCGACACCGACCGACGCGGCCGAACCGCCGGACTCGCCGGAGCCGGCGACCGCTCCGCCGCCGCCGACGTCCGGCCCGCTGTCCGCGCGCAACCTGCCCGCTCCGGCCGAACTCGGCAAGGGCTGGAAGGTGTACGACGACCCGGGCGGCGCCGAGAAGGGGTTCCGCGGCAACGGCACCTGGACCCGCAAACGTGATGCGCACCAGGCGGCGTACGAGGCCCTTCCGATCGGGTGCGCCGGCGGTGCGGCTAGTGCCAGCCTGCCGATCCCGCAGTACGCGCTGCAGGGCACATACCGCAACCAGGCCGGCGGACCCGCCCAACTGCTGGTGCTCCGGTTCGCGGACGATGCGAAGGCGGCGGCGTACTTCGACGGCTACGAGGCCCGGCTCAGGGCCTGCGCGAAACCGGGCGGCACGCTCACGGTGACGTCGCTGTGGTCCTCCGACGGCGCCTCGGCCTGGGTTCGCCGGTATACCGATGCGTCGTACACCGAGGTGTCGGTGCGCAGCGCGGCCTCGGTCGCGCTGCTGGCCACGGCCGCCTCGCCCGGCACCGCCTGGACCCACGCCACGGCCACGGAGCTCGCCACCACCATCAATCGCTGATTTCCCAACCCGTGCAGCCTTTTCGGCGCCCGAGGTCTCTATCACATAGGCGCAACCTTTCGGGCTGTCGCCGCATCTATGGATTCACGGAGGGTTGGTCGCCGCGGAGATCCGTACGTGTACGGATCGGATGGCGCGGGACGTGGTCGACGACGGAGGCGGGAACGATGCGGCGGAATCGCCGACTCGGCATGACGACGGAGTGTGCGGTGCGATGGCGATGATCCCGGGATTCGCCGAGTTCTGCGCGGACGCGAATATGTTCTGGCGGGCGAACACCATTCCGGCGGGGCGGTCCGACCCGGTGGTGCTTGTCGAGGCGATGAGCCAGGATCTGCGGGTCACGATCCGGAACCTGACCGTCGCGAACGCGCTGCGCCGGATGGTCCCGGCCCGGCTGGTCGTCTACACCGGTAGCGACGAGGACTGGAACGACATCCTGTGGACCTACTTCGACAAGGATGCGCTCACCGATCTCGCCCGGGCGTACGGCGCCGTGGACGTGATCGACGTACACGAACTCGTGGACCAACGCGTCGCAGGGACCGGGCCGGATGAGTTGGTGGTCGCGGGAGTGCGGTTCCCCGCGGAGTTGCCGCGGTCGGGGATCGCGCCGGACGTACTCGACCAGATCGTGGCCGCCACCACGTGCCGGGTGCTGCGGGTGCCGCGCCTGACGCCGCAGCTCAAGGCCGGCGCGAAGTACCGCCGGGTACGCCATCGCAGCGAGCAGTTCTCGCATCTGTACGACGCGCTGGTGAGCGGGTTGCGCCCGATCGCGGTTGTGTCCAGCCATGTCGACTACGACCACTGGGGGCTGGCGGTCGAGTCGGCCCAGCGGTTCGACGTACCGGTGGTACATGTGCAGAGCACCGGCGGGTTGAAGGCGTACACGCTGTTCCCGGACCGGCGACGCGGTGCCGAGACGTTCCGCGCCGAGCTCACCCACCAGATCGGGGAGTACTTCGAGAAGACGGTCTGGCCGAACCGGCATCTGCTGCGCCGCAACGCCGAGATGGTGACCTGGCGATCCAAGGGCAACCTCGGCCGGCCGTCGTGGTGGCGCGGCGGCAATGCGGCCTCACTCGAACTGCGTACCGAGGCCGATCGCCGGGTGGTCCGGCGGCACGCGATGTCGCGGTTCGGCTTCGACGAGGCCAAGCCTGTGATCGTCGTCTACAACCACGCGGTCTCCGACGCGCTGAACACCAACGTCGAGGTTTTCGCCGACCTGGGCGACTGGTTCGAGCAGACGGCCTTGTACGCCGCCCATCGCGACGACGTGAACTGGCTGCTGATCGACCACCCGCAGCAGCTGCTGTACGACGCGAGCGGGTTCTTCGACGACGTGGCGCGGCGGCACGAGGCGCACCCGCACATGGTGTTCCGGCCGAGCAGCCAGGTCAGCAAGAACGTTGTCTGGAGCCTGGTCGACCTGGCGCTCACCGTCCGCGGCAGCATCAGCAACGAGCTTCCGGCGTACGGAATCCCGGCGATCCAGGCCGGCTGGTCGGAGTGGAGCGGCTGCGGGTTCACCAAGGTGGCGCGCGACGTCGGCGACTACTGGCACCTGCTGACGAACGCGATCGAGGCGCTGCGGGCCGGCCGGCCGCTGATCACCGACCAGCAGATCGAGCGGGCCAGGTTGTGGGCGTGGTTCTACCGCAGCGGCACCGACGTCAACAGCTCGCTGGTGCAGCACTGGGAGATGGGGCAGAACGCCTCGTTGTTCCGCGCCCTGCGGATCGCGATGCGCAATGTCGAGCCGGACGCCGATCCCGCGTTCACGGCGGTTCGGCGGATGTGGGCCCGGCGCGAGCCGTTCCTGACGAGGTTCGACCTGTCGCAGCCCGAGCAGACGCTCGCCGACACCGTCAGCGTGCTGGCGAGCCCGCTCGGTGCTGCGATCGGGGCCGTTCCGGGATGACGGCGTGATGACGGTGAGCAGTCCTCGGTTCCTGACCGTATTCGACGAACCGGTGCCGCCTGTGACGGCGCCAGGCGTGGTCGCCTCCGGTACCGATCCCGCTGTCCAACTGGTCGACGGCCTGTTCCGCGGCACCGATCTGCTCGGCCGGGTCACCCACGCCGACGCGATGATCGGGCTCAAGGTGGCGCTGCCCGCCGGGACCGGATCGTTGCGGGTGCTGGTCACGCTCGCGATGGACGACGCGTCGCTGGAGTGGTGGGACGAACGGGTGCCCGCCAACGTCAAGCCGCGTAATGCCGCCGGCGCCCGGCTCGTTCAGGTGCTGTCGCAGGGCGAGTTCCGGGCGACGACGCTGATCACTCGGCGCCGGTCCGACCACGGCCGCGAGACGCGATCGGTGGTCGAGTTCGACTTGGCCGCGGCCGAGATCGAGGTCGACGCGTTGCTGGTCGTCGAGTTGCGCTCGCGCCCGGAGCAGGTGCCGTCCTGGGCCGCGCGGAGCGTCCCGCCGTACGGCGCTGTCGGTGTACGGGTCGACGCGATCGAGCTGATCCCGCAGACCACCGAGCCGGTACGCCGTACCGGCCACCTGGCGGGCGGGCACGTACCGGCCGGCCGTTCCGTCGAGGTCTCGGGTGAGGTCGACGTACGGTCCGGCCTGTTCGTCGCCAACCCGGGCCGGACCGAGCCGGTCTGGTCGGTCCGGGCGGTGCTGCGGCCACCGGAGCGGCGGGCCCGGTACCGCAGGCGCAAGCCGTGGTGGGTCCGCGCCAAGCGCAAGGCGAAGCGGATCGGCAAGGAACTACTGCCGGCCGCCGCATGGCCGAGCGCCCGCCGAGGGCTCGAGTCCTATCGCGGTGTGCGCCGACGCCTGTCCGGTACGCCGGTCCATCGCGCGGCGGCTCCCGTCCTCACGCCCCGGCTGCCGAGCGTGCCGGCCAAGCCCAAGCAAATGGCCGGATCATTGGCGGCTGCCGCATTGGCCGACCTGGTCGCCGCGCGGCGGATCAGGGTCGCGGGGTTCGACACCGGTACCGGAGCGCCGGTGCCGGTCGCTTCGGCGTACGCCGGTAACGGGCTCTTCCACCTTCGTCCGATCGGCGTCCTGCCGGCACCGGTGCTGGTGGGTATCTGGGCCGACCCGGCCCGTCTCAGCCTGCGCGAGCGGTGGTGCCGCCGGTGGCTGAGCTGGCGCCTCAGCCATGGCCCGGCGCCCGAACCCTTGCCGCCGCGGCCCGCGATGTACACCCCCGAGCTGGACCCCGAGGATCCGCTGACGAACCACGTGGTGCTGTCGGGCCTGCTCGGCGGGCGTACCGGTGGCCGGATCCAGCTGCCGGCGGGACGGTTCCCGGTCAGCGGTCTGGTGATCGGGCCGGGCTGGACGATCGAGGGTGACGACACGACCCTCGTCCAGCCGCTGGCGACCCCCGAACCGATGCTGCAGGTGGTCGGCTCCGACGTGACCCTGCGGGGGCTGCGGCTGGAGCTCCCGCCGTCCTCACCCGGCCCGCACGACGGTGCGCACTGGACCGCGATCACGGTTGGCCGCTATCTGTACGCCGACGAGCCCGGCTGGCTGACCGGCGTACGGCTGGAGGACCTCACGGTGAACCGCCATGGCCGGTGCGCCGCGAACTCGGTCACCGTGATCGGTGCGGTCAGCGACCTGCGGGTACGACGTCTCAGCGTCACCGGTGGCGGCACCGGGTTGATGGTGCACTGGGGTGGCGTCGGCACCAGCGTCAGCTCGATCAGCGGGCCGACGTACCACCCGCACGATCTGACGGTCGACGGGCTGATCGTACGGGCGGCGTTCGACGGGTTCTGCCTGTCGTCGGTACATGACGTGGTGGTCCGCGGGGTCCGCTGCGAGGGTGTCGAGATCGGGTTCCGGCTGCT
>JBPYFB010000428.1:0-6161 GCA_051986465.1 Rugosimonospora sp.
ACGAACACGTACAACGCGTCGTTCGTCCAGACCGGTTCGCACGTCAGGCTGACCAACCTGTCCTTCGACGGCACCATCGCGGCGGGCTCGTCGCTGACGGCGGGGATATCCATCTACACGAACCCGACGCTCACCAACGTCCCGCCGGCGACCTTCTCGGTCAACGGCCAGGTCTGCTCGTCCACCGTGTCGCCGTACGTCGTGCCGGGCGCGTACGCGGCGGTGGTGCCGGAGGGTGGCTCGCTGGGCATCCCGATCCGGCTCAGCCAGGCGCCGACCGCGAACATCGTGCTCGCGCTGTACAGTCCGACGGGCTTCTCCGCGACCCCGTCCTCGCTGACCTTCACGGCCGCGAACTGGAACCTCCCACAGGTCGTGACGGTCACGTCCGCGGAGGACGCGGATACCACCAACCAGACGGGAACCATGTCCCTCACCCAGCAGAACTGGGCGCCGGAGTCGTACACGCCGGTGTGGCTGCGCCTCACCCAACAGGACAACGACGTCTGACGGGTGGGTGTGGAAACGGAGGGTACACCGCGGGTGGGCGGTGTGCCCTCCGTCCACTGCGGACGGTGTGCCGGCGGCGCGGGTGGACGGGTCAGGAGTACGCCCGGGCCTGGATCTGGTACAGCTCGGCGTAGAGGCCGCCGTCCCGAATCAGGGCGGCGTGGTCGCCCACCTCCGCCACCCGCCCGTCCGCGAGGACGACGATCAGGTCGGCCATCCGTACGGTCGAGAAGCGGTGCGATACGAGCAACGTGATGGCGCCGGTCCGCTGCGCCGTGCGCCTGGCCTGTTCGGTGTACCGCTCGAACAGCGCGTGCTCGGACTCGGCATCGAGTGCCGCGGTGGGTTCGTCGAGTACCAGCAGCAGGGGCTGCTCGCGCATGAAGGCACGGCCCAGCGCGAGCTTCTGCCACTGGCCGCCGGACAGGTCGACTCCCTCCGCGTAGCTGGTGCCGAGGGGCGTGTCGAGGCCCTGCTCGAGGTGGAGGAGCAGGCTCCTGGCCCGGGCCCGGTCCAGGGCACCCAACACCGCCTCGTCGGAGTCGACGCGTGGCAGGTCACCGACGCCCACTGCCTGACGCGCTGGCAGCTCGAAGCGGACGAAGTCCTGGAAGCCCGCCGTGATCCGGCGGCGCCAGTCGCCGTGCCGCAGGCTGCCCATCGCCACCCCGTCGACCAGGATCTGGCCCGCGGTCGGCGGGTAGAACCCGCACAGCAGCTTGACCAGCGAGCTCTTGCCGGCGCCGTTCTCGCCCACGATGGCGACGGTCGTGCCGGCCTGGAGCTTGAGGTTGACGTCGCGCAGGACCGGCGCCTCGGTGTCCGGGTAGGTGAAGCTCACGTCGACCAGATCGATGCCGTGGGTGAGGCGCTCGGGCGCCGGCTGGTCGCCCGGCACGTCCCCGCCGCCGGCCACCGCCCGGATCTCACTCAGGTGTCGCAGCGTGGCGCCCATCCGGTGCAGGTCCTGCAACAGCGTCGCGGCGTTGGCGACGAGCTGGTTGACCTGTGCCGCCAGGGTGATCGACAGGACCACGTCGCCGACGGTACGGCGCCCGGCCACCGCCTCGCGCACCACGAGCAGGATGGCGGCGAGGTACCCGGCGGCGAACACCAGGTGCCCACCGGCGCGCAGGGCGGCGCCGAGTAGCTGCGCCCGCCACAGCCGGCGAGTCACGTCCGTCCACAGTGTACGGTGCCGGCGGAGCAGCTCGTGCTGTAGCCGGAAGATGCGAAGTTCCTTGCCGGGAGCACTCGATGCGGTGAGCCGGAACAAGCCCAACGCCACCCGGGTCTGCTCGGCCGTGGCCACCTTGGCGCGATCCACCCGCTGCTCGGCACGGCGCCCCGCCACCAGCGGCGGTACGGCGAGCGGGATCAGCAGCAGGAGTAGCGGGTGCAGGCGGACCAGCAGCACGACCGTGAGGAGTACCGCGAGCGCCAGGCCGGCGATGGACAGCAGGGCCTGGAAGGCGTTGCGGAACCACTGGATGTTCTGGCGTACCACGATCAGCTTGTCGGCGAATTCCGGCTGCTCCTGGTGCGCCATGCCGGCCGAGCCGTTGGCGAGCCCCATCAGCTCCTGCTCCAGGTCCAGCACGCTGAGCTCGGACAGCTCGAAGTAGGCGATGTGGGCGAAGTGGCTGAAGGTCAGCGCCGCGATGGCCAGCACCGCGACCGCCACGCCGTACAGAGCGGCAGCCGTGGCGTCTCCGGCCACCGCGGCATCGGTCAGCATGCGCAGCGCCAGCGCGATGGCGGGTGCGGCGGCGGCGCCGCCCAGCATCAGCACCACGGCGACGAGGGTCTTGCTCCGGTGCCGTCGCCACGCGATTGCGAGCAGTTGGCGACAACCGGACAGCAGCTCGATCACGTCGATGCCTCCAGCGCGTGCGGGTCTTCGGCGTCGCCGGTACCGTCGGCACCGGTGAAACGCATGGCCTGCAACCGGAACAACTTGGCGTACCGGCCGTCCAGTCGCAGCAGTTCCTCATGCGAGCCCTGTTCCAGTACCCGGCCGTCCTCCAGGACCACGATGTTGTCGGCCAGGCGGACGGTCGAGAAGCGGTGCGAGATCAGCAATGTGGTCACGCCCTCGGTCAGGCCGACGAACTGCTCGTAGAAGCGAGCCTCGGCGCGGACGTCGAGGCTCGCCGTCGGTTCGTCGAGTACGAGTATGGAGGCGCCGTGGCGCAACGCGAACAGCGCCCGCGCGATGGCCACCCGCTGCCACTGGCCGCCGGAGAGGTCCACGCCGCCGGTCAGTTGCCGGGCCAGCAGGGTACGCGGGCCGGCGGGCAAGGCATCCAGCGTTTCCGCGATGCCCGACGACTGGCAGGCGAGCGCGATTCCGGCGGTGTCGTCCAGGTGCTCGACGCAGCCGAACCCGACGTTGTCCGCGGCGGTGGTCTCGTACCGCAGGTAGTCCTGGAAGATGACGCCGAGCTGCCGGCGCCAATCGTCGACGGCGACCGACCGTAGATCGACGCCGTCCACCGTGATGCTTCCGGCGGTCGGGTCGTAGAGCCGGGTGAGCAGCTTGACCAGGGTGGTCTTGCCGGCACCGTTGAGCCCTACCAGCGCCGTGCAGCGGCCGGCCGGAATGGTCAGCTGCAGTCCATTGAGGACAGTGCGCTGGTGCCCGGGGTACTGGAAGCTCACGTCCGTGAACCGGACGCTGCCGGCGCGCTTGGGCAGCCGCTGTACCGACGGCGCGTCGGTGAGCTGGTCGTGCCGCGTGATGTCCCGCTCCAGGGCGCGTACGGCGTCGTAGGCGTTCATGCCGAACTGGGTTTGTACATCGGCCTCGGGGTAGTGGTCGCCGAGCCGCAGCGCGGCCAGTACTGCCTGGGCAACCAGCGCGAACCGGGTCAGCGAAAGGGAATGCGCGGCGCTGACGCCAAGCGCGGCCAGCAGCGCCGCCACGATCAGCACGCCGGCCGCGGTCAGCCAGGCGAACGGCTTGAGGTAGATGCGGCGCCGCTCGGCCCAGACCGGCAGCATCCAGCTCGTGTACGCCTCGTGGTGCAGGCCGCGCAGCCAATCGATCAGGCCGAAGACCCGGATCTCCTTGCCCGCCGACACACCGGTCAGCAGGTCCCGCAGATAGTCGCTCTTGCGCCGGACCGCGGCCAACCGGGGGAAGACCGCGGAGTACTTGCGCAGCCCACCGCGCTGCCCGTACCGGAACAGCATCGTCGCCACGAACACGCCGACCGCGGCGATCCAGGAGAAGGCCACGCCGACGGCGACCGCGTACCCGGTCAGCTGGACGTAGCGCGCCACCAGTGCGAGCAGGCCGGCGCAGGCACGACCCGGGCTCTGGTAGCCGAACTCCAGTTCGCGACTGGCTTCCGCGAGATCGTCCTGTACCGCCGGGTTCTCCAGCGCCCCCAGCCCAGGGCTACTCAAGGAGGCGGCCATGATCCGTTCGTACAGCTGCCCGTCGACCCGCCGCGCCATCAGGTCGCCCAGGGCGGTCTGCATGGGGGTCAGGACCTGTTGCGCCACGATCGCGCCGCCGGCCACCACGATGGCCGAGACCAGGCCCTCCCATGCGGACGAGCCGAAGCCCGCCCGGGCCGCCGCCGGTATCCGGCCGAGCAGCACGCTGGTGGCCACCAGAAACACCACAGGAAGCAGGCCAAGCACCAGATTGAGCAGCGCGGTGACGGTGACCAGCCCCCAGCCGGCGCGCGGCGTGAGTTTGGCGATGTGCCAGCGTGCGCTCACCACAGACGCCACCAGGGACGTGCTCCGGCTCATCATGTGGTGGTTGCGCTAAAGAATTCGACCACCGTCGAATGATAGCGGGTATCGGCATGGGACTTGTTCCATACTTGTTAAAAGTTGTCGCGCAGTGGGTGGCTTCGCGCCAGCCATCGTTGATCTCCAATTCGGACAGAGCCGGTTTGGTTCAACGTTTCCGCGATTGTGCCTATGAGGGGCCGGTAACGTGCCTGGCACCGGTGGCCGATGCAGGCGATCGTTGAGGCGATCCTCGATGCGATTAATCGTCTCCGTGTCGGGCGGCCTTTGACCACGTCGATGGAGAATCGAATCAATAGGGTTCTCCGCACCGTTCAACAGTTGTTCAGCTGCGATCCAGCGAGGAGTACGGTGACCGGGATGCGCTCTCCAGATCTGTCCATTGTGATACCCGCCTACGGCTCGGGGCGTGCGCTCGATACGACGTTGCGGGCACTTGTCCGTACCGAACCGGGTCCTAGCACATTCGACGTCATCGTGGTAGATGACGGCTCGCAGGAGTCGCTCAAGCCGGTCGTCGACGCCTGTCAGGCGATACCGGCGAGTTATGTGCGACTGCCGCGGAACTCGGGGCGGTCCGCGGCGCGCAACGCCGGGGCCGCGCGCGCCACCGGCCGGCGGCTGCTGTTCCTGGACTGCGATTCCATCCCACTGAAGGGACTGGTACACGGGCACGCGACGGCCGGGGGTGAGGCAGTTCTCGGCTGCCGGATCGATCCGGGCTGGGAGGTCATGGAAGACACGGTCGCGGGCAGCGAGCCACCGCGGACGGTACCGGCGCACGAGGATGACCACCGGCACATCTACGGCATGGACCCGCTGGTCAACGGTTTCGCGGAGCACCGCGCGCCGTGGCTGTACTGCTACTCGCACAACCTGTCGGTACCGAGACAGACCTTCACCGAACTGGGCGGATTCGACGAGGCGTTCGTCGAGTGGGGCTGGGAGGATGTCGAGTTCGGCTACCGCCTCTTCCTGTCCCGGCAGCGCGCCGGTGGCTTCGAGTACCGGCCGGACATCATCTGTATGCACCTGCCGCACTTCCACTTCGACTGGGCGGCCGGCCTGCACAGCCCCAACTTCCGGTACCTGAAGCAGAAGCATCCATACCTCGACACCGAGTTGCTCGGCAGCGCTCTGGAGCCGGAAGTGGAAAGCAAGATCCGGCACTACGAGGAGCTGTTCGACAGGATGGGGCGGGCGCGGCTCGGCTTGCGCGCGGCGGACGTGGTGCGGTTGGTACCGGAGATCGGACCGCAGAAGGTGCTGTGGATCGGGTCCGGGCTGGGGGTCGATGGCGAGGACCAGTGGCAGCTCGACCACGGGCGCGAGGCCGGGCGCCGCAACCTGCACCTGCTTGGCGTCGATACCCCGTTCGGGGAACGCGAGTTCGAGACGGTCGTCAACGTCGATCTCTGGCGCTTCCTCACGCCCGCGGATCTGTCGCTCGCGATCGGGGAGAGCCTGCGCATCGGCGGCCGCCTGCTGCTGTTCGCGTCGGACCAGCTCCGGTACGGCACGGGCGCGCTGCGCATTGAGCACCTTGACTACCTCGCGGAGGCGTACGGGTCGCACGATCGCGCCCTGAAGATAAGCACCGTCCCGGGTGGGGCGGTTGTCGAGATCACCGCGGCATAGGGTCCGATGTGCGGCGTCGGCTCCTTCTTGTGGTTCAGGCATCATGAGAACGCGGATTAGTGCGAGCCCGTTGAACATACTCGTGGCGAGCAACGATATTCATGACAACGAGACTTTGGGTGCCGCGTTGCCGCGTCACGGATACGAGATCCATCGGGCGGGTACCGCCGGCAAGGCACTCGAAATCTGCCGGGCGGTGGATCTGATACTGCTCGACCCAGACCTGCCGGATCTCGATGGCATCG
>JBPYFB010000429.1:0-27489 GCA_051986465.1 Rugosimonospora sp.
GGCCTGCCCACCGGACAGCCCGGTCATCGGGTGGTCGAGCGCCACGCCGAGTCCGAGGTCCGCGCCGACGGCGGCCGCCCGGTCCTCCAGGTCCGCGCCGCCCAGATGGAGCCAACGCTCCAGGGCGATCGTGTACGCGTCGTCCGCGCCGGGCTCGCCCACGGCCAGTGCGGCGGTCGCCGCGTCGAGCGCGACCTGGGCGACGCCCACCCCGGTTCGCCGGGCCAGGTACCCCGCGACCGTCTCACCCGGGCGCCGCTCAGGCTCCTGCGGCAGGTAGCCGACTGTGGCAGTGGGCGGGCTGAGCGCGATGGTGCCGTCCTCCGGAGCATGCAGCCCGGCGAGGATCCGCAACAACGTGGACTTGCCCGCACCGTTAGCCCCGACCAACCCGATCACATCGCCCGGCGCGACCACGAGGTCCAAACCAGTGAAAAGCTCCTCCTCCCCGTACCCCGCTGCCAGCCCCTTAACGATCATCGTGCCGGTCACGGTGACGATGGTATCCATTGCAGCGCGGGGACTGCGGTCGGTTCCGGCGACGCCGGCGGCTTGTCCGTTCCCGCTGGCGTCGCGCAGCCGGGAGAGGGCGTCGTCAGTTTCGAAGCGGCCCTCCACACGCCTGCGAAGGGAAGGACTCAAGGCCGCGTCGTGGACGTGTCCGGCTACCGGCAGCGGTCTCGACGTCTCTGTGAAAGAGGCGGGTGCAGGTACCGCAGACAGCGGAAGCACCCACACCAGCAACGGGAGGCTCTGATGAGCAAGGTAGTGGTCGGGCTGTCGGTGTCGCTGGATGGCTTCGTCGCTGGGCCGAATGACGGCCCTGATAACGGGCTGGGCGACGGCGGCGGCCAGCTGTTCGCCTGGTGGACGGCCGGCACCGAGCGGCTCGGCTCCGACGACCGGTTCCGGCCCCCGGCACGCAGCCGCGAGGTGGTCCAGGAGGCGTTCGCGTGCGGGGCGATCATCACCGGCCGTCGCACGTTCGATATCGCGCGCGGCTGGGGCGGCCATCACCCGGCTGGCGCTCCGTTCTTCCTGCTAACCCGCAACCCACCCGGCAAGTGGGTCGGCCCGGGCACCGGCGGGACAGTCGTCACCGACGGCATCGAAAGCGCCCTGGAACAGGCGCGCGCCGTTGCCGGGGACCGGGCTGTCAGCATCCAGTCGGCCAGCGTTGCGCAGCAGTACCTGAGAGCCGGGCTTCTCGACGAGGTCCACATGCACCTGGTCCCGGTCCTGCTCGGCGGCGGCGTGCGGATGTTCGCCAAGGACGGCCAGCACGCCCTGGAGTGCACCCGGGTGGTGGAATCCGACGGTGTCACTCACCTCCGCTACAGAGTGATCAAATAGCAGCGGGCGTTGGCAGCGAGGAACCCATGAAGTACCTGATCTCGATGTACCCGGGCTCAATCCCTGAGCCACCCGATTCGGTAGCTCAACAGCCCATACCAGCGGCTGACGCCCGCTTAGTCGCCTTCCTGTTCGTACTCGTCGCCGATGGGGATGAGGTCCCCCAGGTCGACTCGGTGGCGCGTCAACCAGTCCCGCAACCGTTCAATGGGCCCGGAGAGCTCGGCGGCGAGCTCGTGTCCGTCCGTCTCCTCCCATACCCGCCACTCCACTGGCCCTTCGCCCCAGACCCGGTCGACCAGCCAGTGGCCGTCGGCGCTGCGGAAGGAGGCGAGCACGCCCATGATCCGGACGATACGTTCGGATGAGGTGAGAGGTCAGGGTGAAAGAGACGTGGAGCGACCCGCATCCTGGTGCTCTCCCGGCCGTGCCTGCACTCACAGGTGACCATGGAGGTGCGTCGCCGGCCGGGAGAACTAGGTGGCCAGATTTGAACCGACCACCTCTTCTTACAGACAGTGACCGTCGCATGCTCGTCATTGGTTATCGACACTGAGCACTGACCTGGATAAACGCGGTCCGTGGTGCAGGCCCGGGGACGACCAATGCGGCTGCGGTGCGCGGAGACGGGCGTTACAAATAGGAAATGATCGATAGCGAGGTCCTGGCCATCCCGGTGTAACTAGGCCGGTACGTCCAAGTAACAGCCGTTATCGACGATCGGCCTGTGGGACCGCCGGTCGCGACGCATTGTCCGTACTGCTCCCTGCAATGCGGGGTCAGTATGCGGAACGCCGCGCCCCGCCCGCCGATCATGGAGCCGGCCGACTTTCCCACGAACCGGGGTGGCCTGTGCGCGAAGGGTTGGAGTGCGCCCGAGTTGCTCGACCATCCGGACCGGTTGACGAGCCCGCTGGTCCGGCTCGATCCGGCCGACCGGTCGAGCCCGCTGCGGCCGGCCGGTTGGGAGGAGGCACTTGATCGGATCGTCACGGCGATCCGCGACGCTCAGGCGGCGTACGGGCCGGCGAGCGTCGGCTGTTTCGGCGGTGGCGGGCTGACGAACGAGAAGGCGTACCAATTCGGCAAGTTCGCCCGGGTCGCGCTGAGAACGCCGCACATCGACTACAACGGCCGGTTCTGCATGTCCTCGGCGGCGACCGCCGGGAACCGGGCGTTCGGCATCGACCGCGGGTTGCCCTTTCCGTTGTCCGACATCGCGCAGGCGCAGGCGATCCTGCTTGTGGGCAGCAACCCGGCCGACACGATGCCACCCGCGATGCAGCACTTCGACGCCGGCCGGGCGGCCGGTGCGGCGCACATCGTGGTCGATCCGCGATACTCGGCCACGGCTCGCGGCAGCACGCTGCACCTGCAGCCCACGCCCGGCACCGATCTCGCCCTGGCGAACGGGTTGCTACATATCGCGATCCGCGAGGGTTACGTCGACGAGCCGTATGTGACCAGCAGGACGACGGGCTTCGAGGCCGTTGCCGCGGCGGTGGCCGCGTGGTGGCCCGCCCGGGTCGAGCGCGTCACCGGGGTCTCCGAGGCCCAGCTGCGGCGGACCGTCCAGCTGCTCGCCACCGCGCCGTCCGCGATGGTCCTCACGGCCCGCGGTGCCGAGCAACACAGCAGTGGTACGGACACCGCCCAGGCATACATCAATCTCGCACTCGCGCTCGGCCTGCCGGGCAAGCCCTTTTCTGGGTACGGGACGATCACCGGGCAGGGCAATGGGCAGGGCGGCCGGGAGCACGGTCAGAAGGCCGACCAACTCCCGGGGTACCGGCGGATCGACGACCCGGTCGCCCGTGCCCATGTCGCCGGGGTGTGGGGCGTTGACCCGGCGGCGCTGCCGGGGCCGGGTGTCTCGGCGGTCGAGATGCTGGACCGGCTCGGCACCTCCGGCGGTGTCCGCGCCATGCTGGTGCTCGCCTCGAACATCGCCGTCTCGGCGCCCGACCGCAACCGTGTGCGAGAACGGCTGCGGGCGCTGGACTTCCTGGCCGTGTCCGACATCTTCCTCTCCGACACCGCCGCGCTCGCCGACGTCGTGCTGCCGACCGCGCAGTGGGCCGAGGAAGAGGGCACGATGACGAACCTGGAAGGACGGGTGCTGCGCCGTAAGCAGGTACTGCCGCCGCCACCCGGGGTCCTCGACGACCTGACGGTCCTCGCGACGCTCGCCGACCGGCTCGGGTTCGGGAAGTACTTCTCGCCCGATCCCCGCACGGTCTTCGACGAGTTGCGACGGGCCAGTGCGGGCGGGATCGCCGACTACGCCGGCATCTCGTACGAGCGGATCGAGGCGGAGGACGGCGTCTTCTGGCCCTGCCCCGCCGACGACCATCCGGGCACGCCGCGACTGTTCACCGAACGCTTCCCCACTCCCGACGGGCGGGCCAGGTTTCTCCGGGTCGACCACCGCGACCCGGCCGAGGTGCCCGACCGGGAATACCCGTACGTCCTGACGACCGGCCGCATCATGCAGCAGTACCAGAGCGGGAACCAGACCCGGCGCGCGAAGTCGTTGAAGGTGACCGCTGCGGACCCGAAGGTCGAGCTGCATCCGGATCTGGCCCGGCGCCACGGGATCGGCGCCGCCGACCTGGTCGAGCTGCGCACCCGCCGGGGCAGGGCGGTGTTCCGCGCCTACCTCACCGACACGATCCGGTCGGACACCGTCTTCGCCCCGTTCCACTGGGGTGGCCCGGCCAGCGCGAACGCGCTGACCGACCCGACGCTCGACCGGTACTCGAAGATGCCTGCCTTCAAGGTGTGTGCGGTCGCGGTCAGCCGGGTCGGCGGCCCGGACGACGTCGCCCCGGCAACCCCGCCGCCCGTGCATCCGGTTACCCGCGATCGAAAGGATGGTTGAGGTGCAGTCCACACCACGATTCCTCCAAGGGATCTTCGCCTTCCAGGGCAAGGGCATCGAGTCACCGTTCCCGCTCGACGCTGCGCTCACCTACACCGTCCCGGCCGGTGTCACCACCCAGCCGGTGTACTTCCGGGGCGGCAACACCACCGACGAGCTGGTCTGCGTGGTCCTCATGCGGGACGGCAAACCCATGCGGTACTTCCCGATCGGCGCCAAGAGCGACGTGCACGTGCCGCTACGGGTGGTCGAGGACCTCGACGGCGGTACGGTCGTCGAGCTTCTGCTCGCCGCGCCCGATGGGGTCGCCGGAGCCATCGTCGTCGATTTCGGGCTCGTGGAGGTCTAGATGGAACGGCTCGTGGTCATCGGCAACGGGATGGCCGGTGCCCGTACCGTCGAGGAGATCCTGGAACGGGGCGGGCGGGACCGGTTCAGCATCACGATGTTCGGCGAGGAACCGTACGGCAACTACAACCGGATCCTGCTGTCCAATGTGCTCTCCGGCGCGGAGGACGAAGCCGGCATCTTCCTCAACAGCCTCCCCTGGTACGCCGAGAACGGGATCGCGCTGCGGGCCGGCGTGCGTATCGACCGGATCGACCGGTTCGCGCGCACGGTCCACGCGGACGACGGGTCGGTCACGCCGTACGACAAGCTGATCATCGCGACCGGCAGCCGGCCGTTCGTCCCACCGATCGACGGAATGCACAACCCAAAGCGCGGCTATCACCAGGGCGTCTTCACGTTCCGCACGATCGAGGACACCCGCGCAATGATCCGCTACGCCCGCGACCACGAACGCGCCGTGGTCATCGGCGGCGGACTGCTCGGGTTGGAGGCGGCACGCGGACTCCAGCAGTACGGCGTCGCAGTCACCCTCGTCCACGCGGGCGGTCACCTGATGAACAGCCAACTCGACGCGCAGGGCGGCGCCATCCTCCGCAAGAGCGTGGAAGGGCTCGGCATCACCGTCGAGCTCAACGCGATGACGAAAGCCGTACTGGGCAAGGAGAAGGTCGAGGGCGTCAGGTTCGCCGACGGCCGAACCATACCCTGCGACATGGTGGTGGTCGCCGCCGGCATCCGACCCAACACCGAGGTGGCCGAACTCAGCGGCCTACCGGTGGAACGCGCCATCCTGGTCGACGACCACCTCAGAGTGCTCGACGAGCCGGACATCTACGCCGTCGGGGAATGCGTGCAGCATCGCGGCCAGACCTACGGGCTGGTCGCCCCGCTCTGGGACCAGGCAAAGGTGCTCGCCGACCACATCACCGGGCGGGATCTGACAGCGTCGTACCACGGCTCCCGGACCGCGACCAAGCTGAAGGTCGCCGGCGTCGACGTAGCCGCGATGGGCATCACCGCGCCCGAACGGGAAGACGACGAGTACGTCGTCTTCTCCGAGCCGAAACGCGGCGTCTACAAGAGCGTCATCATCCGCGACGACCGCCTGATCGGCGCCACGCTACTCGGCGACGTCAGCAAGGTCGGCTTCCTGATGCAGGCATTCGACCGGGGACTGCCGCTGCCCGAGGAACGGGTGCGACTCCTCTTCGACCTCGGCGGCCCACCCCCGGAGGTCTCCGCCGCCGAGCTGGACGACGCGGCCCAGGTCTGCAACTGCAACGGCGTGAGCAAGGGCGCCCTCGTCTCCACCGTCCACAGTGGTGTGAAGACTGTCACCGGCGTGATGGACGCGACCCGGGCGGGCAAGGGTTGCGGCTCCTGCAGGTCACTCGTCGCGCAGATCGTCGAGTGGGCGGCCGGCGGCGAGGTCGAGGAGGACCCCTCCGCCACCTGGTACGTCCCGGGCGTTCCGCTGGACAAGCCGGCACTCATGACAGCCATCCGGCAACAGGGGCTCAGGAGCGTGTCAGCCGTCTTCGACGCGCTCGCCGGCGGCGTGGAGGACGCGAAGAGCAAGATGGGTCTGGTCTCGCTGCTGCGCATGATGTGGGGCGACGAGTACGAGGACGAGCGTGGCGCGCGCTTCATCAACGACCGGGTGCACGCGAACATCCAGCGGGACGGCACCTTCTCGGTCGTACCGCAGATGAAAGGCGGCGTCACCACCCCGGCGCAATTGCGCCGCATCGCCGACGTCGCCGACAAGTACCAGGTGCCGATGGTCAAGCTCACCGGCGGTCAACGCATCGATCTGCTCGGCATCCGCAAGGAAGACCTGCCGAACGTGTGGGCCGACCTCGACATGCCTTCAGGGTATGCCTACGGCAAAAGCATGCGGACCGTGAAGACCTGTGTGGGCAGCGAATTCTGCCGGTTCGGGCTCGGCGACTCCACCGCCCTCGGCATCGCGATCGAGTCCCGCTTCCAAGGCCTGGAGAGCCCGGGAAAGATGAAGCTGGCGGTCACCGGCTGCCCACGCAACTGCGCCGAGGCATACGTGAAGGATCTCGGGGTCGTCGCGATCGAGGGCGGCCGATGGGAAATCTACGTCGGCGGCGCCGCCGGCGCCCACGTCCGCAAGGGTGACCTGCTGGCCACCGTGGACAGCCCCGACGCCGTGATGACCCTGACGGGCCGGTTCCTCCAGTACTACCGGGAGAACGCCAACTGGCTGGAGCGCACGTACTCCTTCGTGCCCCGGGTCGGGATCGAACGCATCCGCGAGCTGATCGTCGACGACGCCGAGGGACTGGGCGAAGGGCTCGACGCCCGGATGGCGGCGGCCGTCGGCGCATACCGCGACCCGTGGCAGGAAGGGCGCGAACCGGCCGTCCCAGGGCAGTTCCGGACGGCGCTTCCGCTGCGGTCGCAGCCGCTCGTACCGGTTCACGCCGGCAACGGCGCGGTCACCGGCCCGGTGCCGGCGATCGGCTCCGCCGTCCCCGGCCCGTCGAACGGAGGTGCGGCATGACGACCGCCATCATGGAACACCGGCTCGGCCCGGTGGCAGACCTGCCCGTCGGTGAGGGCCGGGCGTACCCGGTCGGCGACGAGATGGTGGCCGTCTTCCGGCTGCGCAACGGCGAACTGCGCGCGGTATCGGCGGTCTGCCCACACGCGGGCGGCCCGATCGCCGACGGAATCAGTGACGCGGATGTCGTGATCTGCCCGCTGCACCAACACATCTTCGAACTGGCGACCGGCTGCTCGAAGACCGGTCAGCCACCGTTGAAGGTCTACCCGATCCGGGTGGACAACGACGAACTCGTGGTCGGTGTGCCGGCCTGAATCTCGCGGGAGGAGCGTGTCATGACGTCCACAACAGATCCGGCGGTGTCCGCGCCGACCGCCGTCGCCCACAGCCGGCACGGCCGGACCGGACGCTGGATCGACGACTGGCGTCCGGAGGACGAGAACTTCTGGGCCTCGGTCGGCGCCCCGGTCGCCCGCCGGAACCTCATCTTCTCCGTCTTCTCCGAACACATTGGCTTCTCGGTGTGGACAATGTGGTCGGTGCTCGTGCTCTTCCTGGGACCGGCGTACGGCATCGACCCGGCCGGAAAGTTCGTGCTGACTGCGGTGCCCGCTCTGGTCGGCTCGGTGCTTCGGCTGCCGTACACCTTCGCCGTGGCCAAGTTCGGCGGTCGCAACTGGACGGTCTTCAGCGCGGCCCTGCTGCTGGTGCCCTGCATCCTGGCGACGATCGTCCTGCAGCCCGGCGTCTCGTACGCCACCCTGCTGATCGTGGCGGCGATCGGCGGGGTCGGAGGCGGCAACTTCGCCTCCTCGATGGCGAACATCAACGCGTACTACCCGGAGCGATGCAAAGGATGGGCGCTTGGCATCAACGCGGGCGGCGGCAACATCGGCGTCGCGGTGATCCAACTCGTCGGGCTGCTCGTGCTGGCCACCGCCGGCGCGGCCCACCCCCGGCTGGTGCCCGCGATCTACATCCCGCTCGTCGTGCTGGGATCGCTCGGATCGTACCGATACATGGACAACCTGGCGTCGGCCCGCAACGACAAGCGGGCGATGCGCGACGTCACCCGTGACCTGCACACCTGGACCATGTCGTTTCTCTACATCGGTACGTTCGGCTCGTTCATCGGCTTCGGCTTCGCCTTCGGCCAGGTGCTCCAGGTACAGTTCAAGGCCGACTTCGACACCCCCATCAAGGCCGCGTACCTGACGTTCCTCGGGCCGCTGCTCGGATCGCTGATCCGGCCCGTGGGCGGAATGCTGGCCGACCGAATCGGCGGGGCGACGGTGACATTCTGGAACTTCGTGGCGATGGCGGCTGCCGCGTTGGTCGTCCTGGCCGCGTCCTTGGCGAAATCACTGCCGCTATTCCTGATCGGATTCATCCTGCTGTTCGTCTTCTCCGGCATCGGCAACGGTTCCACGTACAAGATGATCCCGGCGATCTTCCGGGCCAAGTCACCCACCATGGAAGAGGCGCGACGACTGTCAGGCGCACTGATCGGGATCGCGGGCGCGGTCGGGGCGTTCGGCGGCGTGTTGGTCAACCTCGCGTTCCGGCAGTCGTTCCTGGAGACCAAGACCGGCAACGCGGCCTACATAGCGTTCATCGCGTTCTACGCCGCGTGCTTCGTGGTGACGTGGATGATGTACCTGCGCGCCTCCGAGCGGCGCCTGACCGGCGTCTAGCGTGCTCCTGGTTGCGGCCGCCGCCGACTTCGGCTGCATCATCGTGCGCGCGGCTCAGAGACGGTCGCCCTCGATGATGCGGCTGAGGAACGGCCGCGTCCGGGCCTCGCGGGGCTCGCCGAGGACTTGCTCCGTGGCCCCGCTCGACCCGCACTCCGCCCTCGAGAAAGCACACGCGGTCGGCGTGTAGGGTGCCAATACTCGGTCACCAGGCTTGAGCTGGCGATATTCGGCAGCGACGTGTTCCGGGCCATTGGCAGTTGAGCGATCGCTCATGTCGCCTTGAGCAACTGCTCGTCCGTGGTCGACGGATTGATCCACGTACACCAGGACTCCGAGCTTGTCGGGTGGCCGCAACAGTACCTTCCCCGCCCGGGGCTAGTGCAGTTCGACGAGCAGTACCGAGCCTTCGGGTTGACCATGCCGCATGGTATCCAGACAACCGCGACGTGGTTAGACGCGGACTGGGTGATACGGGTACGGGATGCTGACCACGGACACACTGTTCGCCGCAACCGACCTCTTCCGAGCACTTCTTCGACCGCAAGCACCCGCCACGACGCTCGCGAGTCCCCGCCGAAGACCGCGCGGACGCGCTAACCGGTCCGATGTCGGCGCGGGGCGGGCCGCGCCGACATCGGCATCTGCTGAAGGGGTTGTTCACGTTGTTGCGGTGGCGGCGGTGCGTTATCGAACTGTGGTGGGTTAGGGGCTGGTGCAGGTGAGTGTCGGCGTTGATGGCGATCCGGTGGCGAGGAACCCGAATGTCGTGGAGCCATTCGCACCTAGGGAGCCGTTCCAGCTCATGTTCTTCACGGTCACGGATGAACCGCTGACGCTAGGGGAGCCGTTCCAGAGTTGACTGATCGCCTGTCCGTTGGCCAAGGTCCAACGTGCCGTCCAGCCGTTGATCGGTGAAGTCCCAGCCCGCACGGTCACCTCGCCTTGGAACCCGCCCGGCCAGGAGCTGATCGTTCGGTATGTCCCTGAGCAGGCGCCGGCCGGCGGCGCGGTCGTTGCAGGCGGCGCGCTGGTAGGTGGCGCGCTGCTAGGTGGCGCGCTGCTAGGCGCTGCGCTGCTAGGTGGTTGGGTTGTTCCCTTGTACTGAGAGGCGACCTGGGCCAGGTCTGTTCCCCGGCCCTTCATGTATGTCTGGTTGACCCAGGTGGTGAAGGCGGCCTGGGTGGCCGATGAGGAGGTACCCGACCACAGTTCCTCCTTGTCCTGGTCGAAGTAGACGACGAGTTTCAGGTCAGGGTAGCGACCGGACTGCAACGTGGTGGACATGTCGCTGATCCACTGTGCCTTGTTGCCGCCGTCCTCGCTGGACGCGACCTCCCCAATCATGATCGGACGCTTGGGCGCGATCGCGCGGGCCTGGGCGTAGGCGCTGGTGAACATCGAGTCGAAGCTCGTCCAATGGTTGCCGGTCGGGTCCCAGGAGGGGTCAAGACCCCAGTTGTAGCCGTCGATCCCGACCCAGTCGACGTAAGCGTCACCGGGGTAGGACTGCGCGGGGTCGTTGTAGGAGGCGTCCGGAGTGGAGCCGTTATTGAAGCACCACACCCATTGGACGTTGGTGGCGCCGGCCGCGACGACGAGGTCGTGTACGTGGCGGTAGGCGCCGATGTAGAGCGCGGGATTGCTGTTGTTGTTGGCGATACCCCAGGGGTACCAGTTGCCGTTGAACTCGTGTCCCCAGCGCACCATGACCGGCGCGCCGACCGATGCGAACTCGGCGCCGCGGGCTTTGATGTAGCTGTCCCACTTGCCGTCGATGATGTCTTGAAGGTGGATCTGGTTAGGGTCGCTGACACTGAGCGCCGTGTTCCAGGGCTCCCAGGTGAAGTGCATCATGACACCCTGGCTCCACAGGGTCTTGGCGTCGGCCGCGTCGAAGGCGTTGCCGGTTGCCCAACTGTCGAACCACTCGACACTTGCTGGGGCTACCCCGTACCGGCTGACCGTGCCGGAGGGGATCTCGGTGGGGCTTGTCTGGCGGAATATCCCCAGGTACTTCGTTGATGCGTCCGCGGCGGCGCTCAGGCCCGGAATGCTGAGCACCGCACCCAGAAGGAGACCGGCGATGGCGAAGATGATCGCAGTTCGCAGCCGCCTGAACGTGATCCGACGTTTCATCTGTCCTCCATGCTCTCAGCGATCACGGCCCGGAGCGGTCTTGACCAGACGGTGGTCTCTGCCCCGGTCGCGTTCCTGACCGCCCTACCAGTCCGGCGAGCTTGCTAGTTTCCGCTAGTCAAGGCCTCAATGTGGGCGAACCATTCGCTAGTCGAGGCGAACCATAAAGCCAGAAGGGTGGCCCGTCAAGATTGATAAACGTGGCTGCGATGGAGCCGCCAACGGGGTGGCCCCTCGCGTACCGAGGTCAACCGCCACGACGTCACGTCTATGCGGCAGCGCACCGCTCGCGACCAGCCCCGATAGCGCCCGGGGCGCCGCGGCCCCGGCCACAGGTAGACCGCCGTCTATCAGGGTCTACCTCGCGGCCTCGATATCCGTTCGTTTCGAAAACGCGCACGGCCGCAGAATCCGGGGTGCCAGCGATAGTCGACCGCGCTCGTTGGGTGCTTCGTCGAGGTCACCGCGGTGGCGGCGCCGTACTCTCCCGCTCGACGAGCGTGGTTGGTAGCTCGATTCGGGCGTGTTCGGCCCGGCCGCCGGACGCCACGGTCATGACGAGGTTGGCCGCGGTGGCGCCCATCTCCACCAGTGGCTGCCGCACCGTCGTCAGGGGCGGGGTCGACCACCGGACGAAGGCGAGATCGTCGAAGCCGACGACGCTGAGGTCGTTGGGGATGCGGACGTGAGCGCGGCGGGCGGCGTCATAGACACCGATTGCTTGCAGGTCATTGGCCGTGAAAATGGCAGTGGGCGGCGCCGTCATCTGCAGGAGGTCGATCGCGGCGGCGTGCCCGCCCTCGACGTACAGCGGAGCCGTCCGAATGAGGTCGGGTTCGATGGGTATCCCGGCGGCGTCCAGAGCGGCGCGGTAGCCATCGAGGCGTGCCCGGCAGCACAGATACTCCTCCGGCCCGTTGATCATCGCGATACGGCGATGACCGAGGTCGATGAGGTGACGCGTGGCGGCCAGGCCGCCATTCCAGTTCATCGCGCCGACCGACGGCGTCTGGTGCATCGGTTCACCACTAGGGTCCAGGATGACCAGCGGAATGGCGGCGGTCGATAGTTGGGACAGCTGCCGCTTGGTCAGCTCGGCGGAGACCGCGATGACGCCGACCGGTCGCCGCGACAATATCTGGTCAGACCAGCCGCGGCCCGGGGTGAGCCGGCCCTGCATCTCGGTGAGGGCGACGGCCAACTCGTGTTGGCGAGCGACCTGCTCGACGCCGCGGATGATGTCCAGGGCCCAGAGGCTGTCCAGGGCCTGGAACACCACCTCGACGATGCCGGACGGTGCCCCGTGGTCGCTTCGCTGGTAGCCGTGCTCGCGGATGAGTTCCTCAATGCGGCGACGGGTACCGGCAGCGACGCCGGAATGACCGTTGATGACCTTGGAGACCGTGGGCGGGGAGACGCCGGCCAGCTCAGCGATACGAGCCACGGTCATGTCCCGGCGTGGACGCCGGCCCCTGGCGGCTGCGGAGCTGGTGGAGGTCACCGGCGCAGTGTATGCGGGTCACGAGACCTCAAGTACGCATGTCGTGATCCATATCGCGAGGCGAATCCGCTGTCCCCGCGGTGAGGTGTTGTTCATACCGGAGATGAAGACGGTGTCGGAAACCGCGCGTGCTCAAGCGATGTCAGTACTGCGGCCGCGACGGTGTCGTAGAGCGGTAGCCGGCGAGAACCGGCACGTCCAGGGCGTGGGCACCGTCAGACGACCCTCGCCGCATACGCCCTCGGGCCCCGGATCGGGCTGCCAGTGCCGGACTCTGACACCGGATGCCGGCCACTTCCACTACATCCGAGCAACAACGGAGCAACCCGCAAGCCCGGCCGGACGCTATAGATACACGCCGCCCGGTCCGCAGGAACACAGACGACAGCACCGCGGAAATGCACCACCGGCCGAGTCGAGCGCGTAGGCCTCCAGACCGTGTCCTTACACCTGCTGCTGGTCGCTTCGGCATTCCTGACGCGTTCACTGACATGCCGAATTGAGTGCGTCAGAATCTTCCTCGCTCTGGGCGATTGGCGTTTCAGCCGTCCTTCATGCGTTGCGCGAGGGAGACGATGATCCCTTCCGGGCCGCGAATATAGGCCATCTTCCAGAGGTTTTCGTACTGGCCGATGCCGCCGACCAAGTCGTAGCCGACAGCGTCGATGGCGGCCTGTAGGTCGGTGACCTCGAAAGCGACGTTCCGGATGCCGAGTTCGTTGGCCATCGCCTGGGGGGAGCCAGGGACGTGCTGTGGTCGCACGAAGCTGGACAGCTCGATGGCGGTGCCGCCGTCGGGCGACCTCAACATCGCGATCTCGGTGCGCGAGCCGGGGATGCCGATGACGGTGTCGAGAAACTCGCCCTCGATGAACATGCGCCCTTCGACCTCGAGGCCCAGCGCAGCGAAGAAGCTGATCATGTTGTCGAGGTCGGCGACGGTGATGCCGACATGGTCGAAGCGTTGGAGGTTGACCATCGGTTCCGCCCTTCAGGTGCGATTGGCCGCCGGTATCGGATCGCGGATCACCGCGGATCACGTCAGGTCGAGCCCGGCGAGATAGGCATGGACGGCGGAGACCACGACGGATCCTTCTCCTACCGCCGACGCAACGCGCTTCACTGAACCAGCGCGCACGTCGCCGACTGCGAACAGACCAGGCTCCGAAGTGGCGTAGCCGTCACCGGTGATGACGAAGCCCTTGTCATCCAGTTCCACGCCGGCGTCTGACAGCGCGGTCGTGCAGGGCTCCGCACCGATCAGGAGGAACACGGCTGCTGCGTCGACGTGCACGTCGCGGTCGTGGAGGTGGTCATGCCACGTGACGCCGGTGAGCCGGTCGGCGCCATGCACCTCGGACAGCTCGGATCGCGCGTGGATCGTGATGCGTTCGTGGTGTGCGAGGCGCTGGAGGAGGTAGTTCGACATGGTGCTGCTCGGGTCTTCCCGGCGGATCAGGACGTGGACGTGACCCGCCCGGCGGGCGAGGAAGAGTGCTGCCTGGCCTGCCGAGTTCGCCCCGCCCACCACGACCGCGTTGCGTCCGGCTACCAGCGGAGCCTCGAGCTGACCCGCTGAGTAGTACACGCCGCGTCCTTCCAGGTCGGCAAGACCGGGAAGGTCCAGGCGCCGGTAGCGCACACCGCTGGCGGCGACCACGGCTGAGGCCAGGACGTCGAGTTCGTCGTCGAGTCGGACGCGGAACCCGCCCCCGGCATCCCGCCCCAGAGCGGTGACGGCACGGGGCGAGATCAACCGGGTGCCGAACTTGACGGCCTGCAGCATCGCCAGCCGCGCGAGCTCCACCCCGGACACGCCGCTGGGGAAGCCGAGGTAGTTCTCGATCCGCGAGGAGCTGCCCGCCTGACCACCAATCGCGACGTCCTCGACGACCACGACGTCCAACCCCTCTGAGGCGCCGTATACGGCCGCCGCCAGCCCTGCCGGGCCGGCGCCCACCACGAGCAGATCACAGCGTGACCCGTCCGAGACGCTCCACAGGTCGATCCCCAGCGCCGTCGCCAGGTCCCGGGTAGTGGGGGCCTTCAACACCCGAAGGTCCCCCGTGACAACGGCCGCACCCGCCTCAGGCAGATCGCAGGTCGCCGCCAGCTCCGCCCACGCGCCCGCGTCGTGACGCAGCACCGTCCGGTACGGGATCTGGTTGCGCTCGGCGAACTCCCGAAGCCGATGCAGGTCACGGTCGTCGTCCCCGGCCAGCACCAGACCGCCCTCACCCAACCGCGCAAGCAGCAGACGCCGGGCATCTAGCGCAGTGAGCAGGACGTCACTCAACTCTCCGGAGATTTCCACCAACCTGCGCAATTCCGCGACCGGTACACGCAGCAGAGTGGTACCTTCCGCGGCGATGCCGGGGAGGAAGGCACGCTGGCCCATCAACATGCCCAGCTCGCCGACGAAGTCACCCTCCTCGACCACGAAAACAACCCGATCGTCCCGACGATCCACAAGCAAAACCGCGCCGGCGAGCACCAGGTTCAGGTCGTAGGAGTCACCAGCCTCCCACAGGACTTCGCCCCGGGCCGGATGAAGTACCTCACCAGCCGATCGCAGCATGCTCAACACGTGCTCGCTGAACACCGGCCATGCCAGGGCCTCCGCACCGTACCTGCGATCAGACGAGTAGATGGTCCGGTCATCCGGCACGGGTACCCTCGTGATCACCCCAGGATGGTAATACCGTCTCGGCTACACCAGCGAACCAGCCGATCTTGGCATCCGGATCTACCGCTGGTCGCGCACACTGGCGGCTGCCGCTCGTGCCGATGACAGTGTGTGGTCGAGACGTGGGCTTGGTGTGCTTCAGCCCGCCGGAAGGCGCAGCATCCCAGCGACCGCCGTGCGTCTACGAGCGGTTGAAGGTTCGTGTCATGGCCGCCGCGACGGCGGTGAACAGGATCCAGCCCATCGCCGTCAGGGCGTACGCCAGCCACTGCGTTGGTCCGGCAATGCCGAACGCGCGTTCCTGTCCGAAGTCGACGATCGGGAGGAGCAGGTCCAGGGTGTAGACCAGTGGGTTGAACGCAGTGCCGCTGGGTCTGCCCCCGGGCGGGTACAGGCTGAACACGGTGGTGCCGAGCGCGGTCAGCACGAGCAGCCACACAGCGGCCCGCGCCGGTCGGTAGCCGTATCCGACCAGCCCGTCCTGCAGTAAGCCCCAGGCCGCGCCGGCTGGGGATAGCTGCTGTCGGCGGCGTCGCTGCTTGACCAGTAGCACGGTGCGCGCGTCGGCCTCGTGACCGATCTGTCGGTAGAGCGTGGCCAGTTGTTCAAACGGTTGCGGCAGGTAGCCGTCCGGGTCCCGATCCAGCCAGTGCAGCCGCTGCCGGGCGGTGCGGACCGGTTCGAGCGCGGTGTAGGTGGCGCCGTCTAGCCGTAGCTGGGCGGGCCAGCGGTCCGGATCGTCGCGGAGCACCTCGACCCGGGCGTGCCGCAGGTCTACCGCGCCCTCGGTGCGTTCAGGCAGCAGGGACAGCTGCCCGGCCCGCAGGCCCCACGCGTCGAGGGCCACGCCGCCGGGGTTCAGCAAGACCGCGTCGGTCAGATTGACTTCGCCTGCTACGTCCGCCCTACGCAGTCGCAGCTCGCCCTCGACCCGCAGCCCTTGGTGGGCATACATCGTGCCGCCGACGCGCATGCCAGCAAGTTCAACGTTCCCGGTGGCGGCCGTACCTTGCAGGTACAGATGCCGGCCCACCTGGACCGCGTCGCCGAACACCGCGGCCGTCCGGTCGCCGAAGATCTCCTCCGGACGGCCATCTGCGGCAAGTCGCGCCCAATCAAAGTCCAGGTCGCCGCTGACGTGCACGCCGTACACCACGATGGCGCCGGTGAGGATGCACTTCACGAAACTGAGGTTGCCCTGGACGCTTGCGCCGAAAGCGTCCAGTCCCGGCAGTGTGCTGCCCTCGAAGGTGACGCCGCGCAGATTGGCGAACGACAGGTTTGGCACCGCATCGAAGGTGCAGCCCACGAACTCGATCGCTGCCTCAATCTCGGCCTGGTAGAGGTCGAGGCAGCCGACCACATCCGCGCCATGCACACGCAGCGCCATCCGGTGGCCAGGCACGGCCTGACGTGCGCCGAGGAGCAAAGACCGTATCACCGTGGCGCGTACCGTGCGAGGAGCGTCCGCGGTCAGCGCTACCTTCGCGCCGCGTGGAAAGGCGTCCCACAGCCGCTGCTCCGCCGGGGACAACGCGCCGAGTTCAGCCGGGATCACTCCCGGAACCCTGCCGCGCGAATGCGGCTCTGGCAAGGGGCACGCGGCCACGAGCACGAGCGGGTAACACCCGACAGGTGCACTCATCCGCGAGTGGTGCGCGCCCTGACGTCGTTGTAGGAGCAGCCTTCCAAGATCCGATCACTCGGGCCTCTGGTGGCGAGCCTGCGCATGCAGTACTCCGGACGGCTCCCCGCGGCATGACGGTGTAACGATCGCGGAGGACTGCAGCCTGGCCAGCGGCTAGCGCGAGCGGCAAAGCTGTGCGCGCAGGGTGTCGAATGCCCATTGCTCCCAGCGGTCTGGGGTCCAGTCCCGGTCGCGGGTGAACAGCAGATACAGCTGTGGGCTCAGTAGGCCGTAGAGCAGGTCTGCGGCGTGCTCGACGGTGAGGTCGGCCTTGGCGCCGGGTTTGGCGATGAGGCTGCGCGCGGCGGTGGTGTGGACTTCGAGGCGCGGATCGCTGTCCTGCTGCCACAGGTTGGCCAGGCTCGGGTCCTGTGCGCCGGCGGCGTGCAGGACGTCCATGATCGGTGCCACCCGCGTGAGTATGCCGCAGGTGCCGTGCACATGCGCCTGAAGATGTGCCTTGGCCGTGTCGGTGGCGAGCGCCTCGCGGAACCAGGTCCGCTGCATCGTGGGGATCGGCTCGTCGTCGCCGGCGATGGTGGTGTCGACCAGTTCCTTGAGCAGTGACGGCTTGTTGCCGAACGCGAAGTAGATGGTTTGCACGGCAACGCCGGCCCGCTCCGCGATGCCCTGCAGCGTGGTGGCTCCGTAGCCCTGATCGACGAACAGCTCGTACGCGGCCTGCAGGATGCGCCGCCGGGTCTGCCGTGACTTCTCGCCCTTTTTGCCGCTGCTCTTGACCAGTTGCATGTCTGCACTGTAACACTAGAGTCAGACTCTAAGAACGAACTCTAGGTAAGGGGTACAGAAATGGCTCTTATCCGGACGACGCGGTTCACCGCCGACCCGGCCGACGCCGACCTCGTGCTGGACCGGCGCGGGCGGCTCATCGCGGCGCTCAGGGCGCGGTACGCCGGCCCGACCGAGACCCGGCTGGTTCGCCTCGATGAGCGGACCTGGGTGGATATGTGGCGGTGGGACTCTTCGGAGATCCTGAACGCGGCGCTGGCCGGCGCGCCGAGCCTGCCCGAGGCCGCCGCTGCGTTCGCTGTCGCGCGCGATGTCAGTGCGGAGCACGGCGAACTGGTCGCCGAGGACGGCTGGACCCGATGACCCACTCCGGTCACCTCGCCGTCGAAGCCACCGGCCTGGTGAAGGCGTTCGGCTCGACCCGCGCCGTCGACGGGATCGACCTGAGCATCCCCGCCGGCAGCGTGTACGGAGTCCTCGGCCCCAACGGCGCAGGCAAGACGACCACCATCCGGATTCTGGCCACGCTGCTGCGCCCCGACGCGGGCACCGCCCGGGTGTTCGGCCACGACGTGGTCCGCCAAGCCGCCGCCATACGGGACCGGATCAGCGTGACGGGGCAGTACGCCTCGCTCGACGACGGCCTCACCGGCCGGGAGAACCTCGTCCTGCTCGGCCGGCTGCACGGCCACTCCCGGGCTGCGGCAGCGGGGCGAGCCGAGGAGCTGCTGGTCGCGTTCGCCCTGACCGAGTCGGCTGACCGGCTGGTCAAGACATACTCGGGAGGCATGCGGCGCCGGCTGGACATCGCCGCCGGCCTCATCGTCACACCCGACCTGCTATTCCTGGACGAGCCCACCACCGGACTGGACCCACGTGGCCGCAACGGCGTGTGGACCATCATCCGCGGCATCGCTGCCAACGGCACCACGGTCATGTTGACCACCCAATACCTCGACGAGGCGGACCAGCTCGCCGACCACATCGCCGTCATCGACCACGGCAAGCTCATCGCTGCGGGCACCAGCGGCCAGCTGAAGGCCGCGGTCGGCGGCGGCACGCTGCGGGTACGGCTGGCCGAACCCGGCGCCCGCCCGGCCGCCGCGCAGGTGCTCGCACAAGCGTTCGGCGACGGCCTGACGCTGGATGCCGATCCGGTCGCCCTGACCGCGCAAGTTGGCGAGGCTGGGCCCGCCGGTGCCGAGTCGGCGGTCCGGGCGCTGGCCGAGCTGTCCCGGGCGCGGATCGAGGTCACCGAGTTCACCCTCGGCCAGCCCAGCCTCGACGAGGTGTTCCTCGCACTCACCGGCAGCCCGGCCACTGTGGACACCACACCGAAGGGAGACGCCTGAAATGACCACGCTCGACACCGTCACCGAAGCGGGTTCGTCCAGCGCGGTGCTCGCCGGCCCCCGGCCGGCCCGGCCCAGCACGCTGACCGCCAGCCTGATATTCGGCCGGCGTGCCCTGCTGAAGATCAGGCGTACCCCCGTCCAGATCTTCGACATCGCGGTGCACCCGGTCGTGTTCACCGTGATGTTCACGTACCTGTTCGGCGGCGCGGTGCGCGGCTCGACCGGCGCCTACGTCGGGTACCTGGTCCCCGGGATCCTCGTCATGACACTGCTGGTGACCACGGGAACCACCGGTGCCGCAGTGAGTATCGACCTCGCCAGCGGTGCGTTCGACCGGTACCGCACGCTGTCGGTCCGACCCGCCGCCCCGCTCATCGGCGCGATGCTCAGCGACGCCGTGCGATACGCGCTCGCCTCGGCGGTCGTGGTCGGGCTCGGCCTCGCGCTCGGGTTCCGCCCGCACGGCAACGTCCTCGGCGTGGCCGCCGCGGTACTCCTCGTCGTCGTCTTCAGCGTCAGCCTGTCGTGGGTATGGACGGCACTGGCGCTGCTGATGAACTCGCCCGGTGCCGTGCTCGGCGTGACTCAGGCTCTGCTGTATCCGCTATCCCTGTTCAGCAACATCTTCGTCGATCCGGCCACGCTGCCCGGATGGCTGCGGGCGTTCGTCGACGTCAACCCGGTCACCCACTTGGTGACCGCCGCCCGCGATCTCATGTCCGGCGGCACACCGGGCGGCCAGGTTCTCTGGCTCCTGACCGCCTGCATCCTCCTGACAGCGGTCTTCGGGCCCCTGTCAGTGCGCCTACAGCGCACGTCCAAGGGGAACCGATGAACGATACGACAACCGCTAAACAGCGCTGGCTCAGCGCCCGTTGGCCCTTCGTGCGTGCCCACCTACCGCCGGCCCCGTCTCGCGTACTGGAGATCGGCTGCGGCCCGACCGGCGGCTTCGTCCCGGCGATGCGAGAACAGGGCTACGACGCCGTGGGCGTCGACCCGGCGGCACCGTACGGACCCGGCTACCACCAGACCGGGTTCGAACAGCACCAGCTGAGCGGCCCGGTCGACGCGGTTGTGGCCTGTACATCGCTACACCACGTCGATGACCTGAACGAGGTTCTGGACCGGGCCGCGGCAGCACTCGCGCCGGACGGCCTGCTGATCGTCGTCGAGTGGGCGTATGAAAGGTTCGACGAGGCGAGCGCGCGCTGGAGCTTCGACCGGCTGCCCCACACCGGCGAGCGCGGCTGGCTACACAGCCACCGGGAGCAGTGGCTCGCCTCCGGGCAAGCCTGGCACGGCTACCTGGAAGACTGGGCGCTGCGCGAAGGCCTGCACAGCGGGGAGGCCATCAGCCACGCGCTCCAATCCCGCTTGCACACCCAGCTGCTCACCTACACGCCGTACTTCTTCCCCGACCTGTACCCCGTTAGCGAAGCCGACGAGCAGGCGGCGACCGACGCGGGCGCGATCCGAGCGACGGGCATTCACTACGTCGGGGTCAAGCGGTGATCGGCGTGACGCCGATCGCGACTGTCCACAATGGGTGATCGGAGCCGCAGGGCCCAGACCACCGTGATAACAAGGAAAACGCCAACTGGATCGACCTGCGCTTCGGCGACCGTTTCCTCACCGAGGCTCGCCTGCGTTCTCCGGCCACCCCTTGCCATCCGCACCCGACGGCGAGATTCGGCATGCCCTACGTCGCTTTCAACCTGGATGATTCTGGTCAAGAAGCGGGAGGGCGCACCGGATCGCCGCGGCGATTGCGACGTCGACTCGGTACCGGGGCACGCGCTAGCTTTCCTCTAGGCGGTGGCCACGCGCCGGCAAACGGCGGCATTCGTTCGGCACGTAACATGGTGTTCCGGTGCACGTCGTCGATGAACGTGGCCCCGTCTGCCTCGACCTTGGCCAGGTTCGACGGCGACCAGATGTGTCATCGTGCGTCGACACGAAGCCGGAGGTATCTCTGATGGCCATCCACAGGCAGAGCGCGGCATACGAGGAAGGTCAAACATATCCGGCCCTCCTCACGGCAGGACTGCGGTTCAGGCGACCGTGGGCGCGGCCCTCGCCAGCGGCCTGCAATGCGTGAAGCTTTGCGTTGGCTGCTGCACAGACCGCTGCTCATGGTGGTTGCATCGCTATCGCTCGCCGTGGCGGGTCTGGCATACCAGTTGCTGGCGGTCAACGCGGACATCATCTACCTCGCGCACGGGGATCCCGACGAGCTCGTAACGCTGGCCGACGCGCGCGCCGCCGGCCTGAACATCTACACCTCCGGATTCGCGTGTGGACAGTTGTTGTCGTTTCTGTTCGGTGCAGGTTTCGTGGTGTTCGACCAACGCCCCGGCCGCGTCCTGCGAACCCGGCTGCTGACCGCGCTCGGCTGCGGCAGCGTCCTTGCGCTCAGCGACCTCGCCGTGGTGCTCACCGCCGCACCGGCCCGGGCACTGGAGGTCTGGCACCAGTATGATCCGAGCCTCCCACCCGGCGGAGATCTCCTGCACGACCCGGCAATCCGCTGTGCGGTCGTTCTGGGTGTGGTGGGTTTTCCGTTGTGGGCGGCGCTAGGTGTCGGTACCGGCGCACTGCTGGCCGGATGGCCCACGCTGACCGGACCAATCTTTGCCGGCGGAATCGTGACCACATACGTCCTGAGCGGCGCCGCGGGACTGCACAGCACGGCCTGGGCGTCGCTTGCCGTGGCGCTCCTGCCACCACCGGTTCTGCCGCCCAGCACCCTGCTCGGTCTGATCGCCGCCGCCTATGCGCCGTACCGGATACCGGTCGCGATCGCCGGTACTGCCGGTTCGGTTCTTTACACCACGCTGCTCTACTACGCCGGGCGCGCCGCGCTGCAGCACCGCGCCGCCTTGCAGTCAAGGGTCCGCACCGCTCTACGGAGTGGGTGAGGACATCGACAATGAATTGCGCCACGCCCCGAATGGGACCGAGTCGTTGAGGCGTTAGGTTCGAGGTGGCGACCCAACAGGCTTGCAGCTATGGGTATTCTCGTTGCCCGGCGTGCAGGGTTCGCACGGCGTCCAGTGAGTCGGCGCGCGGCCAGCGCCTGGATCACCGCGACGCCCAGCGCGGGATGTCTAGGTGGACGTAGCAGATCCGGGCGAGGCGCCGCTGCTGCCCGGATGGCGGCTGCCGTCGTGGCGCGGGTGAACCGGTGGGCTTATCTTGGACCGGGACCCCTGTGGAAACCTTGCGTTGCGCGGCGCATTGGTCCCACCTGCCATCCGGATCTGCCGCGATCCGCGCGGTCATCTAGGTCTGCCACGGTGCGCTGGGCATCGGTGTCTGTACCGGTTGCCGGGTGGTGTGGGAAGCTGCCGGCAGCATCTGGCCTCGTAGCCGGTGAGAGGACGTTGGCGGGGTCGTCGCGTCGGCCGTGCCGTCGGGCGTGGTGAGTGCCGCTGCGGCGCGGGGGACGCGGGGATTCCGGTGGCTCCGACAAAGCGTGAGGGCCTGTGTGGGCTCAGCCCGACGTGCTCTCGGCTGCGGCGAGGAAGGCGCGGGCGCGTTCGTGCAGCAGTGCGGCGAGTTCCGGCGAGTCGAGCACCGTGAAGGGCCAGCGGACCCATAGCAGGCCTGCGGCGAGCACCTCAAGTCGCACGTCGGCGATTCGCCAGCGTGTTGCCGCGTCGCCAGTGGGCTGGGTGGTGGCGGTGAAGTCGGTGGCGAAGCCGCCCATGTAGGCCTGCACCTGTTCGATCGGCGCGTGGATGAGGATCGTGGCGGTATAGGAGCGCGGGGGCGCGCCCAGCTGGCTGGACAGGAACGCCGTGGGATCTCCGCCGGGCACCGGTCGTGCGACGAAGCGGGTTCCGGTCGGCGCGGCTCGCGTGACCCGGTCGACCCGCAGCGCCCGCCAGCCGCGCTCGAGATCCCGGCCCACAAGGAACCATCGCGTTCCGCGCGGCACCAGGGCCACGGGCTCCACCCGCCGTACAGACTCCCGTCCGGCCTCAGCTCCGGCCGTCTGCATGTAGTGCAGGCGCACCAGTTCGGCGTCGCGACACGCCAGGGCGAGGACGCCGAGCACCTCGGCATCCAGCGGCGTCGGATAGGCGCCGGCCGCCGCGTTGGGAGTCTGCGCCAGCGAGACCGACGAGCGCAGCGCCCCCACCCGCCGGCGCACCCGGGCGGGCATCACCTGTTCGATCTTCGCCAGCGCGGTCAGCGCCAGCTCGCCCCCGCCCGCGGAGCCGCTGGCCGCCGAGGAGGCCAGCGCTGCGGCGACGGCCAGCGCCTCGTCGGACGTGAACACCAATGGAGGCAGGTCGCTGCCGGTGGACAACCGATAGCCGCCGCCGGGGCCGCGCCGCGTCTGGATGCTGTAGCCCAGCCCGCGCAGCCGTTCGATGTCGCGGCGCAGGGTCCGACCGTCGGTTCCCATCCGCTGCGCGAGGTCGCTCCCCGGCCAGATGCGGCGCGCCTGAAACAGCTCGAGCAGACGCAGAGCGCGTTGGGTCGGGGCGCTGTCCGGCACGGCCTGCATCCTCCCGCAGCAACTCCAAAGTAGTGGACATTCTATGTCCTAATCCCGGTCCAAGCTGGGTCCAGACAGAGCCGCAGAAGTCGGCGAAGACTCGAAGGAGAACCACGATGACCATCCTCGTCACCGGCGCGACCGGCGCCGTCGGCCGCCACCTGGTCACCACCCTGCTCGAGCGCGGCGCGAGCGTACGCGCCCTGACCCGCAAGCCCGACAACGCCGCACTGCCCGACGGTGTCGACGTCCTCGCCGGCGACCTGACCGACGGCTCAACCCTCGGACCCCGCGTGTTCGCCGGCGTGGACCGGGCGTTCGTCTTCCCCGCACACGGCGTCGACGTTTTCGTTGAGGCGGCGGTCGCGGCCGGCATCCACCGCTTCACCGTCCTGTCCTCGCTCGCGGCCGCCCTGGAGTTCCCGCGGGACCGGGGATCCGCCAGCCAGGTACACCACAGCGCGGTCGAGGCGGCTGTCACCGAGCGCACCGACGCGTGGACGATCCTGCGCCCCGGCACCTTCGCCAACAACCTGCTCTCCTGGGCCTGGCAGATTCGATCCGGCGCCCCGATCCGGGCACCCTTCCTCGCCTCCGCCCAGGCGCCCATCCACGAGTACGACGTCGCCGAGGCCGCCGCCGAGACGCTGCTGACCGACGACCAACTCGGCGAGGCGATCGCGCTGACCGGGCCGGAGGCGCTCACCCGGGCCGAGCAGGTCGCCACGATCGGCCGCGCCCTGGACCGAGAGATCCCGATCATCGATATCACGCCGGAGGAGTTCCGCGCCGAGACCGCGCAGTTCATCCCGGAGCCGGTCATGAAAATGCTGCTCGACTACTGGAGCGACACACTCACCACCCCCGACCACCCGCGCCCTGTCACCCGCGTCACCGGCCGCCCCGGACGCACCCTCGCCCAATGGGCGGCCGACCACCGCGCCGACTTCAGCGGCTGACCACTGACCAAACCTCGGCGCCCGGCCGCCAGCACTACGAACACAGGCCGGGCGCCATCGTGGCCAGCGCATGGGTGGTGTCCGGGGTTGACTGGCAGGCTCCGTTGATCGAGTAGTCGGAATTTAACCGAGGAACGGTGTTACGGTGACCCTCTGTCACACACCGGGGCCGGTGGCTCTTGGTCGTTCCCTGGATCTTGGGCACCCGCCGTGCGCATGCCGACACCGCTGCTTCTCGGTGCTGTTGCGGTGCCGTACCTGATAACGAGGACGCCGGCCGTGCCGCCGCCGGCGCGTTCGACGGTGCTGCGCCGGTGAGCTGGCGCAGCCGTTCCCGGTCAATGTTGGCGCCCTGGTGGTACAGCGATACCGCCATGTCCAGCGGACGCCGGGCGACCACGAGGTAGGACACGTCCGCGAGACCGGCGTCATGGCACGAGACGTTGCAGAGGTGAGGGTGGGGGACCTGTTCGGCCCGGAGCCGGCGAGGTGGGCCTCCGCGGCGACCCCGCACGTGCCTGCGGGCGGCGCTGCACACCACTCACCGCCTGGTGCTGGCCAACGACCGGGTCCGGATCTACGCGAGATAATCATCCCGACGGTGTCGCGCTGGGTGGGGCCGGCAGAAATGAAGTCGGCGGCGGAGGAAACGCGCCACCGGTACCGGTTCGGAACGCGTCATTGACGTTGCTGATGAGCCAGGCTCCGGACACCCGGGTCAGTTCCAGATGCCCGATGTCACCGATGTCCGCGATTGCCTTGTCGGGCGCAGAAAATGCTATCTGGCCGACTTGCACTCTGCGTAGTTCATTTCTGCCGGTCGGCCCGAGCGATCGCGAAAGATCGGTCACGGCTTCCCGGCAGTCCCGTACAGATTGGCGGGTGGCGAACTGATCCTGTGCCGTTCTCGTCATGAGCGCGCAGGCCCGGCCGCCGTCCGAATCCGCTATCGCGGCAGCCCAGGTCGTGATCATCGTGCGAGCGGCGGCCCGCTGATCGGGATCCTGCCCGGCTTGGTCGCGCAGATTGGCACAGCTGACCGCGGCGGCCGATAGGGCTACCGCGACGATTGTCCAGATATGGCGCAGAGGCAGTTTCATGCGCCAACCATAGGTCCGAACACAGCTAGCTGTTGTCCGGTATGAGACTAGACAGAAAATTGCTATCCCGTTCTTGAATTCCGGCTGACTTAAATCACTCCTCATTCTGCTGCCTACGTCAGGCAACGAGAGGAGTGAGGGGAATGAAGCTCCACAAAGCAGCGAGGTGGGCCCTGGTCACCGGGGCGGTGGCCGTGCTCGCGGCCGGCGTCCTGGCGGCGCCGGCCCAGGCGTCGCCTGCCCGTCCGCAGCCCGCGCCGGCCGGTCCGCAAGGCGCGCCGGCCGCGCCAGCGGCGACGGCGGCCGCCAAGCCCGGGCTCGCCACAAGCGACGCCGTGGCCGCTCCAGACGCCGCGCTGTCCGCGCGGCAGAACGCCATGATGCCGGCGGCGCAGGCCCTGTCCGCCCAGGCGCGCAACGCGTCGTCGGACATCGGCGGCGTCAAGATCGATCCCGCGACCGGCGTGATCGACCTGTACCGCACGAACCCGGCCCAGTCCCTGGGCATCGCCGGGCTGCCGGCCGGCGTCAAGCTGGCCGTGCACCAGTCCAAGTTCACCCGCACGGCAATGAACCAGGCGGCCAGCCAGGTCATGCGGGACGCGCAGGCGCTGGGCCAGCAGAAGGTCGGCGTCACGTCGGTGGGTCCGACGGTCGACGGGTCGGGCATCGCCGTGACCGTGCTCGCCAGCGACGCGAACCAGCTCGCAGACGCCACCTCGGTCCTGCGCAAGCAGTACGGCTCGATCATCGGTACGGTGCGCTCAGTGTCCCGGCAGCCGTCGCAGAACGACCTGTACTTCGCCGGCTGGCGGTTCAACGACTT
The DNA here is from genome assembly GCA_051986465.1 of Rugosimonospora sp. Classification (GTDB taxonomy): domain Bacteria; phylum Actinomycetota; class Actinomycetes; order Mycobacteriales; family Micromonosporaceae; genus DATEJJ01. The sequence continues at coordinate 26,329 of JBPYFB010000429.1, forward strand.
CGCACCCTGGTACGGCGGCGACCGCATCGCGTCCAGCGTGGGCGGCTGCAGCACCGGGTTCGCCGCGAACTACAACGGCGGGCCGGTCATGCTGACCGCGTCGCACTGCGGCGGCACGGGTACGGCGTTCTACAACGGACCCACCACCGGCGGCGGGTTCAACCTCATGGGATCGTCGGTGTACAGCGACACCGCGACCGACGTCGGCGCGATCTCGGTCTCGTCCTACTCGCTCTACGTCAACGTGGGTGCGGCGGAGAACTCGACGCAACTCTACGTCGGCTCCTGGGCGAGCCCGGTCGTCGGCGAGTACCTGTGCCAGTCCGGCTCGTACACCGGTGAGGTGTGCGCGCTGCAGGTCGTGGACACCGGACAGTACAACTGCCTCAGCTGGTTCCTGTGGTGGTGCACCTCCTCGCAGGGGCCGCTGGCCGACGTCATCAACTACTACGGATCGGCGTCCTACTCGGCCGGCCACGGTGACAGCGGCGGCCCCGTCTACCTGCGCAGCGGCAGCAGCGGCACGGCCGTCGGGCTGGTCCACGGGGTGCTGACCGGCAACGCCGCCTCGGCGTACCCGGCCTACACGCCGGACACGCTGTGGTGCCCGGCTCCTGAAGGCTGGAGCCAGCGCTGCTCATCCGGATTCTCGTTCGCACACATGCCCGGGTTCTGACAGCGGGGCGGCCGGGCGGCCCTCTCACGGCCGCCCGGCCTTGCGTGCCGGCCACCTCTGTGTCGACCATTGGCCCTGCCCTACGGCGGCGGGCCGGCTTCTCGCCGGGCGACGGCCACCGGCCGAAGACTCACGGTCGCCAACGCCCGACGCATTGTCCGCCGAGTCCTCGACATCACCGGCACCTTTCCCACTCTGGCCGGCGAGGACCCTTTCGAACCGGAACGGACCTGAGAACATGCCAGTCGTCCGTCGCCCGCCGGGCTGTTCGGGGTCATTCGACCGGCGCCATCATCACGCCAGGCTCGATGCCGCCGTCGCCGTAGCGGCTGCTCGACCCTGCTAGCGGTACCGGCGACAGCGTCCCGGTCAGTCGATGTGACTCGGGACTTCGCGCAGGCTGGGACTAGCGGCCCAGCACATCTGCATGGCGATCGCGCATGAGCAACGAGACGGACGATAGCGAATACCGCGTCGTGGCATCG
>JBPYFB010000430.1:0-7476 GCA_051986465.1 Rugosimonospora sp.
GCCCGACGACGCGGTCCGGTACGGCGAGTGTCTCGCCTCGGGCAAGGCGGCGGGCGGGTACACGCAGGACCTCCTGACCTGGATGCGGCAGGTGGAGGGCACGGTGGCCGACCAGCCGGCGGACGGCCGGACCGGCGGTGGCCGGTGGGGGATCATCGACGCGCTGCCGGCGTCGCTCGCCGGGCAGACCTCGATCAAGAACGGCTGGGAACCGGAGATCCGCGGCCACGAGTGGCACGTGAACTGCCTGGCCATCCTGCCTGGCCAGATCCTCACGGTGATGGTCCGGTACCCGTGGACCAGCGCGAGCGACAAGTGGCAGGACGCCGACAACCTCCAGTCGGGCGCCGCCGCCTGCCGGAACATCGCGGCCCAACTCCTCGCTGTGCCGGCCGCCTGAGATCCTGAAAGCTGCCAGGAAGTCAAAGGCAGCGCATCCGGTGCTAAAGGCGGCACGGTACGCAGGAGGGCAGTAACGTTCCTCCCGTGTCCCCCCGCGTGGTCCTCCCGGTCCTGCTGGTCGCCGCCCTCGGCGCCGTGCTGCTCGCGGTGCCCGGGGTACGCACCCGGCTCAGTGCGCACACCGGTTCCACCGCCGCGAGCTCGCCGGCCGCGGTACAGCACGGGCTCCAGTTCGCCGCGCAGGGCGCCCCGCCGCCGCCGAGCCTGCACAGCGCGCCGGTGACGATCGGTACGGATACCGCGTTCTTCGGTTGGGCGCTGCTGGACCGCGCGACCGGTACGATCACCGGCTCCGCCAACGACCAGACCGGACGCAACACCACCGAATCGATGATCAAGGCGTGGATCGTCTCCGACTACCTGCGGACCCATCCCAGTTCGAGCAACGCGGTCGTGCAGGAGCTCCGGCTCGCGATCATCGACAGCAACGACGACGTGGCGCAGAAGTACTACCGGCTCGGCGGCGGGAACGCAGTAATCCAGCGGCTGATCTCGATGTGCGGGCTGACCAGTACCACGATCAAGAACGGCTGGTGGAGCATGACCCAGATGCCGCCGGCGGACGCCGTGCGCTACGGCGCCTGCGTCGCCAGCGGCAAGGCCGCGGGTCCGAAGTGGACAGACTGGGTACTGGCCACGATGCGCCAGGTACGCGGCGGCGTGTACGACTCACCGGTCAACGCCACCACCGGCGGCGGGCGCTGGGGGATCATCGACGGGCTGCCCGCCCCGCTCGCCCAGCAGGCGTCGATCAAGAACGGCTGGACCTTCATCTACGCCGACAACCTGTGGCACGTGAACTGCCTCGCGATCCTGCCGAAGTCGGTACTCGCGGTGATGATGCGCTACTCCGGACCGGTCAGCCAGGACGGGCTTTCGACCGGGGCGAGCGTCTGCGCCTCGGTGGCGAAACAATTGGTCTACTCGCCGGACCTGTAAGCGCTAGGAGAGGTCTACTCGCCGGACCTGTCGGCGAAGGCGGGACCGCCGGCCGGCAGCGCCGGGGCCTCGCCCAGCAGCGCCGCCCGGCGGGCGAACTCCCGCAAGCCGGCCACCTGGCGCTCGCCGAGCGAGAAGTCCAGCGTCCGGAAGTAGGTGGCGAGCGTACCCGCGTCGAACGGCTCCCAGCGCGCCGCCGCCGCGGCCGCCTCGTCCAGCTCCGAAAGGCACAGGTCGCGCGAGCGCAGGAACGCCTCGTGGACGTCCTTGACCAGGCCGGGGTGCGCGGTCGCGAACTCCCGCCGTACGCCCCAGACCGCGAAGACCATCGGCAAGCCGGTCCACTCCCGCCACGCCTGACCCAGGTCGGTCACGATCAGTCCCCGGGCCGGCGACTCGTACAGCGCGCGCAGCGCCACATCGCCGATCACAACCGCGGCGTCCGCCTCCAGCAGCATGGCGGTGACGTCGGGCGGGCACCGGTAGTACGTCGGGGTCACCTGGTACCGCTGGGCGAGCAGCATCTGGGTCAGCAGCACCCCGGTACGGCTGGTCGAGCCGAGCGCGACCCGGGCCCCGTCCAGCTCCGACAGCGGCCGCGTGGAGATCACGTTGACGGACAGCACCGGCCCGTCGCTGCCCACCGCCAGGTCGGGCAGCAACAGCAGCCGGTCGGCGTTGCGCAGGTACTCGACGAGCGAGATCGGCCCGATGTCCAGCCGCCCCTCGACCAGCGCGGTACTGAGCTGATCCGGAGTGTCCTTGTACAGGTCAAGATCGAGCAGCGCACCCGACCGCATCAGGCCCCAGTAGATCGGCAGGCAGTTCAGGAACTGAATGTGGCCCACCCGGGGACGCTGCGGCGCGCTCATGATTGTCGACGGTACCCCTCTCGCTCCGCGCCGCGCGCAGCACCGGTACCGCGAACGCGAGCACCACGAGCAGCCCCGCACCCTCGGTACCGGCGATCAGCAGGCGCGGCGAGGTGAGCGAGAGCAGCGCGCCGCCCAGCAGGTACCCGATCGCGTTGGCCCCGTTGACTACGCCGATGAAGATCGCGGACGCCCGCCCCCGCGCCTCCTCGGGTACCCGCCGCGCCAGCTGTACGGTCATCGCCACGTTCAGCCCGCCGTTGCACACGCCGCCGGCCACCCACAGCGGCAGCAGCCACTCGGCGCGCGGTGCCGCCGCCGCGCAGAGCCCGACCAGGGTGATCCCGGCCAGCGTCAGGACACCCGCACGGGCCAGCCCCGCGTCGCCGAGCCGGCGCCGGCCGAGCAGCCAGGCGCCGAGCACCATGCCCGCCATCCACGCCGCGCCGATAAGGCCATAGAGCGTCGTCGAGCCGTGCAGGGTACCCCGGACGAAGAACACCTCCATCACGTTGATCGCGCCGACCACCGCCACCACGGCGCCGGTCAGCAGGATCTGGATCCACAGCAGCGGGTCCCGCCGAGCCGACCAGGCGGTACCGGTACTGGCCTGGCCCGTCGATCCACGCGCCGCGCGGCGGGTACGCAGCGCCAGCCCCGCCACGGCCAGCGCGAGATAGCTGGCGGCGTCCACGAGCAGCGGTACCCGCAGCCCGAACGCGCCGACCAGCACGCCGCCGAGCGCCGGCGCGACCAGCATGCCCACCGTGTTGGCGGTCTGCCCGATGGCGGTGGCCCTCGGCAGGTCCTCGCGGGTGACCATCGACGGCACCAGCGCGGCCAGCGCCGGCTGGGTGAGCGCGAGGCCGGTACCGAGCAGGGTGATCAGCGCGACCGTGACGGCGGTACCGCCGACGAACGCCAGCCCCACACAGATCACGCCCTGCGCGAGCGCGGTGATGGTCAGCAGGGCCCGGCTGTCGATCCGGTCGGCGAGGCGCCCGGTCACCGGCGCCAGTACGGCGACCGGCACGGCGCTGCCGAGCAGGACCGCCGCGATGGCAAACCCGCCCCCGCCGCGCTGCTGCAGTGCCAGGACCAGCGCCACGGCGGCGACGAAGTCTCCGCATACCGAGACTGCCCGGGCCGCCGTGGCGAGGTACACGTCGCCCCAGCGCGAGACGGGAGATGTGAAGGACATACTTCGAAGTATGTCCTTCACATATCCCGACGGTCAAGGCCTGGTCAGACCCGGGTCAAGACTCTTCGAAGGATTCGGTGGGTATCGCCCGGATGAGCACCGAGACCGTGCGGGCATCGGCCGGAGCGGCGGCTCGGCGCCTCTTGCCGTACGGCCGCAGCAGCTCGTGGATCTGCTTAGTGATCTCCGTCAGCTCCGCCGCGGTGACGTTGAGGATCGCCTCGTTGAAGCCCGCGGCCCGCTGCCAGTCCGGCGGCGCCTGCTCGCGCCGGGCGATCCACTGCCGGCTGCGGGTCTCATCCCGGATCAGGTAGGCGTCGACCAGCTCCCGCTCGGCCTCGCGGGTCTCCAGATCGGCGTCCGGCCCGCCGAGCGGCTCGACCTCGAAGCCCCGCACCGCGCTGCGCCACAGCCGCTCCCGGGCATCGCCCCGGCTGGGCGCCTCCTCCACGAGGCCGGCCTTGGCCAGGGCGCGCAGGTGGTAGCTGGTCGCGCTGGGCGACAGGCCGCAGATGGCGGCGCACTCGGTCGCCGTGGCGACCTCGGTGGTGATCAGATGCTCCAAGATCGCCAAGCGGGCCTGGTGCGCGAGCGCCCGCATGACACCGGCGTCGCGGATCTGCAGCCGCGGTGGTTCCTCTTTGTGCGTCGGTGCGGCGGTCATGACAAAGAAGATAATCCGGGTGTACGGGCAGAGCAGCCGGCCCTACCTCACCGCCTCGGGCGGGCCGGGCCGAAATTCGGGTGCTGGAGTGCGCGGTGCGGCGTAGCGTTGTCGGGTCTTTCAGGGCACAGCCGGCACCATCGCAAGCGGGCGGTGGAGCGCCGGGCGGCCGACTCCCCGCGCTCGGAGTGCCGATGACCGCGCCCGATCTCGATCTCGACCAGGAACTCGCCACCGAACGCGCCCACCTGAACGCCTCCCGGGCCGACCTGCGCCGCATGCGCGAACACGCCGAACGGCTCTTCGCCACCGGCGACCAGATATCCAGCGACCCGTTCAGCACGGAGGCCCTCGGGCGCACCCTGTCCCGCCGGATCGCCGAACTCGCCGACGATCCGACCACCCCGCTCTTCTTCGACCGGCTCGACTTCGAGGACGACGCGCGGTACCACATCGGCCGCCGGCACGTCACCGACGAGCGCGGCGAGCCGATGGTGCTCGACTGGCGGGCACCGCTGTCGCGCGCCTTCTACCGGGCGTCGATACGCGACCCGCAGGAGGTACGGGTACGGCGCCGCTTCGGCTTCCAGGCCGGCACCCTGACCAGCTTTGAGGACGAACACCTCGATCGGGGCGAGGAGCTGGGCACCGCGAGCCGGATCCTGACTCAGGAGATCGAGCGGCCCCGCGTGGGCCCGATGCGAGACATCGTCGCCACGATCCAGCCCGACCAGGACGACCTGGTACGGGCGGAGCTGGACGAGTCGATCTGCGTACAGGGGGCGCCCGGTACCGGTAAGACCGCGGTCGGGCTGCACCGCGCCGCGTACCTGCTGTACCAGCACCGCGAACGGTTGCGCCGCTCGGGCGTACTGGTGGTCGGCCCCAACCGCGCCTTCCTGCACTACATCGGCGCCGTACTGCCGGCTCTCGGCGAGATCGACGTCGAGCAGTCCACTGTGGAGGAACTCGTCGGCGGTGCCGAGATCGACCGGGAAGAACCGCCCGGCGTGGCCCGACTCAAGCACGACGCGCGGATGGCGGCGGTGCTGCGCAAGGCGATCACCGAGCGGGTACGCCGGCCCGAGGAGCCGATCCTGGTATCGGACGGGTCGTTCCGCTGGCGGCTGCCGGTCGAGGCGCTGCGCCGGGTCGTCGACGACGTACGCCGCGAGCAGCCGCCGCACGCGGTCGGCCGGGAGCGGGTACGGGCCCGGGTCGTCGCGCTGCTGCTACGCATGGTCGAGGCGCGGCGCGGTGACTCCCCGGGGGAGGCCTGGCTGCGCCGCATGGCCCGCTCCGCCCCGGTCACCGGGTTCCTCGACGCGGTCTGGCCCGCCGTGACCGCCCCAGGGCTGGTCTTCTCGCTGCTCTCGGATCCGGTCGCGCTGGCCCGGGCGGCCGAGGGCATCCTGAGCGACGAGGAGCAGGCGACGCTGGTCTGGCCGAAGCCGCCGCGCTCCGTCAAGAGCGCGAAGTGGACGGCCGCGGACGCGGTACTCATCGATGAGGCCAACGGGCTGCTCGACCGGCTGCCGAGCTATGGGCACGTGGTGGTGGACGAGGCGCAGGACCTGTCCCCGATGCAGTGCCGGGCGATCGCCCGGCGCTGCGAACACGGCTCGGTCACGCTGCTCGGCGACCTCGCGCAGGGTACCGCGCCGTGGGCGGCCGGGGACTGGGCGGCGACGCTGGCCCACCTCGGCAAGCCGGAGGCGCGGGTGGTACCCCTGACGACCGGCTTCCGGGTACCGGAGGCGGTGGTAGCGCTCGCGAACCGACTGCTGCCCGCGCTCGATGTGGACGTACCCCCGGGCGAGTCCCTGCGCCGGGACGGCTGGCTCGCCGTACACGATGTGCCTGATGTCCTTGAGGCCGTGGCTGGGGAGGCCCGCGCGGCGCTCGACCTCGACGGCTCGATCGGGGTCATCGCCGGGGATGCGAGCGTGCCGAAGGTCGCCGCCGCGCTGCGTGCCGCGGGCATCGAGGTGGGTGACGTCGACGACGAGGAGCGCGTCACGGTGCTGGCGGCGTCGCTCGCGAAGGGCCTGGAGTACGACCACGTGATCGTGGTGGAGCCGGCGGAGATCGTGGCGGCGGAGCCGCGCGGCCTGAACCGGCTCTACGTCGTGCTGACCCGCGCGGTGTCGCGGCTGGCCGTCCTGCATGCCCTGCCGCTGCCCACCCCACTGCGCTAATCTCTCGCATCGCTCGGGCCTCGCCCAAGATCCCCGCAACGCGCGGCCTCGCCCAAGATCCCCGCAATTTCATTGAAGTTGTGGTGTTAGCGCCCTCTCAACACCGCAACTTCAATGAAATTGCGGTGTCGGGCGGCCCCACGGACAGCGCAACTTCGATGAAGTTGCGGCAGGAGGTGTGGTGGTGCTGTGGAGTGTCGTACCGGGGTGCCAGGATCGCCTCGACGGAAGGGCGATCGGAGGGAGCACAGCACATGAAGGTCACACAGTACGACAACGGCGTCCCCAACTGGGTCGACCTCGGCTCACCGGATGTCGCAGCCAGCAAGCAGTTCTATTCGCAGTTGTTCGGCTGGGAGCCGGTCGACGGGGGTCCCGACTCGGGCGGCTACCTCATCTTCCACAAGGACGGTGCCGCGGTGGCGGGCGCTGGGCCGCTGCAGGGTCCCGGCCAACCGCCGTCGTGGTCGGTCTACATCGCGACCGACGACGCCGACGCGACCGCCGCCAAGGTGGAGGCGGCCGGCGGCAAGGTGCTGATGGCACCGATGGACGTGATGGATCAGGGCCGGATGGCGGTATTCATGGACCCCGCGGGCGCGGCCTTCGGTGTCTGGCAGAAGATCACATTCCCGGGTGCACAGCTACAGCAAGAGCCGGGGGCGATCAGCTGGGTCGAGCTCGCCACCCGCGACTCGGAGCGCGCCACCCAGTTCTACACTGCGGTGTTCGGCTAGGTTCCCGATGTGCAGGCGATGGAGGGCATGCCCTACACGATCTTCCGGGTCGGCGAAAACGGCGTGGCCGGCATGATGCCGATGGGCGACCAGTACCCGGCGGAGGTGCCGTCCTACTGGGTACCGTATTTCGGCACTGCCGACGCGGACGCGACCGCCGCCAATGTCCAGGAGCTGGGCGGCTCGGTGACCGTACCGCCCACCGACATCCCGGGGGTGGGGCGCTTCGCGGTCTTCATTGACCCGGCGGGTGCCGGGTTCTCGGTGATCAAGGGCGAGCCTCTGGCGTCCTGATCGGCACGACCAGGGGGCCCTGGGCGCCCTCGATCACCGCGACCCGTGCCCGGTAGTGGGTCGCGAGCAGTTGCTCGGTAAGCACGTCCCGCGGCTCGCCGGCGGCCAC
>JBPYFB010000431.1:0-4522 GCA_051986465.1 Rugosimonospora sp.
GAGCCGGTACAACTCCTCGGCCGTGACACCCAGGTAGTTCAGGTAGCTCTTGAGCCGCTCGTTGTGCAACGAGAACGGCAGCCCGAACGGATGGACCCGGGTACGCAGGGTCTCGTACGGATCGGTGCCGACCAGCCGCTCCAGTACCTCGTTCACGATGTCCAGGTACGGCGTTTCGGTGAACGTGTTGTCGGAGTCGAGGATGACCTCTTCCAGGTCCGGCCGGCGGTCCAGCAGCGTCGGCCGGTCGAAGGAGTCCTCGAGCAGGCCGAGGAGTTCCACGAGGTACGCGGCGGGGGAGTACACGGACCGCCCGTCGTCGTCCGTCCTGAAGTCCAACTCGCCGAACAGCTGCTCGTAGCTGGGTGATGAATCGTTCTTCAGCACCGGGTTCCCCCCTTATGCGATGGTGGGCGCACACGACCAGGGCACCCGCACGATCTGCGGTGCCGTGGATGTGAATCGGTTGCTAATCGAAATCCGACTATCTGGTTTGGTGAATCGACGTCGGTTGGCGGCGAATTGCGGGGACGCACCGGCATTTCTGGGTACTGGTCTGGCCTGACGCTACGGCGAGGGGCGTACCCGGCCACATCAGCCCATCAGCCGATCCAAACGCTCATGAAAGGCCATCAAGGGCGGCCGGTTAGCGGCCGGCCGGCACGGAATTGCCGCTGGGCAACGGCATTCACTGAGTTACCAGCCGCCTACGAGGAGCTTCCGCGCAGTCTCGATCTCGCCGGGCATCGGTGGTTGTGCTCTCCTCGGGTGAACACGCGTTGCCCCTCCAACGCGGTCGAACGGGCCATACCCGTATCGTCTGCACTGCTTCTTGTATAGGAGTGGGTGGATATCCGCGGCGGTAGCGGAAATCAGTTGCCGGGGGCAGCCCGCGCTTCAAGGCTGCCCTTATGCTTGTTGACCTCTGGCCGACGTACGGCCTTCGCATTCACACGCCTCGTCTGGTGCTGCGCCTGCCGGACGAGCAGGAGTTGGCGGAACTGGCGCAGGTGGCGGCGAACGGCGTGCACGCTCCGCACGAGCGGCCGTTCCTGACACCGTGGACGGAGGGCGGTCCGCAGGAGCGCGCGAGGCACGTGCTGCAGGGCCACTGGGACCGGCTGGCATCCTGGTCGCCGGCGAACTGGGGGCTCGGGCGCGGCGTCTTCGAGTCCGGTACCCGGCCGATCGGCATGGCGATGCTGCGAGCCCAGGACTTCCGGGTCGTCCGTCAAGTCACCACGAGCTCATGGCTCGGACTCGCCCACCACGGTCGGGGACTGGGTACGCAGGCGCGGGCCGGGCTGCTGACACTGGCCTTCGACCACCTCGGTGCCACCGATGCGGTGAGCGAGGTCTTCCCGGACAACCACGCCTCGCAGGGTGTCTCCCGCAAGCTGGGGTACGTGCCCGACGGCATCTCCAAGGACGCGCGCGGCGACGAGGTACTCGTCTCCGACCGGCTCCGTCTCACCGCGGCACGGTGGGCCGGGATCGAGCGTCCGGCGGTGACCGTCACGGGCGTCGAGGCGGCCCGGGACATGTTCCTCGGCTGACGGTCGGCTCGTTCGCGGTGAGCCGCGTCATAACGTCTCACAAGTACAACAGTGGTGTTCAGGTTAGTGCTATCGTCTAACCCGAACACGATCGTACGAGTTAGTCGGGACGCGGGAGGACTCTGTGGAGAGTATCGTCAACACCCAGCAAGCTGAGGCGTGGAACGGATACGAGGGCCAGTACTGGGCCGACCATTCGGAGCACTGGGACGCGGTGGCCGGTGGGCTCAACGCTCCCTTGTTCGCCGCCGCGAGCATCGAGCCGGCGGATCGGGTACTCGACATCGCCTGCGGCAACGGACAGACCACCCGGCTCGCCGCCGGTCTGGCCGCACCCGGGTACGCGCTGGGCGTGGACCTGTCCGGGCCGATGGTGGCGCGCGCCCGGGCCGTCGCGGCCGCGGAAGGCGTCGCCAACGTGCGCTTCGAGCACGGCGACGCTCAGGTGTACCCGTTCCCGCGCGGCGAGTTCGACGTGGCGATCAGTCGCGGCGGCATGACCTTCTTCATCGACCCGGTCGCCGCGTTCGCCAACATCGCGACCGCCCTGCGACCGGGTGGCCGCCTGGCCTTCGTCTGCCTGCGGGAAATGACCCAACAGGAATGGTTCACCGTCCTGCGGTCGGCGGTGCTCGGCCGGGCACCCGAACCCAACACGGCTGACCCGTACGCACCCGGCATGTTCTCCCTGACCGATCCCGACCGGGTACGCGAGGTGCTGACCCGGGCCGGCTTCGCGGACGTCGCGGTGGCTGCGGTGGAGGTACCGATGGTGTTCGGGCCGGACGCGGGCCGGGCCGCCGAGATGCACCTGGGCACCGGGCCGGTCCGGTACCACCTGCGCGACTCCGATTGGGCGACCGAAAACCGGGCGCTGCGGGCACTTACCGATGCGCTTCGGCGCTTCGAGGGGCCTGACGGCGTACGGCTGCGCGGCGCGTACTGGGTCGTCACCGCGGTACGCCCCAGATCCTAGCGGCCTATCGTCGACCCTGACCGTGCAACCCGGCACCCGTACCGATTCTTGGCGCCGATGGCACCGGATCCGGTGCCGAATCCTTCAAGATCTCGGGTGACTCTGATGTCGGCCGCATCAGCCGCGAGGAACGCGTACCTTCGCTCCGGGTGGGGTGAAGGCGGCGAGCAGCGTGGCCGTGATCAGGCCGGCGGCCTGGTCGACCTTGAGGCGGCCGGCGGCGGCGTCCTCGGCCGCGCCGTGCATGAGACTGAACGCGGTGCTGACGAGCCAACGCTTCGGCAGGTCGGTGCGGAACACTCCGGTGCGCTGCCCCCGCTCGATCAGAGACTGGATCCGCCGCAGGATCCGGTCGTGTACGCCGCGGACGCGTTCCGCGGGGAGTTCACGTTGCGCGGCAAGCAGGATATTGCGGAACTGGGACACGATCTGCCACGAGGACGCCACCAGGCGAGTGAGCGCGTCCACCGGATCGCCGGCCGTGTCGGTGGCATCGAGGATCTGGTCAGCCCGCTCGATCGTGCTGAGGAGGGCGGCGTCGACGAGTTCGGCGCGCGTCTTGAAGTGCCCGTAGAGGGTGACCCGCCCGACGCCCGCCGCCGCGGCGACCTCCACCACGCTCGCCTCGGGATCGCGGGCGAGGCACGCTACGGCCGCGTCGAGGATCGCCTCGATATTGCGCCGGGCGTCCGCACGGCGGGTCCGCGCGGCAGTGGTCTGCGAACCGTCCGGCGCCGTAGCCACGTTCCGTCCCCTCCAAACCCGGTGCTCAACCTAGTTCAGACACGTGTGTACAGCTTACTACGCTATCCGAGTGCCTCGCCCAGCAGGCGTTCGAACGCCTGGGGTGCCGAGAGCATCGGGAAGTGGTCGGCCTCGGGGATGACCGTGAGGCTCGCGTTCGGTGCCTGGTCCACGATCCGCTGAGCCCACAGTTGGGTGCCTGTGAAGTCACGTCCGCCGACAACCACGCTGATCGGGGTGGAGATCTCCCGGAACCGGGTCTTCACGGGCGGGTCGAGTTCGCGGCCGAAGTATTGCCGAAGGGTGATCCGGTGGGTGTTGGCGACCTGCAAGCCAATCATCAGGCGGCGATGGTACGAGTCGAGCGCCGGCCCCCACGCGTCGAGGTCCACCTCGGCTGCGGCCCGTACCCCCGCGGCCGCCAGTACGCTGTCAATCTCGGCGAACTTGTCGAGCATCACCTGCCGCGCCGCGGCCTCCTCCGGGCTCGGATCCGGGAAGTCGCCGAACGAGCCGTCCACCACCACGACCCGGCGAACCCGTTGCGGGTACCGGTGTGCGAACGCGAGGGCGCGTCGCGCTCCCTCCGAGTTACCGACCAGGACCGCGGAGCGTACCCCGGCATCGTCCATGACCGCGGCGACATCCTCGATCTCGCAGTAGGGCTCGGTGCCCGCGGACGACAGGCCCGTGTCGCGGTAGTCGAAGGCGGTGACCCGCGCGATCTGCGCCAACCACGCGGTGGTGGTCTCCCACATTCGAAGATCTGCGGTACCGCCGTTGAACAGCACCACATCCTGTCCCTGGCCGCGTGTCTGGTAATAGAGGTAGCCGCCGGGCACGTCCACGAACTTCTTGGTCACATCGGTCACGACGCGATCCTGAGCCTCCGATCACCGAACCGTCAAACTATATGGTGGTGAGCTATGACCCGTCAGGCCAGCGTCCGCTCCTACTATGTGGACACCTGGGGTGAACCCGACCGGGAGGCGGAGTTCGAGAAGGACGGCACCGTCATCGGCGTACTCAAGTGGCAGGCCGGTACCCGCACCGCGGGGGTGACGCTGTACGCCACCGTGGGCGCCAGCGACCTGGCCCTTCCCGGGGTCGGCCCAGAGCACCGGCAGGAGTACTTCGTCGGCCTGCTACCCGAGTGCGACGACATCGCCAGCCCGCTGGCATGGCTCGGTGTGTACGCACCGTCCGCCGCCGTGGCCCTCGGCTCCGGGCACACGTACCGCGGCAC
>JBPYFB010000432.1:0-5473 GCA_051986465.1 Rugosimonospora sp.
ACCACCATCGTGAACGTGGCGCTGCCCGTTCTGGTACGCGAACTGGGTGCCACCACCACCGGTCTGCAGTGGGTGGTGGACGCATACAACCTGGTGTTCGCCGCTTTGGTCCTTGCCGCGGGCAGCACCAGTGACAGGCAGGGTCGCAAGGGGATGCTGCTGCTGGGCTTGGGAGTTTTCGGGGCGGCCAGTGTGGGTGGGGCGATCGCCACCACGACCGGCGAGCTGATCGCGGCGCGGGCGGTGATGGGGTTGGGGGCGGCCATGATGTTCCCGGCCACCCTGTCCCTGCTGACCAACGTGTTCACCGAGCGGCGGCAGCGGGCGGCGGCGATTGGGCTGTGGGGAGCCAGCGCCGGGGTAGGGGTGGCGCTGGGCCCGATCGTGGGCGGCTGGCTGCTCGAACGGTACTGGTGGGGCAGCATCTTCGCGTCCATGGTGCCGTTGGCGGCGCTGGTCGCCGTGCTGGTCGCCTGGCGGGTACCGGCCTCCCGCGATCCGCGCACGGCCCGGCTGGACTGGTGGGGTCTGTTGCTGTCGGCGGCGGGGATGGCCCTGATCGTGTACGGCGTCATCCAGGCGCCGGGCTGGAGTTGGGGCTCACCCACCACCATCGGGGTACTCGTCGCCGGCGTGGCGCTGCTCGGTGTGCTGGTCGTGGTCGAGTTGGGCACGCGCAGCCCGATGATCGATGTGCGGCTCTTCGGCAACCTGCGATTCACCGCGGCCAGCGTCTGCGTGGCGATCGCGTTCTTCGCCCTGTTCGGGTTCATCTTCCTGATGACTCAGTACTTCCAGGTCGTGCACGGGTACAGCCCGCTGTCCACGGGGGTACGGCTGCTGCCGGTCGCCGCCTCGATCGGGCTCGCCTCCGCCGTGGGTACCAGGCTGGCGGTACCGGTGGGCAACAAGCTCATCGTCGCCACCGGGATGGTACTGATCTGCGCCGCACTGGCGTGGATCTCGACCGTTTCCCGGGATACGCCATACAGCATCATGGCCGCGCAGATGGTGGTTTTCGGCCTGGGCATGGGCATGGCGCAGTCACCCGCCACCGAAGCCATCATGGGCGCGGTACCGCCACACAAGGGCGGTATCGCCTCGGCGGTCAACGGCTCCACCCGGTTGTTCGGCGGGACTCTCGGGGTGGCCGTCATCGGTAGCCTCGCCGCGTCGCTGTACACCAACCGGCTGGCCGCCACACTGCCCGCGGGTCTACCCGCTCCCGTGGTCACCGCCGCCCGCGGATCCGTCGGCGGAGCCGCCATCGCCGCACAGCACCTGGCCCAGGCCGGACTCGCTGGGCAGGCGCGCAGCCTCGACGATGCCGCGGTCGGCGCATTCCTGCACAGCCTCGCGGGCGGCTGCCGGGTCGCCGCCGCGGCAGCCGCCGCCGGCGCTCTGCTGGTGGCCGTCTTCCTACCCGCCCGCCCGCGCCCCGTGCCCGCCCCCGATACCCAGACACGAGCCACCGACCCCGCGCCCCTATCGCATACGTGACGAGTCCTCGCCTACGTGACGAGTCAGGAGGACCCTCAGATGGCAACAATTCCGTGGACCGCGCCACCTATCACGTGGAAAGACGTGATGCGCCACCTCGACAAGCCCGACGCCGTCTACCACCACGACGACTGATCCGTCGGTGAAGGCCCGAGAAGAAAGAACATACGACATGCGACCCTTCACGTACGCCGGAACCACGTCGCTGGTCACCGGCGCCTCGTCCGGGCTCGGCGCCGAGTTCGCCCAGCAACTCGGCGCCCGGGGCAGCAACCTGGTTCTGGTCGCCCGGTCCGCGGATCGGCTGGCATCGCTGGCGGAGAGCCTGCGCGCCAGGTACCCGGTCACGGTCACCGTGCTGCCCGCCGATCTCAGCCGGCCCGATGAGGTCGGCCGGGTCGCGGCGTTCACCGGGACCAGCGAGATCCACCTGCTGGTGAACAACGCCGGGTTCGGCACGTACGGCAGCTTTGTCGGCCTGGACCCCGCCCGCGAGCACACCGAGATGATGGTCAACGCGGTCGCCCCGGTCGACCTCGCCCACGCGGTACTGCCCGGCATGCTCACCCGTGGCAGCGGCGGAATCATCACGGTGGCGTCATCCATCGCGTTCCAGCCCAGCCCGCGGCATGCCGTCTACGGGGCGACCAAGGCCTTCATGTTGGCCTTCAGCGAGGCTTTGTGGGCCGAGACCCGGGGCACCGGAGTCCGCGTCGTCGCGCTGTGCCCCGGCCCGGTGGCAACCGGGTTCTTCGCCAACCTCGGTGACGAGACCGCCACCAGCAGCAGCATCTACCGGCGCACCGCCAGCGCTGCCGAGGTCGTACGGGCCGGCCTGCGCGGCTTCGACCACGACGCCATGACGGTTGTCCCGGGACTGCGTACCCGCCTGCTCAGCCAGGGGTACCGCTTCATGCCGCGTACGACCATGGCCCGGATGACGGGCCGGATGCTCGCGCCTAGAGGGAGGAGGCGTGCGTACGTCTAATGTGGAGTGTTGGGCGGGCTGTCTTCGGCAGGCGTGGCGCCGGCCCTGGTGCCTCGCTCCAGACGGAAGTAGCCCGCCGAATGGACCATCATCGCCACGACGCCGCTCACCAGGACCGCCACCCCGGCCAGCCACATGATGTGCCAGAAGCCGGCGACCACGCCGGCGAAGGCGAGCAGTTGCGCTATCGACTGGGTGATCTTCACCAGAAGCGAGTCGGTCACCCGGCGCCGGAATTGCTCCAGGCGGTTGACCAGGATCAGGGAGGCCAGTAGCGGGATCGCCACCGCGAAGGCGAGCACACAGATCTTCGCCGACCAGTTGAGGACCGATACGGTGAGGAACGGCTGTACCAGAACCAAGCCGATCGCGATCAGCCCGCCGTAGATCACGTTGTTCTGCCGGATCCACTCCTGTTGCTGCTCCGGCTCGTATGCCGCCTGCTGGAGCCGTGCCGCATGTTGCCGTGCCTCCTCCATCGCCTGTC
This sequence comes from Rugosimonospora sp., assembly GCA_051986465.1. Lineage (GTDB taxonomy): Bacteria > Actinomycetota > Actinomycetes > Mycobacteriales > Micromonosporaceae > DATEJJ01. The sequence goes on from JBPYFB010000432.1 coordinate 2,976, forward strand.
GGACGTGTATCGCCTGCTGCTCCGGGTCGTACGTCACGATGGTCATCATCTCAGGAGCGGCCAGAATGAGGACGGAAGGTCCACTGATGGCGGCTGCCGGCGGATACGCTGTGGGCCGTGGCTGAGCACGTCGATGTCGCGGCCGACCTCCAAAGGCTGCTCGACGAGCTCTGTGTGCATCTTGGCTTCTGCCTGGCGCCGCAGGCGCAGAAACGCCTGTGCCAGACACCGCTGCCCTTCGACGTGGATGAGTTCACCGACGCCGTCTTCGTAGCCGAGGGCCCGGATCCCCGGCTTGAGAAAGCGCTTCGTCGCCAGGTGCGACACCGCGTCGAACATCGCCTCATGGCAATAACCGCGCGTCTGCACCCCTAGCGGCACAGGCGTTGTGCCGCTCCCGCTTCGCCCGACGGCAGTGGCACGATGGCGTGATGGTGAATTCAGCCTCGTCTGCGTCCTCGTCTGCGTCCTCGTCGGAGGACGAAATGGTCGCGGTCGCGCGTGCGACGCTTCCGCCGGCTGTAGCCGAGAGGTGGATCGAGTTACGGCGGCCCGCGATCCGGTTGCGGCGGGCGGAATCGTCCGAGCGGCCCGCAGCGCAGCTAGGTGGATCACCGGCGTTGCCCCACGGCATGGTGTGGCCCGGCTTGGCTGCGGGCGAGCCGTTGCGGTTTGTGGCAGGTATCGACTTCGGTCAGCTGCCCATAGGCTGGCTGGATGTTCCACTGCCGGTCGACGGCACACTGCTGCTGTTCTACCTCGACTCGGAAGACCCGTTAGAAGACTGGGACGAGGTGACCCAGGCGGTTGCCGGCTCCCTGCCTGACCTGCAGCCGACGGGGCCCGGCCTCATCTACGTGCCGGCCGGAACGGCGACGACACTGCAATCGGCGCCCCCGGGCACACTCACGTATCGGCCCGTGCAGCTCGCCGGTGAGCAGATCGTGACAGGCCCGGACTGGGAGCACCCCGCACTGGCCCAGGCCCTGGTGGGAGTGTCCGATGCCGACCAGGCATTCATGGACAACCCGTTCAACAGCGATCCCTTTCGGATCGGTATGAGTGAAACGATCGGTCGCCGGGGACACCGCCTCGGTGGATACGCCGATCCGGTACAGGGGTCGGTCGAGGTAGAAGTGGCGCACGGACGCGGCGTCTCGTACTCCGATCCTGCGCTATTTGACGAGGCGCGGCAGTGGACCTCCCTCGTCCAGATCGACTCCGACGATGACGCCGGCATGATGTGGGGCGATTGTGGATGCCTGTACTGGCTGATGCGGCCGGGCGACATTGGCGCACGTCGCTTCGATGCCGCCGAGTTCACCTTCCAGTGCTTCTGAAGGAGTGCCGGAGGCCTGATGGATCGGGTGCTGCCGGCTGGAGCTAGTTGACGCACGCAGCCCGTCAACAGTCTTGTTGACGGGCGTGTACGGGACGCGGTCTATCCGATCCGCTCAGAGAACTCGACGAGGCGGTTGGAGAATCCCCACTCGTTGTCGTACCAGCCGAGCACCTTGACCTGGTTGCCGACCGCCTCGGTCAGCGGCGCGTCGAAGATCGACGAGTACGGGTTGCCGACAATGTCCGCCGAGACCAGCGGCGCCTCGGAGTACTGCAGGTAATGCCGCAGCCGCTGGGAGGCGGCCGCCTCGCGGAACGCCGCGTTGACCTCCTCGACGCCGGCGCTCTGCCGGAGGACCACGGTGAGGTCGGTGATCGAGCCCACCGGTACGGGGACGCGCAGTGCGGCCCCGGTGAGACGCCCGTCGAGTTCGGGGATTACCTTGCCGATCGCCTTCGCCGCGCCCGACGACGTCGGGATGGTCGAGACGGCTGCCGCCCGGGCCCGGCGCAGGTCGGAGTGCGGTGCGTCGTGGAGCCGCTGGTCGCCCGTGTAGGCGTGGATCGTCGTCATCAGTCCTGACTCGATGCCGAACGAGTCGTTGAGCACCTTCGCGAGCGGCGCCAGCGAGTTCGTGGTGCACGAGCCGTTGGAGAAGACGTCATGACTGTCCGGGTCGAGCGTGTCGTCGTTCACCCCGAGCACGAATGTGGGGACGTCTCCCTTGGCCGGCGCCGAGATGACGACCTTCCTCGCGCCGCCCTTGAGGTGGGCCGCCGCGGCGACGCCGTTGGTGAAGTGGCCGGTGGACTCGATGACGACGTCGGCGCCGACGTCACCCCAGGGGATGCTGGCCGGGTCGGAGTGCGCGAAGACCTTCACCCGCGTGCCCCCGACGGCGATCGCGTCGCCGTCGAAGGCGACGCCGTCGAGGTGGCCGGAAATGGAGTCCCACTCGAGCAGGGTGGCCAGCGTGCGGGCGTCGGTGACGTCGTTGACCGCGACCACCTCGACGTCGGCGTTGTTCGCCAGGGCCGCGCGCAGGTAGCTACGCCCGATCCGTCCGAACCCGTTGATGCCGATGCGTACCGTCATGGTGTTCATTTCCTCCGGTTGTTCTTGTGGGTGGGCACGGATGGCGCCGCCGCCCGGAGCA
>JBPYFB010000433.1:0-9749 GCA_051986465.1 Rugosimonospora sp.
CGACGGCTTCTGGGTATACGTGCCGCGAGCCCATCGACACTTCGCCGACCAGGTCGCTGCGACCGTCGCGCTCGTGTCGAACGCGCTACCGGCACCCGACGTGAACGGTTTCGCCGCGTGGAGCTCACCGTGGCCCCAGCCCTATGGCCAACCGAGCCTGTCGCCACACCCGACACAGGGTTGGCGCTAGCTGGATTCCGGCTCCGAGCTACCGTCGCGCGGGCCGGAGCGTCTAATGTGGAGGGCCCAGGAAGGACAGGGCTGCGTCCGCCCGTGTGGACCCGAAATTCACGGAGCGTGTAGGGGGCGCAACACCCTTGGGGGTTACGCGTTGACATACATCTATTGTTATGGCCTGCGTCAGCCCCCACCATGGCTTTAGCTGTCTCAACCTATCGGGCAACGCCCCCGCGGTGCGCCGCGTCCTGCGGACCTCGCGGCGGTCCGCACTGACCATTGTGGACACACGGGGCCGTTGCGTCCATGTGCTTCTGCTGGGAGGGGCAATGACACCTACCCGCCTGCGCCGTGCCGGTGCGTTATCCATCACGATCGCGGCCACCGCTGTCTTCATCGGAGTCGCGCTACCCATTGCCGGTGTGCCGCGGGCCGAGGCTGCAGTTGGCTTCGAAGTCCAGAGCCTCGACGGCTCCGGCAACAACGTCGCCAATCCAACCTGGGGCCAGTCTGGCACGAATTACACGCGGGTCGCGGCGGCCCGGTACGCCGACGGCCGCAGCCAGCCGGTCGCCGGACCCAACAGCCGGTACGTCAGCAACCGCATCTTCAACGACAACTTCCAGAACATCTTCTCCGAGGATCGCGTGAGCCAGTGGGGCTGGACCTGGGGCCAGTTCCTGGACCACACCTTCGGCCTGGCGCAGGGCGGGACGGAGACCGCGAACATCCCGTTCAACAGTGGTGATCCGCTGGAGTCATTCACCGACACGCTCGGCACCATCCCGTTCACCCGGGACGCGGCGGCCACGGGCACGGGTACGAACAACGCCCGGCAGACGGTCAACACGGTCAACTCGTACATCGATGCCTGGGCTGTGTACGGCGGTACCCAGCAGCGGCTGGAGTGGCTGCGGGACGGGCCGGTCGACGGAAACATGTCCAACAACGCGGCCACCCTCATGATGCCCGGCAACTACCTTCCTAGGGCAAACAGCAGAGGGAACGCCTCCACCGCGCCCACCATGGCGGTCGACGGCCGGCTGCTGGCCAACCCTGGCAACGCGGTCGTGGCCGGGGATGTACGGACCAACGAGAACCTCGGGTTGGACTCGGTACAGACGCTCTTCGCGCGGGAGCACAACCGGATCGTGTCGCTGCTGCCGAGCACGCTCTCGGCCGAGGACAGGTTCCAGATCGCCCGCCGGATCGTGATCGCCGAGCAGCAGTACATCACCTACAACGAGTTCCTGCCGGCGATGGGCGTACCGCTGCCGTCCTACACCGGGTACAAGTCCAACGTGAACGCCAGCCTGACGCAGGAGTTCGCCACGGTCGGGTACCGGGCGCACAGCCAGATCCACGGCGAGTTCACCACCGCGGAGTTCCCCTCGTCCCGGTGGACCTCGGCGCAGCTGTCGCAGCTGACCGCGGCGGGCGTAGTGGTGAACCGTAACGGGTCCAACATCTCGCTCACCGTTCCGCTCAACGTGGCCTTCTTCAACCCGGACCTGCTGCCCCTGATCGGGCTCGGGCCGATGATCACGAGCCTGAACGAGTCGCAGTACAAGAACGACGAGCAGATGGACAACGGGCTGCGCAGCGTGCTGTTCCGGGTGCCGACGGCGACCAGCGACCCGACCTGCGTCGACCAGGTCAACTTCACGCCGTGCTTCACCGGCGTCACGGACCTCGCCGCGATCGACATCGAGCGGGGCCGCGACCACGGAATACCCAGCTACAACCAGCTCCGGCAGGCGTACGGGCTGCCCGCGGTGACCTCGTTCACCCAGATCACCGGCGAGTCAACCGACCAGTTCCCGGCCGGTACCGGGATCGACAGCCCGAACAGCCTCGACTTCCTCAGCGCGGCCGACCTCAACGGCGCCTCGATGGCGATCGGTGCGGCCGACGGCACGATCACCGCGACCCGGCGTACCACCGTGGCCGCCCGGCTGCGGGCGATCTACGGCAGCGTCGACAACATCGACGCCTTCGTCGGCATGTCGGCGGAGCGGCACCTGGCGGGTAGCGAGTTCGGCCCGCTACAGCAGGCGATCTGGACCCGGCAGTTCCAGGCGCTGCGCGACGGTGACCGGTTCTTCTACGGCACCGACCCGGGACTGAGCCAGATCAAGTCGCAGTACGGCATCGATTTCCACACCACGCTGTCCCAGGTGATCGCGCGCAACACGGACGTGCCCGCGTCCGAGATCCACACGAACGCGTTCCTGGTGGCCGACGACGACCTGCCGGCCGCCACCTGCTCGGTCGCGTACACGGTGACCACGAGCTGGACCGGTCAGTACCAGGTCAACATGAAGATCACCAACCTGACCTCCACGCCGATGAACGCATGGACGGTGCGCTTCCAGTTCGCCGACGGGCAGACACTCGCCCAGACCTGGAACGGCGCCTACTCGCAGAGCGGGATAAACGTGACCGCCAGCAATGTGAGTTACAACGGGACGATCCCCGCGGGAGGCAATATGGATGGGGTCGGCTTCAACGCCAACTGGGATAACGCCACGAATCCAATACCCGTGAACTTCACCGTCAACAACCAGAGGTGTGCGCTCGGATAGCCTCGCCACACCATCAGTGCGGTCGCGGCTCAGGGACCTCCCTGGGCCGCGACGCCGCCTGGTAGTCGCCGACCTCCTCCGGGCGGATCAGCCCATCCTCGATTGCCCGGGCCAACAGCGCGAAGCGCGACGGTACCGGGCGCCCCACCCGCGCGTACTTGACCCGCGCCCGGTCGATGTACTGCTTCACGGTGTGCTCGGTGATGTCCATCCGCCGCGCCACGGAACCCATGTCCATGCCCTGGAACCAGAGCAGCAGCGCCTCCCGCTCCCGTCCGGACAGTTGCGGGTCGGCGAGCATGGCGCCGGCGAGCGAGCGGGTGACGTACGGCCGGTCGGTGGCGACCGACACGATCGTCTCGACGCAGTGTTCGCGCGTCTCGTCCTTGCTGAGGTACGCGCACGCCCCGGCGTCCAGTGCCGCGGTGACGGTGGCCGGGCCGGTATGCGCCGAGAAGATAACGACGCGGTGCCCGGCATCGCTCAGCCGGGCCGCCTGGTCGATCATCATCACCTTGTGCAGCTCCAAATCGAGCAGGATCACGTCGACCGGTTCGGGTGCCGCGGCGAGCACGTCCGATATCGAGTCACCGGCGGCCACCACGCGTACCCGGCGCGCCGGGTCGCGGTCGATCCAGGACCGTACCCCGTCGATGACCACCTCGTGATCCTCCACAATGGCCACTGTCACCGGCCGCGCCAGCGCGTCTGTACCCACACCCGACCTCCCTCCTCGTACTCGTAGCTCGCGCTGACGCCGGACGCCGGTACGGCCGATGACGGCGCGGACGCCGCGTCGGCCAGTACCGCCACCGCGACATCGTCAGGGGCCGCGACCACGGTGATCCTCGCCTTGGTCCGTGCGGCGGCGAGCAGTTCGATCGGCGGGTCGGTCAAGGCGCGCCGCACCTCCACCGGCAGCGCGGGAATCGCGCCGATCGTGGCGAGGTCGACCTCGACGCCGCGCCGTTCTGCGGTATCGGCACACGCCCGCAACTCGTGTACGAGCGGATCGGGCACCTCGTCGGTCTCCGCGATCAGGCGGCGCAGCCGGGCCGCGGCAACCCGGCACCGGTGCTGCGTCTGCGGGGATCCGAGGTCCAGCTCGCCGCTTGCCAGCGCGGTGAGCAACTGCGCGGACGCCTGCTGTGCCGAGCGGAAGCGGGCCGTGCGCGCCTGGTGCACCGCCTCGGCGGCCAGCCGGGCGGTGTCGATCCGCGCCTGGGCGTCCTGGGCCTGCGCCCGGCGCCCGGCGGTGGTGGCCAGCACGCGGCTACCGACGAAAATGCTGATCGGCAGTACGCTCACCCCGTAGGCGACCATCGCGAAGCGGGAGACGCCGACCCGATCGTCCTGTCCAATGTGGACAACCATGACGAGGGCGATCGTGGCGTTCGCGAGGCAGAACGCGATCAGCTCGGTGACCCGCCGGTACCAGAGCACCAGCACGCCGAACCAGTTGACGGCGACCCAGCTCCAGTTGGCCGCGGCGAAGATGGAGCCACGGCTGGCGGACTGCGTGAGTACCGTCCCGAGGAGCAGCAACGGCACCGCGACCGCGATGGCACCCAGGCCGTACGGGCGCCCGCGTACCATCGCCGCCCCGAAGGCGAGCGCGATGCCCAGGTACCCGAGCCACACCGCGCCGACCAGCGCCGCTGGCCGGTACTCCGCCCAGTTGCCGAGCATGACGGGCAGGTCGTTGCCGAGGTGCCAGCCGAGCGCGACCACGAGCGCCGCGACCGCTGCCCCCCGGCCCCACCGCTCGACGACCAGCCCGACCGGGGTGCCATCCAGGCGAGTGTCATCCACGCGGCCACTCCAGGGTCACCTCGGTACCGCCACCGAGCGCCGAGCGCACCCGGCTGTATCCGCCGGCCTCGGCGAGTCGCCCGCCCACCGCGTGCCGTAGCCCGAAGCGGTAGCTGGGCACGGTGGCGGGATTGAAGCCCCGGCCGCGGTCCCCGACCGTGACCACCACCTTGCCGTTCCGCTCGCGCAACGCCACCGTGGCGTCGCGTACCCCCGCGTGGCGCACCACGTTCTCCAGCGCTTCCGCGACGCCCTCGGCGAACCCGTCCGCGACGGGCTGGGGTACCAGACAGCGCGTCAGGGCCACGGTGATGCGCAGCGCCTGCCGGTACCCGGCGGCCACCCCGTGCAGCCGCTCGTCCAGCGGTACCCCCTCGGCTGGTGACTCACCCGGTAACTCCGCGCTCACCGCGCGCCACAGCGCCGCCACGTCGATCGCCGCCCGGCGCCGTACCATCAGCTCCCGGCTGCCCAGGTCGCCCAGGCCCGCCATGGTGAGTGTCGTGAGTGGACCGTTGTGCAGGCTGCGTAGGTGGTGTCGTTCGTCGGCGCGCTCCGCCTCGCGTACCCGCGCCACCCGCTCCGACTCCTGGTATCGCGTGAAGGCGGCGGTCGCGGAGCGCTCGGTGCGGGTGCCGATGGCGATGATGCCCGCGGTGATGAGGGCCTGCAGGACGATCTCGGTGGCGCCGGTGATGCCGTGGTCGGGCGCGCCCGCGAACTGCGAGCCGACCGCGACCGCGCCGGCAACAGCGAAACCGGCCGGTACCGACAGCCTGGGCGTACCCGCGAACTGTCCACATATGACAGTCAGGCTCGCCACGTTCGACACCCAACTGGACAGGCCCGGTACCGCGGCCGGGGCGACCAGCCGCTCGGTGGCGAGGCAGAGCGCGATGGCGACGGCGGCGTCCAGTGCGATCAGCCATCGCGTGAGGCCCCGGGTGACCGCCACGTACGCGTAGCACGCGGTCCAGACCAGCGTGCCGGCCAGGGCAACGGCCAGCCAGGAACCCGATACGGGCGGTACGGCACCGAGCACCGCGACCGGTATCGCGATCAGCGCCAGCGTGCCCCGTACCACCGCCGCCAGACGCGACATGGTCTGGTACAGCGTGGCGGTGGCGGCAAGGCTTCGCGACTGCACGCCGTCCCTTCCCGCGCGAGATGGTCGTGGCGGCCGGTGGCGGCCGGCCCAGGCCGTTCCATTCTGGACGGTTGCGCCCGGGAGGTCGCGGTCCGGACGGATGTGAAGCATCCGCCGATCGCACACCCGGATGGCACGATCGGCTGAATCTGCCGGAGGCCGCCGGCCGGTGTGACCCCCGAGTCGGGGTCGTGCGCGCGGCCGGCGATCGGACCACTGTGGAGGGTGCCAGAGCGAGTAAGGGGGCGGGTATGTCAGGCATGCCGCTGGCAATTCTCGACGACGGTGGCGACCGCGGCGATCCGTGGCGCCGGCCGGCGTTCCTGCGCGGTACCGAGCAGCCGGTACTGGAGCGGGACGAGAGCCTGTTGGTACGCATCGCGGACAGCGTGATCATGTTGGAGACGCGGGTAACCACCGAGCAGCCGTGGCTACCGGTGTGGCGCAGCCGCCGGCCGGGGCAGGCGACGGTCACCAACCGGCGCGTGGTGGTCGGGTGTCGCAGATACGACGGCGGCGGGAGCGGGCGCGCCACCTTCGGACCGGCGCTCGCCGTGGTGGCGCACGCCGCCGGTTACCGGCGCGCCGGCAAGTGCCTCGGCGGCCACTTCCGGTACGAGTGGGTGAGCGATGTGGGCGTCCGGCTCGGGCGGCCGGGCGAGGCTTCGCTGCTGATGCTCACCGCGAGCGAGCCGGTACCGGTGTATGACCCGGGCCGCGAGTGGCGCCTGTCCGTCGGCTCGGTACCGGCCGGCGCGTACCTGCCGGACCTGGTGGCGCTCGTCGCGAACGAGGTGACGCAGGCGCACCGGCGCGGCGCCGTTACGGAATCCGTACTGGACGATCAGATCGCGGAGGGCTGGCCGCCGCTGCGCCGCGATCCGGGGACCGCGGGCAGCGTGCACATCCCTGGCGCCTGCGCACTCGGTACCCGCCCGCCCGGTGCCGACGCCCGGGCCTGGCGGGCCTGAGAAAGGGCTGCGGGGCCTGAGAAAGGTCAGCGGGGCCGGACGACACTCAGACCGCCGACGGATCCGCGATCCCGTTCGCGGAACGTCGATCGGGGCCGGTTGTGCGTCTGGTGGTGCTGCGGCTCGGCGTACCGCGTGAGAAGCAGCACCGCCCCCAGAGTCAGCAGGAAGCCCATGGCGGCCAACCACTCGCGGCCCGGCCAGATCCGGTCGCCGAGCATGAGCAGACCGGCGACGGCCGCCGGTGCCGCGGAGGCCGCGTCCATCGCGGCCACCGCCGCCGTCGTGCAGCCGCGCTGCATCGCGAGGCCCAGCAGCAGTTGACCCAGGACCGTGTGTGCCAGCAGCAGGTAGAGGAGGGGGTCGGTGATGAACCGGTCCCACGAGTGCACCGAGGCGAGCGGCCGCGAGGCGACCGCCGCCGCGCCGAACGCGAGCCCGGCGAGCGAACCCAGTGCCACCGAGCCGGGTGCCCCGCGCAGCCGTACGGCGAACAGGCCGGCGATCGCGATCAGGCCAATCGCGACGCCCAGCCCCACGTCACCCGCGAAGTTGATCGGGCGGGACGGGCCGGGCTCGGCCGAGACGATCAGGCCGGTCACACCTGCGCACAGCGCCAGGAGCAGGACAATCTCGGCCGTCGGCAGCTTCCACTTGAGCACGGCCACGCCCAGGATGGCGGTGACGCCGAGGCCCGCCGCGACCGCCGCCTGCACGAGGAAGAGCGGGAGTTCCCGGCGGGCCAGGAAGGCGAGCAGGAAGCCGCTGAACTGGCAGGCGACCCCGACGAGGTATGTCCAGTCACGCAACAGCCGCAGCAACAGGCTGGGATGGAACCTCTTCTCGTGCCGGGTGCGCGCGGCCGCGACCGACTGTAGGAGGTTCGCGAACCCGTACGCCACGATCATGGCGGCGAGGTACGTCCAGCCGGAAGAGACCACCCGGAGAGGATAGACCGTCCAGGCCGGATCCTCAGCGGTCATCACGCTCCGTGTGTGAGATGATCCAGAATGTCGGCGTGTAACTTCCCGTTTGTTGCGATCGCACTGCCGCCGGCCGGCCCGGGTTGCCCGGAAAGGTCGCTGAATTGGCCGCCAGCCTCGGTCACGATGGGTACAAGAGCCGCTACATCCCAGAGTGACAATTCCGGCTCGACCATCACGTCGACCGCGCCCTCGGCCACGAGCATGTATCCGTAAAAGTCGCCGTACGCCCGGCTGCGCCACACTCTGCGCATGATGTCCAGCATGCCGGGGAGCCGGCCGGTCTCCTCCCAGTGCGGCAGGGACGAGTAACAGAACGACGCGTCGGCGAGGCGGGAGACCGCGGATACCCGGATCGGTGTCGCCGCGGCGGTGTGCCGGCCGGCATAGGCGCCGTGCCCGCGCGCCGCCCACCAACGGCGCCCCAGCGCTGGCGCGGAGACCAGCCCGACCATCACCTGATCGCCCTCCATGAGAGCGATCAGCGTGGCCCAGATGGGTACCCCGCGGATGAAGTTCTTCGTGCCGTCGATCGGATCGATGATCCACTGGCGGGTGCTCGGGCCGGCGGCCGCCTCGGTCACGCCGTACTCCTCGCCCAGCACGCCGTCGCGCGGCCGGGCGCGGGCGAGCGTCGCGCGGATCGCCTTCTCTACGGCCGTATCCGCGTCGGAGACCGGCGTCAGGTCCGGCTTCGCCTCCACGTGCAGGTTCAGTGCCCGGAAACGCGCCATCGAGATGGCGTCCGCGGTGTCGGCGAGGACGTGGGCGAGCGCGAGGTCGTCGGCGTATCCGGCCATGGGCAGAAACATAGCAGTGATCCCGAACCGCCCTCGCACGTCGCAAAATTCAAATGGATTTGCGTCTTGGGTATCTTCCTGGGATGCGACCCGACGTCTTATGCGGCCTGCTGGCCGAGGAGGCGCGGCTGAAGGCCTTCGCCGCGGTCGTGCTGGGCGCGGCGACTCCGGGCGAGGTGGCGCCTGCCGCGGGGCTGTCGGCGCGCGAGGCGGTGCGGGCGCTGGGCCGCTTGCAGGAGGGCGGTCTGGTCAGCACCGTCGAGGGCAAGCTCGTCGCCGACCTCGCCGCTTTCAAGGACGCCATCAGGGAGTACGGGCCCCAGCGGGTACCCGACGAGCCACTGGACCCCGATCGTGACAAGGCGGCGGTGCTGCGCGCCTTCATCCGCGACGGCCGGCTGGTCCAGTTGCCCGCCGCGCGCGCCAAGCGCCGGATCATCCTCGAACACGTCGCGGCCAGCTTCGAGCCTGGCGTGCGGTACCCGGAGCGCGCCGTCGACGCGGTACTGCGCGCCTTCATCGACGACTACGTCACGCTGCGCCGGTACCTCATCGACGAGGCCATGCTCGCCCGCGACCACGGCGTGTACTGGCGCACCGGCGGATACGTCGACGTCCTGCGCGACTAGAGCCCCCGCGCCTACTCGCGCTCCGGTACTTCCTCGGCGGTACCCGACTGCGACGCGAGCAGGCGGCGGAACGAGGCGAGCCGGCGCGGGTCGGCACCGCCCGCGGCCACCAGCGCATCCAGGCCGCAGTTGACGTCGGTACCCGTGTGGTCGCAACCCGGCGGGCAGTTCACCGACGCCTGTACCAGGTCGGGGAAGCCGTGCAGCAGGTTGTCCGGCGTCACGTGGGCGAGCCCGAACGAGCGGATCCCCGGGGTATCGATGATCCAGCCGGAGTTGTCAGACAGCGCGAGCGCGACCGCGCTGGTCGACGTGTGCCGGCCCTTGCCGATCGCGCTGACCTCGCCGACCCGCCGGTCCGCCCCGGTTACCAGCCGGTTGACGAGAGTGGACTTGCCCACACCCGAGTGGCCGATCATGACCGAGATGCGCTCGGCGAGCCGCTCGCGCAGCGGGTCCAGATCGGCGTCGGGGCGGGTGAGCACGTACGGCAGGTCCAGGTCCGCGTAGTAGTCGAGGATCTCGGTCGGCCCGGCCAGGTCCGCCTTGGTCAGGCAGAGCAGCGGGTCGATCTCGGCGTCGTACGCGGCGACCAGGCACCGGTCGATGAAGCCGGTACGGGGCGGCGGGTCGGCGAGCGCGCTG
>JBPYFB010000434.1:0-7975 GCA_051986465.1 Rugosimonospora sp.
ACGTCAACTTGCGAGTGAGGCCCCGGCCCGGTCAACCAGGCCCCTCATACCGTCTAGCCACCCTGATCACTGACGCATGCGCGACAACTTCATTGAAGTTGCGGTGTTGGGCAGGCCCCAACCCCGCAACTTCAATGAAGTTGCGACGATCATGGGGCGACCCAACGCCACGATCATGGGGCGGCGGGGCCGAGCGCCTGCGCGATGACGCCGTCGACGAGGTCCGGCGGGATGGGCCGGTGTGCGATGAAACGGCGGTAGAAGAACGGGCCGGCGAGCATGTCGGTGAGGATCTCCAGGTCCACACCGGCGGCGAGCTCGCCGCGTTCGCGGGCCCGGGCCAGGACCGCGAGCAGCGGCTCCCGACGGCGCTGGGTCAGGTCCGCGTGCAGGGTCGCCAGCGCGGGATCCCGTTCGGCGGCGTCGATGAAGGCGGCGAGCAGGCGCGGGAACGGCGTGCCTTCCAGCATCGTGACGAAGGCGTTCAGCAACTGCGCGAGATCGCTTCGCAGCCGGCCGGTATCCGGTACCGGAAAGGGCTGGAACGTGGCGTCCATGGCGTCGACCAGCAGCGCGCCCACCGTCGGCCAGCGCCGGTACAGCGTCGCCTTGCTCGCCCCGGCCCGCCGCGCGACGGCCTCCATCGTGAAGCCGGCCAGGCCGTGCTCGTCGAGTACCGCCAGCGCGGCGCGCAGCACCCGGTCGCGCGCGCCCGCCCCCCGCGATATCGGCTCGGCCCGTCCGGCCATTTGTGCCCACCTCCATCGGCACGCTATCGTACCTTTAGAAGAGTACGGATCCGTTTCGATAGGAGGGTCCGATGGCAACGCGGCAGGCATCGATCGGCGAGCCCCGGCTTCGCAACCACCCCGGCGCCTACTGGACCGTGACGGCGATCGTGGTCGGCGAGTGCGTCATCGGCGGCGCAATGGACCTGTTCCGGATGGCACCGTTCTATCCGGTCATGATCGATCTGGGCTACCCCAGCTACCTGGCCACGATCATGGGGACCGCGAAGATCATCGCCGGGGCCGTGGTCCTGGCGCCGCGGCTGCCCCGGCTCAAGGAGTGGGCGTACGCCGGGATCTTGATCAACATGATCGGCGCCATGGCGTCCCATGTCGCCAGGCACCAGTCCCCCACCAACCTGGTCGCCCCCGCGGTGTTCGCCGGGCTGGCGCTGCTCTCCTGGGCGCTTCGACCAGCCACTCGGCGGCTCTGACCGGCCTCGGGGCAGCGTTGGCGCAGCGTTGGGGGTGCTCGCCTCCGCCAAAACCCGGCTCCGGCTGCGCTCCCCCGGGAGTCCACTGTAGAGCCTCGGGTGTCCCCCGCAAGGGGCATCCATGGCGATCGTCGCGGGCAAATTACGGCGTCTGCCCAAAAATCATGGGCTCCGGTGCCAAACTGCGCTGGGGTTGCGCTGCTTACCCGTCCGTTATGGGGGTAAGGGGGCGCTGCAGATAGTTCGCTTTAATTTGGGGGGATCTGTGACTGATACTCGCGCGCGGTACGAGACGCTGGAGAGCTTATCCAGCACCGGCTTCACCGTCCTTCGACCGTACGAGCACAAGCTCGACCCGAGCCAGTGGGAGGGTCTGACCTACCTCGACTGGAAGTCCGGCGGGGACACCAACTTCGCCGTCCTGGCCTCCGCCAACGGTGCCGACGACCCGCGCGGCTTCTGGGAGCACGGCATGCCGGACAAGGACGGCGTGTGGACCGCCAACGCGCTGAAGGCGCCGGGGCTCTGCGACTGGGTCAGCGCGGTAGGCGCCCGGTTCGGCCGAGTGCGGATCATCAAGCTCCAGCCGTCCATCGACTACCAGGACGTCGTCACCAAGTGCCTGCACCTGGACGACAACAACCGGCTCAACCCGGAGGGCGAGGGCTGGGTGGTACGGGCCTGGATCAACCTCACCGACGACCCCGGCAGCTACATGGTGCTGCGGGAGAACCGCGACGACCCGACCACCGAACACCACATCCCGCTGCCCATCGGCGCCCAGTTCGTGGTGGACACCGAGCGGCTGTGGCACGCCGTCTACCACACGGGCAGCGCGCCGCGGTACGCGATGATCGCCAGCTTCGAATGCGGTCCGGCCCTGCGCGAGTGGGTCGACGCCAACAAGCCGATCGCCTGAGTCCCGCCCGGTGGCGGGGGGACAGCGCCGCCCGTCAGTCGTACCCGACGTCGATCTCTCCGGAACTGGAGTCGATGTCGATCGAGTATGGACTGGTCGCGTCGCGGGTGACCCGTACCCGTACCCGGTTCCTGTGGCTGCCGGTCGACACCTGGTACCCGCCGGCCGGCAGCGACACCCCGACGTCCCCGCTACCCGTGCGCACCTGTACCCGGCTGGGCGCCGCGGCGAAGCGCAGCGCGACGTCGCCCGAGGAGGTGGCGACCACCACGTCGCGCACGGTCGCCGGTACCCGTAGCACATAGTTGACGGCACACAGCGGCCCGACGATCACCAGCGCGCAGTGCACCGTGACGCGCAGCGTGCCACCCTCCCACACCTCGCGAATGGTCGGTTTCGCGTACGACCACGTGAGGTGCCGGTGTACGGTCACGCCCGGGCCGCCGGGCAGCAGTGTCACGTCGCCGCCGCCGGTGTCGAGTTCGAGCCGGGTCACCGGACGCCCGTACGCCTGGTCCTGCACCTCGGTGTGGCGGGCCAACCAGAACGTGCCCGAGACGCTGCCGGTCGCCAGTAGCAGCACCGCGAACGCGCTGCCCGCCGCCCGCCACCCGTTCATCGGGCCCCGCCATCCGAGCGCAGGAACCGCAGTACCGCCACTACCCGCCGGTGGTCGTCCTCGGCGGGCAGCAGGTCGAGCTTGGTGAAGATGCTGTTGACGTGCTTCTCGACCGCGCTGGGTGTGACGGTCAGCGCGCCGGCGATGGCGGAGTTCGAGCGCCCCTCGGCCATCAGCCGCAGCACCTCGTGTTCGCGCGCGGTCAGCCGGGACAGCGGGTCGCTGCGCTTGCGTACGAGCAGTTGCGCGACGACCTCCGGGTCCAGGGCGGTACCGCCGGCCGCGACCCGGCGCAGCGCCTCGACGAACTCGGCCACATCGGCGACCCGGTCCTTGAGCAGGTACCCGACGCCGGTGGTGCTCCCGGCGAGCAGTTCGGTCGCGTACCGCTCCTCTACGTACTGGGACAGCACCAGTACCGCCACCCGCGGCCACTGCCGGCGCAGTACGAGCGCCGCGCGCAGCCCCTCGTCCGTGTGCGTCGGCGGCATCCGTACGTCCACAATGGACGCATCCGGCTGGTGCTCCTCGACGGCGCGCAACAGCGCTTCGGCGTCGGCGACCGCCGCGACCACCTCCACGTTCACCGAACTCAGGAGCGTCGTCAGCCCCTCGCGCAGCAGCACCGAATCCTCGGCGATCACGACTCGCACGGCAGCTCCACCTCGATCACCGTCGGCCCGCCCGGCGGGCTGTCCACCCGCAGCACACCGTCGACCGACGCGGCCCGCTGCGCCAGCCCGCGCAGCCCGGTGCCGCGCTGCGCGTCGGCGCCGCCCACCCCGTCGTCGGCGATCCGGATGCGCAACCGGTCGCCGTCGCGCGCCACGGTCACCTCGACCTCGCTGGCGCGCGCGTGCTTCGCCACGTTCGCGAGCGATTCGGAGACCACGAAGTACGCGATCGCCTCCACCGTCGCGGAGCAGCGCGGGGCCACCTCGACGGTCAACCGCACCGGCAGCGGCGCGCGGGCGGCGATACCGGAGAGCGCGGCGTCCGGGCCGCGGTCGTCGAGCACCGCCGGGTGCAGCCCGCGGACGAAGTCGCGCAGTTCGGCGAGGGCCTGCTTGGCCTCGTCGTGCGCCTGCGCGATGGCACGCTGGGCCGGCTCCGGTGCGCCGGCCAGCTCGGCGCGGGCCATGCCGAGGCGCAGCGCGAGGGAGACCAGCCGCTGCTGGGTGCCGTCGTGCAGGTCCCGCTCGATCCGGCGGCGCTGCGCGTCGGCCGCGTCGACGACGCCGGCCCGGCTGCGCGCCAGGTCCTGCATGCGCAGCGCCAGCGCCTGCGCGGGGCTGGGGCCGAGCAGCCCGCGGGCGAGCGCGGCGTCCAGGTCGGCGAGGGCCCGCGCCAGCCGTGGCGCCATCGCGAGCAGCAGCAGGCCGCCGGCGGTCAGCGCGGCGAGGACACCGGGCGAGCGCATCGGCACGCCGAAGGCGCCGGTGCGCGGCAACAAACCCTGATAGGCGAGCACGCCGGCGCCGGCGAACCCGCCCGACCAGGCCGCGACCACGACGACGGTGCTGAGGGTACCGACGGGAAGGGCGAGCAGGTGGTACCCGATCTGCCGCCACGTGGTACCGGAGCGCAGCCAGGCGAGGGTACGGGAGACCAGCCCGCCCGGGTACCGCTGCGCCACCGCCGGGATCTGCACGCCGAGCGCGTCCCGAAACCGCGAGCGCTGCATCGCGGTGAAGCCACGCATCGACCACAGCAACAGCACGGCGCAGGCCACGCCGATCACCCCGGTGACCGCGAAGCCGGCGGTCAGCGCGATCAGGGTCAGCATCACCGTGAACGTCGCGATGCCGAGCGGCAGGCCCAGCAGCACGTGCGAGGTCGCGGCCCAGAACCCAGCCGGGAACACCGACCGCACCGCAGCCGTCAGACGCATGCGTTCACGGTACGGGTCAACCCGCGGCCAGCCCATGCGGCCAGCTTCCGCACCGAACTGCGGACAACCTCACCACCAAGACGGGTGCCGGCGCTACCGACAGCGGGGCGCGGCGCCGGGCAGCCTCGACGCATGCTTGCTTCTGAATCCCGATCTACTTTGGACTCCCGATCGCGCGGTGGCGCGGTCGTCCGGGTCGCCCGATGGAGCGCCCGGCACCGGTGGACCGCGGTCGCCATCTGGCTGCTGTTCGTCGTGCTCGCGGTGGGCGCCGGCGGGGCGGCCGGTACCCGCGCACTGGACAACGCCGACTCGGGAGCCGGTGACTCCCGGCTCGCGGAGAAGGCGCTGGCGGGCGCGTACTTCAACGACAAGCCGATCGAATCAGTACTGATCCAGGCACGGGGTCCGGGCGCGCTGCCCGAGGCGCAGGTCCAGCCCGTCGTGGCCGAGCTGCGGCAGCGGTACGCGACGATCGGCGGTATCGCCTCCGTCTCCGCCCCGGTACCCGCGCCCGACGGGCGAAGCTGGCTGGTGCGCGTCGCCCTCGACACGGGCACCCGTACCGGCTCGGACCGGGTGGCCGAGGCGAAGCGGCTGGTCGTACCGATGCTGGACGCGACCGCGCAGGTGGCCGCACACCATCCGGAGCTGCGCGTGGAACAGGCCGGCGCCGCCTCGCTCGGCCAGGCCGTCGCCACCCGCCTCGGCGCCGACCTGCGCCGTGCCGAGCTGACCAGCGTCCCGTTGACCCTCATCATCCTGCTGCTCGCCTTCGGCGCGCTGCTCGCCGCCGGGGTACCGGTGCTGCTCGCGCTGACCGCCGTCGCGAGCGCGCTCGGCCTCGCCGGGCTCGCCTCGCATCTCGTGCCGATGGACCCGTCGATGTCCAGTGTGGTGCTGCTCATCGGGATGGCCGTCGGCGTGGACTATTCGCTGTTCTACATCAGGCGGGAGCGCGAGGAGCGGGCACGGGGCCGCTCCTCGCGCGACGCGATCGAGGTGGCGGCGGCCACCTCGGGGCGGGCGGTGCTCGTCTCCGGCGTCGCCGTCCTGCTCGCGATGGCGGGGCTGTTCGTCGCCGGCAACGCCGTGTTCACCTCGATGGCGGTGGGCACCATGCTGGTCGTCGCGGTGGCGATGCTCGGCTCGGTGACCGCGCTGCCGGCGATACTGGCGCTGCTCGGCGACCGGATCGACCGGCCGCGCATACCCCTGCTGCACCGGCTGCGCCGCCCGGACCGGCGGTCCCGGGCGTGGTCGGCCGTGCTCGGCACGGTCCTCGCCCGGCCGGTGCTGTGCCTGGTCCTCGCCGGCGGCGCGCTGCTCGCGCTCGCGGTACCCGCGCTGGGCATGCGGCTCAAGCAGGTGACCGCCGAGAACCTGCCCACGTCGGTACCGGCCATCCAGGCGTACGAGCGCCTCAACGCCGCCTTCCCCGACCAGGGCGCCGCGCACACCGTCGTCGTCACCTCGACCACGGCCGGGTCGCTGCCCCGCGAGCGGGTCGCCGCGGCATTCGCGGAACTGGTCCGGCAGGCCGGTACCAGCGACCTGTTCGCGGTCGCCCGGCAGCCGGTACCGCGCTTCTCGACCGACGGCCGGGTCGCCGCCGTGGACCTGCCGATCCCGTACCCGCCGGGCGACCCGCGCGCCGACCGCTCGCTCGACCTGCTGCGCCAGCGGTTGGTACCGGCGACCCTCGGCCAGGTGCCGGGTACCTGGACCGGCGTCACGGGCCAGGTCGCGGTTACCCGGGACGTCGCCGGCCAGATGGCGGCCGGGCTGCCATGGGTGTTCTGCTTCGTGCTCGGGCTGACATTCCTGGTGCTGTTGCTGGCCTTCCGGTCGCTGACGATCGCGCTGACCGCGATCGCGCTGAACCTGCTCAGCGTCGCCGCCGCGTACGGCCTGCTCGTCCTGGTCTTCCAGCACCGTTGGGCGGAGGGGCTGCTGGACTTCCGCAGCAACGGCGGCGTGGTGTCGTGGTTGCCGCTGTTCCTGTTCGTCGTCCTCTTTGGACTCTCCATGGACTATCACGTGTTCCTGGTGAGCCGGGTCAGGGAGGCGGCCAGCCGGGGACTGTCCACAAAGGAGGCAATCCGGGAGGGCGTGACCCGCTCGGCCACCACCGTCACCAGCGCCGCCGTCGTCATGGTCGCGGTCTTCGCCATCTTGGCGATGCTGTCGCTGCTGACGTTCAAGCAGATCGGGGTCGGGCTGGCCGCGGCCATCCTCATCGACGCGACCCTCATCCGGGCGATCCTGCTGCCGGCCGCCATGGCGCTGCTCGGCCGGCACAACTGGTACCTGCCGCGATGGCTCGGCGGGTCCGCGACATGGTCCACAGTGGACGGCACGGCACCACGGGGGTCGTACGGTCCGGTTCAGGCCATCCGCTGACCCGTCGTGCCTCGCACGTCAGGCATCTCGCAGGAGGCCGTCGGGGTCCTCGTCGCGCCAGCGGTCCAGCCGGGCCCGGTGCACGTCCCCGGCGGCCTCCTCCGTACCCAGGCAGCCGGCGAGCAGTTCCCGGCAGCGGTCCCGCACCGGGTACCGGTCCGGGTGGCCGGGCAGCCACTGCTCCGGCTCGCCGACGGTCAGCTCGTACCGGCCGTCCCGCAGCGGTACGGCACCGGGCGGCGACCCGCCCAGCCGTTCGAGGTGACCCGCCGAGAGCACCTGGTACCACATCGCGTCGGGGACAAGGACATCCGAGGCGAGCTCGTACAGGCGTCGCGACTCCTCCCGCGACGCCCGGTCCTGCGGGCGCTCCACCCAGTCCTCAGACATGGTCCATGCCGCGTCGGCCTCGGCGGTCACCGCCGCCCAGCCCAGCGGGTGCGGATACCGGCGGATCATCTCCCGCTGGCCGCGCATCCGCTCGGCGACCGCGCCGGGCGCCCAGCCCGCGCCGGCCGCGCTCACCGAGGCCCGCGGGCTCGCGCCGTGCAAACCGTTCGACACCACGGCCACGGCCAGGCTCGTGGCGAAGTCGGTGACCATGGTGACCGACGTCGTCTGGTGGGCGCGCAGTACGCCAGCGCCCATCGCCGCCGCGGTCTGCCACGTCAGCGCAGTCTCTGCCCCGAGGGTCAGCGCGAAGGGCGGCACGTCCGGGCCGGGTTGGTCGCGCAGCCAGGCGAGCACCGCGTCGAGCAGGTCCACCGGCGTCCGGTCGCGCGGTGGCCAGGCGACCGGTGCGACCAAAAAGGCGCGGGCCGCCGGTGCGAACGCCCAGACGTCGTAGTACCGCTCCCCCATCGTCGGCGGCAGCTCGACGGCCGCGTCCGTGATGCCCGCGGCCGTCAGCTCCTCGACCAG